>JAYKGR010000161.1:0-6817 GCA_035285645.1 Cyanobacteriota bacterium | reverse complement strand
GGCGGGCATTTCGGGCAGCAGCCGCGGCACCAGCGGCAGACAGAGCAGCGCGATCAGGGGCACCAAACCCAGGGCCAGGCGCCAGCTGCTGTCGGCCAGCACCCCGCCCAGCAGCGACCCGCCGATGCAACCGGCGATGATCAGCAGATTCCACACCCCCAGGGCCTTGCCCAGCAGTTCGGTGCGGCTCACAAAGCGGACAGCCGCAAAGGTGAGGGCCAGCACAGCCCCCACGCCGATGCCCACCACAGCGCGACCCAACAGGAACAGTCCCGCGTTGGGGGCCGCCAGGGCGATGCCGTCGCCGGTGATCGACAGCAGCAGGGCCCCCATCAGCATGCGGCGGCGCCCGAGGCGATCGCCGAGAAAAGCCCATCAGCAGCACGGTGGCGGCCTGAGCGAGGGTGGAGATGCTGGCGGCCAGGGCCAGGGTGGTGTTGGCCACGGTGGGATCGATCAGCTGCAGGCTGGCGCACGATCACCCCGCCGGCCGGGTCGGGGGTGCTGGCGTCGTAACCGGTCATGGCCAGGGCGCGGCTGTTAAGCACCGCGCCGTGATTCGAGTTGTGGATCACCATCACCGGGTTCTCCGGAAACAGCGGATCGAGATCGGCCTTGTCGAGCTGCCGGCCATCGGATAAGCCGTCCACGTCGTAGCCGTAGGCGATCACCCACTTGCCTTTGCCCACCGGATGGCGCACCACGTGCTCGCGCAGCACCTGCTGCAGGCTGGCGATGCTGGTGACCGGCCCGGCCGGCGGCCGCTGAATGTTGGCCCAGCCCACCACCTGCAGGGCATTGGCGAAGTGGCCGTGGGCGTCGATGAAGCCCGGCAGCAGCGTGCGGCCGGCCAGATCCACCTGCCGGGTAGCGGACCCGGCATGGGCCATCACCTCACCCAGGGAGCCCACCGCCACGATCCGCCCCCCAGCGATGGCGATCGCCTCGACGCGGGGTTGCGCAGGCTCCATCGTCAGGATGGGGCCTCCGTGAATGATGCATTCGGCGGTGGCGCTGCTCATCAACTCAAGGTGTCTCGCCCATGGCTAAGCAACAGGGCCAGCGCATGTCTGCGACAACCACAGGCCTCCAGGCCCGACACCGCACGCTCAGCGCACCGGCAGATCCCCCGGATGACCGGCCACCGGATCCGCTGGCGCGGGCAGCAGCTCCGGCAGCGGGCCCGACGCCGGCAACGGTTCACCCCGCTCGGCCAGGTAGGCCAGCAGCCAGTTCACGGCGGTGGCGCGGCGGGTGCGGCGGGGATACAGCTCGCCGATGGTGTAGCCGGCAAAACCCAGCTGCTGCTTGAGCAGCTGCTTGTGCTCCTTGGCGATCGCCCGGGTGAGAGCCACGTTGGGCGGACGCTCGGCGATGAACTGGGGCTCGCGCGCAAATGCCTCCCGCCAGGCCGGGGCGGTGGTGGGGCCCGCGCACCAGATGCCGCTGCCATCGGGGGCGTAACCCAGACGCGGCCAGATCAGTTCACACACGAAGCGATCGCTGAGGCGATCGGCCAGCACCGCCTCCAGCAGCTCGCGGCTGAGGGGGTAGGCCACGGGGGCGGCGGCGGCTTCAGCGGCAGTCATCGGCCTGGAGTCCGACAATCGGATCACCATGATCACCGCTCCCTCCGCCAGCCAGACCCCCAACCCGCCGGCCCCGCGGCCGCCGCTGGCGTTGGCCGGCCGCGGCCAGCCGCGCCTGCTGCGCTGCCGCGTGCTGCAATCGCCGCTGGCGGGGGTGAGCGACCGCATCTTCCGGGAGCTGGTGCGGCGCTGGGCACCGGAGGCGCTGCTGTTCACCGAGATGGTGAACGCCACCAGCCTGGAGCTGGGGCACGGCCGCCAGAAGGTGGAGGAGCTGGCCGCCGAAGCCGGCCCGATCGGCGTGCAACTGTTCGATCACCGGCCGGGCGCCATGGCCGAGGCGGCTCGCCGCGCCGAAGCGGCCGGTGCCTTTCTGATCGACATCAACATGGGCTGCCCGGTGAAGAAGATCGCTCGAAAAGGGGGCGGCAGCGGCCTGATCCGCGACCCGGAGCTGGCGGCCTGCATCGTGGAAACCGTGGCTGAGGCCGTGGCGATCCCGGTGACGGTGAAAACCCGGCTGGGGTGGTGCGGTGCCGGGGCCGAGGCGGCGGCCGGGGCGGTGGCCTGGGCCCTCCAGCTGCAGAACGCCGGCGCCCAGCTGCTCACCCTGCACGGCCGCACCCGCGAGCAGGGTTTTCGCGGCGAGGCCGACTGGGCCGCCATCGCCGCCGTGAAGCGGGCGCTGGCGATTCCGCTGATCGCCAACGGCGACATCAGCACGCCCGAGGCGGCCCGCCGCTGCCTGGCCCGCACCGGCGCCGACGGGGTGATGGTGGGCCGGGGCACCATGGGCGCCCCCTGGCTGGTGGGCCAGATCGCCGCCGCCCTGGCCGATCGCCCCGTGCCGCCCACCCCGGGCCCCCGCGAGCGGCTGGAGCTGGCGAGCGGCCAGCTGCGCGCCCTGCTGGCCCGCCATGGCGACCACGGCCTGCTGATCGCCCGCAAGCACCTGGCCTGGACCTGCATCGGCTTCAGCGGCGCGCCGCAGCTGCGTGGCGCCCTTATGGCCGCAGCCACGCCCGCGGCGGCCCTGGAGCTGCTGGCCCGGGCCCAGGAGCAGCTGGCGGGCTGACTCAGGGCAGCACCGCCGGCCAGCCGCGGCGGATCAGCAGCAGCGAGAAGTAGGGCTGCTCCTCGGCCGGCATCGCCGCGGCGCTCACCAGCCGCTGATCGGGCCAACCCACCCGCTGGGCCAGCAGGGCCTGCTCCAGCAGCCCGCAGGCGCCGAGCACCTCGCGCACCCAGGGCCAGCGGTGGCCCAGCTTGAGCAGCACCAGCACGCCCCCATCGGCGGCGGCCAGCAGCCGATGGAGGGCGGCGGGGGAAGCGGGGGTGGGGCGAATCAGCAGCGGCTCCTGCTGCAGGGCGAGAGGCCAGGGCCCCGCTGGCCCACAGGCGGCGGCGGCGGCAGCGGCCAGCGCCGTGATGCCCGGCACCACCTTCAGCGTCACGCCGGGATGGCGGGCCGCCAGGGCCAGCAGCACGTAGGAGCCGGAGGCATAGAGGGAGGCATCGCCTTCACACAGCAGCGCCACCGCATGGCCGGCGGCCACCTCGGCGGCCAGCCGATCGGCCGCGTCGTGCCAGGCCAGCCGCCGCGGCTCGGCCGCCTCCACCATCGGCAGCACCAGGGGCAGGCGCCGCTGGCCGGGGGCGATCCAGGGGTGGGCGATGCGGGCCGCCATGCCCTCGGCCTCCGGCCGGGCCACCGGATAGGCCACCACCGCCGCCGAGCGGATCGCCCGCACGGCCGCCACGGTGAGCAGATCGGGATCGCCGGGCCCCACACCCACCAGGGTGACCCCTGCCGACGCCGGCTCACCGGCCAGCTGATCCCAGGGGGCCCCCATCACCGCAACGAACGCAAGTCAGGGCTCTTTCTAGGCTGAAGCCGCCCCACGGATCGACGGATGAGTGTTCTGAACATCTTTCCCGACCGGGGCCATCAGCCCCTGCCCACCCTGACCAGCAACGATCCAGCCACGATCGCCGCCGAGCTGGCGGCCCGCGGGATCGGCTTTGAGCGCTGGCCGGCCCGGGCCGCCCTGGCCGCCGACGCCGCACCGGAGGAAATCCTGGCGGCTTACGCCAGCGAGATCGCCGCCGTGCAGGCCCGGGGCACCTACCCCACCGTGGATGCGATCCGGCTGACGCCAGAGCACCCCGATCGCGAAGCGCTGCGGCAGAAATTTCTGGCTGAACACACCCACAGCGAAGACGAGGTGCGCTTCTTTGTGGAAGGGCAGGGGCTGTTTTGCCTGCACATCGGCGAGGAGGTGCTGCAGGTGCTCTGCCAGACCGATGACTGGATCCGCGTGCCGGCTGGCACCCTCCATTGGTTTGACATGGGCGCGGCACCGCGGTTCACCGCCATCCGCTTCTTCGACAACCCCCAGGGCTGGGTGGCCCAGTTCAGCGGTGATCCGATCGCCGAGCGCTTCCCCCTGCTGGAGCCGGCCTGATCAGCCCAGCCGCGGCAGCAGAAAGGTGACCAGCACCGCCAAGCCGTAACCGGAGAGGGAGAGCGCAAACAACCAGCGGGCCTGGCGCTGCAGCCGTTGACAGGCCCGCTGCTGACGGGGATCGCTGGGACAGCTGCCGCGGCGCGCCTGACGCCACAAGCCCAGCCCGGCCACCAGCAGGGCAGCGCCCGCCAGGCCAAACACCGGGCCCTTGTGCTCCGAGAGCACCACCAGTGCGGGCACGTGGCTCACCAGGGTGGCCAGCACCGAGCCCGCCCCCAGCAGCACCAGGATGGCCGGCAGCACACAACAGATCAGGGTGCCGGAGGTGAACAGCAGGCTGAGGGCCTGCACCGTGCGCAGGCGCCGCCCCTGGCGCAGGGCTCCCGGCTCTGTTGCGGGAGAGGCCATCAGCGGGGCTTGGCGGGAGGCGCCGCGGCCGGGGCTTCGATGCTGCGCACGTCGTAGCCGGCATCGCGGATCGCCCGGCGCAGGGCGGCCTGATCGAGCACGGCCCCCTGGCGGGGGGTGACCTCCACCAGCCGCTGCGACAGATCCACCCGCACCGCCTCAGCACCGGGCACGGTGAGCACGCGTTTTTCGATGCCCTGGGCGCAGAACGAACACACCATGCCGGCCACCTTGATCCGATACACCGGCGAGGCCGCCAGCAGGGCGGTGGGGATCAGGCTGATGGCCAGCGCTGCGAGGGGCACAGCGAGGCGATGGGGCGTGCGCCGCATGGTTCAGAAGGTGTAGGTGAGATTGACGCGAACGGTGCCGCGGGTGCTCACACCGGCTTCGGCCAGCAGCCGACGGTGCAGCAGCCGCAGCATGGGGGTGATCTCCACGCCGGACTGGAGATCCTCCATGGTGTTGGCTTCGAGCATGAGCCAGGGTTGCCAGCGGTCGTAGTCGGCGGGAGTGAGAGCCACGCCGGCCCGGGCGGAGGTCATCAGGCGGCCCACATCCGGCGCCTGAAACCAGCGAGCCGATGCAGCCAGGTAGAGGCGCTGGGTTTCCCAGTCACCCTGCACCCAGGGCGACCAGGCCGCCCAGTTTTCGGTGTCGTTGGAGCTGCGGCGGTGGGAGCCATGGCCGCCATGGTGGCCGCCGTGCCGGCCGCCGCGGCCCTGCTCGGGCAGCACGGTGAGCACGCCAACGCCGGTGCCGGCCCACACGTTGGCCTGGTATTGGTCGCCATTCCAGCGGTGCAGGCGCTGGGTGAGCATCAGCAGGCTCCAGAGCTCCTGCCGATGGCCGCCCTTGCCGCCTGCGTCGGGCTCCATCCAGTTCACATTGGGCCCCACGCCGGTGCTGCGGGTCACGGCGGGCATGATCGTGACCGCCGACCAATGCGGGTTGAGTTCACCGCTCACCAGCACGCTGCCGCGATGGCCGAGGGGGAGGGCTGAGGCGGCGGCGGTGGGCAGCAGCAGGGCCACCAACCCGGCGGCGGCGATCGGTCGCATCACACGCTGTGGAGGGAGCTGTTGCGATCCTAGGCACGATCTGCGGCAGCGAGACCGCAGGAATGCATCCGCACGGCCTCCGGCTCTGAAGGCCCGGCGGCAAGGGCGGCCGCCTCCACCTCGGCCAGCTGCTCCAGCCGCTCCAGGGTGGCGGCGCGGCCGTAGCGCTGCTCCGCCAGCACCCAGTAGAGGCCGAAGTGGCGGGCTTCGCTGGCCAGCAGATCACCGTAGAGCTGGCGCAGCTCGGCCTCCGGGCTGTGCAGGGCCAGCAGGGCCATGCGCTCGTGGCTGCGGGCCTCTATCAGGCCGGCCACCAAAAAGCCATCGAGCCGCCGCTCGGGCTCGGCGCGGCGCACCGCCGCACCAAGGCGGGCGCCGTAGGCCGGCGCCGGCAGGGGCCGCAGGGCCAGGCCACGGCCCTGCAGCAGCGCCAGCACCCGCTCGAAATGCTCCAGCTCCTCGCGGGCCAGGGCGCTGAGGGCTGCGGCCAGCTGTCCATCGGAGGGGTAGCGAAACATCATCTGCAGGGCCACGCCGGCGGCCTTGCGCTCGCAGTGGGCGTGGTCGATCAGCACCAGATCGGGGCGGGCGATCGCCGCCGCCAGCCAGGCTTCACCGGTGGGCGCCGCCAGCCATTTCACCCGGGCGATGGGCGCGCTCATGGCTGCGTGTGGGGCGCCGCGGCGCGCAGATGGGCCACCAAACCCTCCAGGGCCAGGCCGTAGCTGGCGGCGCCGAAGCCGCTGATCACCCCCACCGCCACGTCGGCCAGATACGAGTGATGGCGAAAGAGCTCGCGGGCGTGCACGTTGCTCAGGTGCAGCTCCACAAACGGGATCGCCACCGCCAGCAGGGCATCGCGCAGGGCGATCGAGGTGTGGGTGTAGGCGCCGGCGTTGATGAGGATGCCGTCGCAGCGGCCGCGGGCCTCGTGGATCCGATCCACCAGGGCACCCTCGTGGTTGCTCTGAAAAGTGGTGAGCTCCACGGCCAGGCCCTCAGCCTGGCGCTGCAGGCTGGCCTCGATGGCGGCCAGGGTGAGGGCGCCGTAAAGGCCGGGCTCGCGCAGGCCCAGCTGGTTGAGGTTGGGGCCGTTCAGCAGCAGCAGACGCATCGGCAGCGGTTCAGCCCCAGGGGTCCTGATCGTAGGCAGGGGTGCCGACCGGCTGGTAAGTTCTTGAGGTGTGGTTCGGGTCGGTGCCCGAGTGGTTAATGGGGGCGGACTGTAAATCCGCTGGCTCTGCCTACGTTGGTTCAAATCCAACCCGGCCCACCTTCCACATGCCCTTGT
>JAYKGR010000160.1:0-13053 GCA_035285645.1 Cyanobacteriota bacterium | reverse complement strand
GCCCGGTTCGGAGAGGCCCTTGGCACCCCAGCTCGATCCCCGGCAGCCGTTGCACTTCATCGGAGTGGGCGGCATCGGCATGTCGGCCCTGGCTGGAATCCTGGCCCAGCGGGGCTGGAGCGTGAGCGGCTCCGACCGCCGCGACAACGCTGTGGTGGCCAGGCTGCGGGCCTGCGGCGTGCAGGTGGTGCTGGAGCAGACGGCCGCCAGCCTCGACGCGGTGCTGGCGGCAGGCGGGCCGCGGCCGCGGGTGGTGCTCAGTTCAGCGGTGCCGGCGAGCAACCCCGAACTGGCCCGCGTGCGCGAGCTTGATCTGGAGGTCTGCCACCGTTCCGACGTTCTGGCTGCCCTGATCAACAGCCAACGGTCGATCGCCGTCGCCGGTACCCATGGCAAAACCACCACCAGCACCCTGATCACCAGCCTGCTGCTGGCCGCTGGTGCCCGCCCAACCGCGGTGATCGGGGGCATCGTGCCCGCGCTTGGCAGCAACTACTGCCACGGCGAAGGAGAGTTGCTGGTGGCCGAAGCCGATGAATCCGACGGCACCCTGGTGAAATTCAGCCCTGCCCTGGGGGTGATCACCAACCTGGAGCTCGACCACACCGATCACTACCCCAACCTGGAGGCCCTGATCGCCACCATGGCGCTGTACGCGCAGCGCTGCCAGCGGCTGCTGGCCAACGGCGACGACCCCATCCTGCGGCGGCACTTTCGGGCCGATGCCTGGTGGTCGATCACGGCGGCCGATGGGGCGGATTTCGCGCTGGTGCCCGTGGAGCAGCGGGGTGACGGCAGCCGAGCGGTGTTCCATGAGGCCGGCCAGGCGGTAGGCGAGATTGAGCTGCCCCTGCCGGGTCGCCACAACCTCAGCAATGCGGCGGCCGCCCTGGCGGCCTGTCGGCTGGAAGGGGTGCCGTTCGCTGCACTGGTGGAGGCGATCGCCGATCTGCGCACCCCTGGCCGCCGCTTCGATTGCCGCGGCGTTTGGCGCGAGCGGGTGGTGGTGGACGATTACGCCCATCACCCCAGCGAGGTGGCCACCACCATGGCCATGGCGCGCCTGATGGTGGATTCAGGCCGCAGCACGCTGCCCCATCCCCCCCAGCGGCTGCTGGCCGTGTTTCAGCCCCACCGCTACAGCCGCACCGCCCAGTTCATCGACGGCTTTGCCGCGGCCCTTGCCGGTGCCGACAGCCTGGTGCTGGCCCCGCTCTACAGCGCCGGTGAAGCGCCGATCGCCGGCATCAGCAGCGCTGCCCTGGGCGAGAAGGTGAGCGCCCTCAACCCCGCCCTCAATGTGCAGGTGGCCGCCTCCATGGAGGAGCTGGCCAGCCTGGTGGCCCGCGTGAGCCGCTCTGGTGATCTGGTGCTGGCGATGGGCGCCGGCGACGTGAACAGCCTCTGGGATCGGCTGGCGGCGGCGGCCGACGCCGACCCCAGGCCGGTGGCCATCGCCTGAGATGACCACCGCCCCTGAGCCGCCGCCGGGCCTGCGCGCCGGCGCCTCCCTGCTGGAATTCACCACCTGGAAGGTGGGTGGACCGGCCGAATGGTTCGCCGAACCGGCCAACCAGGATGCCTTGGTGGCTCTGGCCGCCTGGGCGGTGGCCGCGGGCCGGCCCTACCGCTGCATTGGCGCCGGCTCCAACCTGCTGATCGCCGACAGCGGCCTGGAGGGACTGACCCTGTGCAACCGACGGCTCCAGGGCAGCCAACTCGATGGCAGCAGCGGGCTGGTGGAAGCCGAAGCCGGGGAGCCCATCCCCACGCTGGCGCGCAAGGCCGCCCGGGCCGGGCTGGCGGGTTTGGAATGGGCCGTGGGCATTCCCGGCACGGTGGGCGGTGCCGTGGTGATGAATGCCGGCGCCCAGGGAGGCTGCCTGGCCGACTGCTTCGACTCCGCCCTGGTGATCGATCCGGCACGCCCCCACGAGCCGTTTCGCCTGACCGCTGCCGATCTGGCTTTCGCCTATCGCCACAGCCGCCTGCAGGAGGAGCCCCTGCTGGTGCTCTCCGCCCGGCTGCGGCTGCAACCCGGCCACGACCCGGCTGAGGTGAGCCAGCGCACCAGCACCAACCTGCACAGCCGCACCAGCACCCAGCCATACCAGCAACCCAGCTGCGGCAGTGTGTTCCGCAATCCGGAACCGCTCAAGGCCGGCCGCCTGATCGAAGAGCTGGGGCTCAAGGGCCTGAGCGTGGGCGGCGCCCAGGTGTCTCCCCTGCACGCCAATTTCATCGTGAACAGCGGCAACGCCAGCGCCGCCGACATCGACAGCCTGATCCGGCTGGTGCAGCACAAGGTGCTGGCCGGCCGGGGGGTAGCCCTCCACCCCGAGGTGAAGCGCCTGGGGTTCTGACGGCGCACTAGCTTTGGCTGATTCACCCGGTGACCATGGCGGGCTTCGGACTTCCCAACTTCGGCCAGCTGACCGAGGCCTTCCGCAAGGCCCAGCAGATTCAGCAGGACGCCCAGAAGCTCCAGGAGGAGCTCGATGCGATGGAGCTGGAGGGCACCAGCGCCGATGGGCAGGCGAGCGTGTGGCTGTCGGGCAACCAACAGCCCCTGCGGGTGCGGCTGTCAGCGGAGCTGCTGCAACAGGGGCCCGACGCGGCGGAAGCGGCCACGCTGGAGGCCCTGCAGGCGGCTTACACCCTCTCCACCGGCACCATGCGCGAGCGGATGGAAACGCTCACCGGTGGCTTGGATCTCAATCTTCCGGGTCTGGGGGGCTGACCGCGTCGGTCAGAGCCTGGCGTTGGCGGCGTCGCGACGCCTGCTGGCGGCGGCGCTGCCCTGGGGGTGGCGCTGCCGCAGCTGTTGCCTGCGCCTCCACCTCCTCGAGGCAGCGGGCATAGAGAGCCTGGCGATCCCAGTGGCTGCCGAGGCGACAGCCGGGCTCACCGCGATGGCGGCAGTCGCGGAAGCGGCAGCCACCAGCGGCCAGGGCGGCCCGCACCTCGGGAAACAGGGCGCCGAGGGCCGCAGGATCCGCCGGCAGGTCGGGCCGGTTGAACCCTGGCGAATCGGCCAGCAGGGCACCACCCCCGAGGGCAAAGAGCTCCACATGGCGGGTGGTGTGACGGCCGCGCTGCAGCCGGCCCGACACGGCCCCCACCCGCAGCTGCAGATCGGGCAGCAGGCCATTGATCAGGCTGCTCTTGCCCACACCGGAGGGGCCGCAGATCACCTGGATGCCGGCTTCAGCGACCAAAACCCGCCGCAGGGCCTCCAGCCCATAGCCGCTGTGACTCGACACGAGCAGGGGGGGATAGCCCCAGCCGGCCAAACGCCGCGGCCAGGCCAGCCGTTCGGCTTCGGTGAGCAGATCGGCCTTGGCCATCACCAGCAGCACCGGACATCCGGTGGCCTCCGCTGTGAGCAGAAAGCGGGTGAGCTGCAGGGGGTCGATCTCAGGCTGGCGCAGGGCCACCACCACCAGCACGCGTGCCACGTTGGCAACCGGCGGGCGCTGCAGCAGGCAACGGCGGGGCTCGCAGGCGGCCACCACACCGCGGCCGGCGTGGCGATCGATGGCCTCCACGCGCACGCGATCACCCACCCACACCTGCTCACCGGCGTTGCCGAGGCGGCTGCGGCGGGTGCAGAGCAGGCTGATGGCGCCGTGGGGGCCGGCGGCATCCAGCACCACCTGGCAGTAATTGGCCTGGAGGGCCACCACCAGCCCCCAGGCGGCGGCGCCCACGCCGGCCTGGGGATCAGACACGGCTGCAGCGGATCCGCAGCCGCACCGCAGCCCCATCGAGCGGCTCCACGCTGACCCCATGGCCGGCGGCGGCGATGCCATCGGCCACCATGCGCTCCGGTTCTCCGCGATCGAGCAGCACCTCAAGCACAGCGCCGACAGGCACCGACTCGAGGGTGAGCCGGGTACGGATGAAATTGAGCGGGCAGGGGGTGCCGCGCAGGTCGAGCTGGCGGTGGGGCGCGGTATCGGCAGCCATGGGGTTGCTCAACCGAACAGACCGCCAAACAGGCCACTCTTGTGATGGGGCTTGGAGCCTTTGCGGGTGTGGTGGCCGGCCAACTGCTCCAGCAGCTCGCGCTCATCACCGCTGAGCTTGGTAGGCAGCTGCACCTTCACCGTGAACTGGTGATTGCCGCGGGCCACGGGATTCCCGAGCCGCGGCACCCCCTTGCCGCTCAGCATGAGCACAGCGCCGGGCTGGGTGCCGGCCGGTATCTCCAGCTTCTCCGCCCCATCCACCGTTTCCACCTCGATGGTGTCGCCGAGAATGGCCTGGAGGTAGTTGAGCGCCACCTCGGAGTGAATGGTGGTGCCCTCACGCCGCAAGTGAGGGTGGGCCTGAACGCTGAGGAACACGTAGAGATCGCCGGGAGCACCGCCGCGCTGGCCGGCATTGCCTTCATTGGCCACGCGCAGACGCGTGCCGGTGTCAACGCCGGCGGGGATGTTGATGCGCAATGTCTTGCGCACCTGTTGCAGACCCTGGCCGCCGCAGCTGCCGCAGGGATCGGCGATCACCTGGCCGCTGCCATCGCAGCTGGGGCAGGGGGCCACCTGGGTGAAGTTGCCGAAGGGGGTGCGGGTGGCGCGGCGCACCTGGCCGGCGCCGCCGCAGGTGCCGCAGGTGGTGGGGCCGCTGGGGGAGCGCGCACCGCTGCCCTTGCAGGTGGAACAGGTTTCCAGGTGGCGGATCTGCACCTCCTTTTCCACGCCGAACACAGCCTCGCTGAATGTCACGGCGAGGTCGAGGCGCAGGTCGTCGCCCTGACGGGGGCCGCGGCGACGGGGGGCGCCACCGCCGGCGGCGCCACCGAAGCCGCTGAAAAAGGTTTCGAACAGGTCGGCGAATCCGCCCATGTCGCCCATGTCGGGCATGCCGCCGCCACCGCCGAGGCCGGCCTCGCCGAACTGGTCGTAGCGGGCGCGGGTCTGGGGATCGCTGAGCACCTCATAGGCGCGGCCGATCTCCTTGAAACGATCCTCCGCTCCGGGGTCTTTGTTCACATCGGGGTGGTACTGGCGCGCCAGGCGCCGGTAGGCCCGTTTGAGCGTTTCGGCGTCAGCGTCGCGGCTGACGCCCAGCAGGTCGTAGTAGTCGGCCATCAGCCGCCCTGCTCCTCAGCTGGGGCCTCGCCGCCGGGGCCCGGCCCCATCGATACCTTCACCAGCGCATGGCGGAGCACCCGGCCATTGAGCTGATAGCCGCGCTGCAGTTCTTCGGTCACCACATCCTCCGGGTGGTCGTGGCTGGGTTCGCGCAGCACCGCCTCATGCAGGCTGGGATCAAAGGGCTCGCCCTCCACGCGCATCGGCGCCACCCCCAGCTGCTTGAACACATCCACCAGTTGCTTATACAACCCCTGGTAGCTGCGGTGCAGCGACTGGGCCTCCTCATGCTGAGGATTGAGCTGCTGACGGGCGCGGTCGAAGTTGTCGACCACCGGAAGGATCTCGCTGAGGGTGCCGGCGGCAATCTGGTGACGCAGGTCTTCGAGGTCGCGGCTCTGGCGTTTGCGGAAGTTGTCGAAATCCGCCGCCATGCGCATGTACTGCCCCTTGAGGGTCTCGTGTTCGGCCTTGAGTGCCTCCAGGGCACGCTCCAGGTCGGGGGTGGCCTCCGCACCCTCCGGCGCAGCAACCTCGGCCTCGGGGGCGTCGGCCGGGGGGGTGGGATCGGCTGGGTCCGGCTGGGGCAGGCCCTCGGTGGGGATGTCGCCGGGGTGGATGTCGCCGCTCATGTCGCCTGGCATCGCGATCGGATCTCGATATGTTGAAGGGGCAGGGGCAACCTCCACAAGCGGCGGAAGCCCGCACCTCAGCACCCGCACCCCGGGATCCGCCGAGCCATGACGCACAGCACTTCGGACCCAGCGGTTTCGGCGGATCCGCCCGGTCGGGAGCGCGTGCGAATGGAACTGCTGCTGGGCGAACCCCTGCTCGAACCGCTGGAGCTGGCCGCGGCCGATCCACGGCTGCGCCAGGGGGGCACCAGCCTCACGGCTGAACGCTGGCAGCAACTGGGCTGTGTGCCGATGCGCCAGGGCAGCGAAGGTCTGGTGGTGGCGGTGCCGGCCGACTGGCGTTGGGAGCAGCGACAGGAACTCACGCAGGCGCTGCAGGCCGGCGGCACGGCGGTGCAGCTGCGGCCGGCCCTGGTGGCTGATCTGAAGCAGGTGCTGGCCGCGCCCGACCCCACGCCGACGGAGCACCCCGCTGCCGCTGCCAACCCCCAGCGGCTGTTCCGCGACGCCAGCCCCCTGGTGCCGGCCGGCGACAGCCTCGCGGAAGTGGTGGAGGCCGACGAAGACCTGGAGCAGAGCAGCCGCGAGGCCAGCACCTCGCCGGTGGTGAGCCTGGTGGATCAGGTGCTGATCGAGGCCCTCACGATGGGGGCGAGCGACATTCACCTGGAACCGCAGGAGAGCGGCCTGGTGATCCGCTTTCGCCTCGACGGGGTGCTGCGCACCATGGATCGCCTGCCCAAAAGCCTGGTGCCGGCGATCACTTCCCGGCTCAAGATCATGGCCGACCTCGATATCTCCGAACGGCGCATGCCCCAGGACGGCCGCATCCGCCGGATCTACCGCGGTCGCAAGCTGGACGTGCGGGTGAGCACGCTGCCCAGCAACCACGGCGAGAAGGTGTGCCTGCGGCTGCTCGACAGCTCCAGCACCCAGCTGGGTCTCAACCATCTGATCACCGATCCGGAAGCGCGCCAGCTGCTGCGGGCCATGGGGGCAAGACCCTTCGGCATGATCCTCGTGACCGGTCCCACGGGCTCCGGCAAATCCACCACGCTCTACGCCCTGCTGTCGGAGCGCAACGACCCGGCGATCAATATCTCCACGGTGGAGGATCCGATCGAATACGTGCTGCCCGGCATCACCCAGACCCAGGTGAACCGCGACAAGGGGCTCAACTTCAGCACAGCCCTGCGGGCCTTCATGCGGCAGGACCCCGATGTGCTGCTGGTGGGCGAAACCCGTGATCTGGAAACCGCCAAGACGGCGATTGAGGCGGCTCTCACCGGCCACCTGGTGCTCACCACCCTGCACAGCAACGATGCACCGAGCGCCCTGGCAAGGCTGGATGAAATGGGGGTGGAACCGTTTCTGGTGAGCGCCTCGCTGATCGGCATCATTTCCCAGCGTCTGCTGCGGCGGGTGTGCGATCAGTGCCGTGATCCCTACCAGCCGGATGGCGAAGAGCTGAAGCATTTCGGCATGGTGGCGGGCCGCGAACAGGCCGTGACCTTTTACCGGGCGCGGCATACGGCGCCTGGCAGCCCCGGCTGCTGCCCGGCCTGCCAGGGCATCGGCTACCGGGGCCGGGTGGGCGTATTCGAAATCATGCTGATGAATGACACCCTCTCCGCGGCGGTGGCCAAGCGGGCCAGCACCGATGTGCTGCGCCGCCTGGCGCTGGAAAACGGCATGACCACGCTGCTGGGCTATGGCCTGGAGCTGGTGCGGCAGGGCCTCACCACCCTGGAGGAGGTAGAGCGGATGTTGCTCACCGAAACCGAGCTGGAGGCCGAGCGGCGCCTGCGCGCCATTCACACCCTCAGCTGCAGCAGCTGCGGCGCCGGTCTGGAAGACGACTGGCTCGAATGCCCGTACTGTCTGAGCGCGAGGGGTTGAAGCGGAGGCGCCCGATGGACCTGGCGATCGAACAACTAATGGAGGAGCTGGTGCAGGATGGCGGCAGCGACCTGCACCTGGCCGCCGGACTGCCGCCCTACGGCCGGTTCAACGGGGCGCTACGGCCGATGCGAGAGGAGGAGCTGAGCGAGGATCTCTGCAACCGTCTGATCTTCGCGCTGCTCAACAACGCCCAGCGCAAACAGCTCGAGCAGACCTGGGAGCTGGACTGCTCCTATGGATTGAAAGGGGTGTCGCGGTTTCGGGTGAATGTGTATCGGCAGCGGGGCAGCTACGCCGCCTGCCTGCGGGCGCTGGGCAACAGCATTCCCCGGCTGGAGATGCTGGGCATGCCGCCGGTGGTGGAGGCGATGAGCCGCAAACCCAAGGGCCTGATTCTGGTGACAGGCCCCACCGGCTCCGGCAAGACCACCACCCTGGCGTCGCTGCTCGACCACATCAACCACAGCCGCAGCGAACACATCCTCACGATCGAGGATCCGATTGAATTCACGTTTCAGAGCGATCGCAGCATCATTCACCAGCGGGAGGTGCATGAAGACACCCGCAGTTTTGCCAATGCTCTGCGGGCGGCCTTGCGCGAGGATCCCGATGTGATTCTGGTGGGGGAGTTGCGCGATCTGGAAACGATTCAGCTGGCGATCAGCGCTGCCGAAACAGGCCACCTGGTCTTCGGCACCCTGCACACAAGCTCGGCAGCACAAACGGTTGACCGCATGGTGGATGTGTTTCCCGCCGCCCAGCAAACCCAGATTAGGGTGCAGCTGAGCAACAGTCTGCTGGCGGTGTTTTCGCAGACGCTCTGCCGCCGCAGCCACCCGGCGCCGGGCCAATACGGGCGGGTGATGGCGCAGGAGATCATGATCAATACACCAGCGATCGCCAACCTGATTCGCGAGGGCAAAACCGCCCAGCTCTATTCGCAGATCCAGACCGGCGCGCAGTTTGGGATGCAGACCCTGGAGCGGGCCCTGGCCGATCTGGTGCAGCGGGGTGAGGTGAGCCGCGATGAGGGCCTGGGCCGCACCACCCGACCGGAGGAGCTGGAACGGCTGCTGGCCGATGGCTGAGGCACCCGATGGCGGAGTTTGAGGCCACCTATGTGAATGGGCGAGGCCAGACGCGGCAGATCACGCTGAGCGCTGCGGATGGGGCCGCCGCCCGGCGCAGCCTGCGACGCCGCGGCATCGTGGCCAGCAGCGTGGTGGCCCGGCAGGGAGCGAAGAAAACCGCGAGCAGGCCTGAGACAACCGCCTCACGCTGGGACCTGAACCGGCTGCTGGAACCGGCGGTTGGCATCCGCGACAAGGCTCTGTTCGCCAGCAAGCTGGCGGCACTGGTGGATGCGGGCATCCCGATCGTGCGCAGCATCGACCTGATGGCGGGTCAGCAACGCAACCCTCGGTTTCGGCGAGCGCTGCAGGGGCTGAGCGGAGAGGTAAACCAGGGTGGCTCGCTGGCCACGGCGATGCGGCGCTGGCCCAAGGTGTTTGACAAGCTCACCGTGGCGATGGTGGAAGCGGGCGAAATCGGCGGCGTGCTCGATGAAACCCTCAAGCGGCTGGCCCGGCTGCTGGAAGACAACGCCAGGCTGCAGAACCAGATCAAGGGAGCGCTGGGCTACCCGGTATCGGTGCTGGTGATCGCCATTCTGGTTTTTCTGGGAATGACGATCTTTCTGATTCCCACCTTTGCGGGAATCTTTGAAGATCTGGGCGCCGAGCTACCGCTATTCACGCAGCTGATGGTGGATCTGAGCGGGCTGCTGCGCTCCTCGTTCAGCCTGATCCTTGCCGGCAGTCTGGTGCTGGGCAGCTGGGCCTTGATGCGCTACTACGCCACCGCCGCCGGCCGCCGGGCGATCGATGCGTTGATCCTGCAGGTGCCGCTGTTCGGCGACCTGATTCAGAAAACGGCCACGGCCCAGTTCTGCCGCACCTTCAGCTCGCTCACCCGGGCCGGCGTGCCGATTTTGCTCACGCTCGACATCGTGCATGAAACCTCCGGCAATGCCGTGATTTCCGATGCGATTCTGAGTTCGCGGCAGGAGGTGATGGAGGGCATCCCCCTGAGCCGTGCCCTGGGCCATAAGGGCGTGTTTCCGGAGATGGCGATCAGCATGCTGGCGATCGGCGAGGAAACCGGCGGCATGGACGCCATGCTCGCCAAAGTGGCCGATTTTTATGAAGACGAAGTGGCGGCAGCGGTGAAGGTGCTCACCTCGATGCTCGAACCGGCAATGATTGTGATCGTGGGCGGTATCGTGGGATCCATTCTGGTGGCCATGTATCTGCCGATGTTCTCCGTGTTTGAACAGATCAAGTGAGGAAGTCACGCCAGAGCACAAGCCAGAGCACAAGGGAGAAGTTGCGCCAACTGGTGGAAGAGGCCTGGAGCGGCACGACACCGGGAATGGTGGTGAAGTTGGACCGGCCGGGGCGGCGGCGCGAGCTGGACTACTTCCCCGCCACCGATACGGCGGTGGCCGTGATAACCAGCCTGCGATTGGCGATCCCGAGGCTGCTGGATGGGCCGCAGAGCCCGCTGGCCACCGCCGCGGATCTCTGAACACCAGTTGACCCCGATGGACCTGACTCCCCGCCAGCGCCGCCAGGCCACCCTGGCCGCCCTGCTGGGCAACGCGCTCGAGTGGTACGACTTCGCCGTGTATGGCTACGTGGCCAGCGATCTGGGCCAGGTGTTCTTCCCGGCCGACGTGCCAGCCCTGCAGACGATGGCCTCCTTCGGGGTGTTTGCGGTGGGTTATCTGATGCGACCGGTGGGCAGCCTGGTGCTCGGACCCCTGGGGGATCTGCTCGGGCGACGGCTGATGCTCAGCCTCAGCATCGTGATCATGGGGCTGGGCAGCCTGGCGATCGGATTGCTGCCCACCCATGCCCAGATCGGCATGGCGGCCGGCAGTCTGCTGGTGCTGCTGCGGATGCTGCAGGGCTTCTCGGTGGGGGGTGAATTCACGGGCAGCATCACCTACGCCACCGAGGCCGCGGCCCGGGGGCACGCCGGCCTGCTTTCCAGCGTGGCCACCGCCGGCGGGCTGGTGGGATTCAGCCTCGGGTCGCTCACGGCGGCGGTGATCGGCGCTCTGGTGGGGCCAGCGGGGATGGTGGCCTGGGGTTGGCGGCTGCCGTTTCTGCTGGGGGCGCTGGTGGCGGCACTGGGGCTGTGGATGCGGCGCTCCATGCCCGAAACCCTGGAGCCAGAAGCGGCCGCCCCGCCTCTCGGCAGCCTGGCCGCGGTGGGGGCAGCGGTAGCCGAGCAGCTGCGGCAGATGGTGAGGGAGTGGCGGCTGGTGCTGCGGGTGATGGCGCTGGTGAGCTTCGCCAATGTGATCTTTTACCTGGCGTTTGTGTTTCTGGTGGATTTCACGGGCCAACGCGCTGGTGACAGCACGGGCGCCAATACGGTGGCCACGGTGCTGCAAACGCTGGGGCTGCCGCTGGTGGTGCTGGGGGGCCACCTGGCCGACCGCTGGGGGCTGGTGCGCGTGAACCGCTGGGGCAACCTGGCGCTGCTGCTGGTGATGCCCACGGGGCTGCTGATCGGCCAGGGGGGATCGCTGCAGGCGCTGGTGGTGGCGCTGACGCTGCTGCTGCTGCCGCTGATGGCCACCATGGGCGCCCAGGGGGTGCTGGGGGTGGCGATGGTGCCGCAGCGGCAGCGCTGCACGGTGTTTTCCATCGCCTATTCGCTGGCGATGGCGCTGTTTGCCGGCACGGCGCCGCTGGTGGCCAGCTGGCTGGTGGAGCAACAGCAGTGGCGCTGGAGCACACCGCTGTATGCACTGGTGTTTGCCGTAGCGGCGCTGGCCGCCCTGAGGGGCCTGGGCCGCCAGAGTGGGCCCCTGTTGCCAGCATCGCGATGACCCCAAGCCGTGAGCAGATACTTGCCGCTTCAGCCGGCTGGGTGGCCGTGGTGCTGAATGTGGTGCCGGGCCTGGGGGCGGGCTATCTGTACCAGCGCCGCTGGCGGGCCTACTGGATCACCTCCGCCCTGGCCACGGCCTGGTTTGGGGCCGGCGCCGTGCTGGGCCGCAATGCCGATGCCGCCGCCGAAGCCCAAAACCAGCTGGTGGGGCTGATCGGCCTGCTGGTGCTGGCGGCGGTGAGCGCCGCCGAAGCCGGCCTGGCGGTGCGGCGGGTGCGTCAGACCCTGAGCTGAGACGGCGGGGCTGGAAGGGTGAGTTGCGCTCTTCAGGCCTCGCTGCCGGGCGCCTCCGCCATCAAGGCGAGAACGGCGCGGTAGCGGCTGGCATTGGCGGGGCTGAGATCGAGCTGGAATCGCCCTCCAAGCAGAGCGCATACATGGAGGCGAGCAATTGCCTGCCACTGGCGTTCTGCTCTCTCAGCTGCTCGGTTTCGCTCCTCAGCTGCGCAATGTCGCTCTCGATCTGCTTGGTGCGCCTCTCGATCAAGGCGATCACGACGCCGCCGGCGGCCTCCAGCAGGCCTTGGCGATCGAGGCCCAGGGGCGATGGATCTGATTCAGGCCCCGATGGAGCTGATTTGGAATCCGCAGCGCTGGGGTCGCCGGCCGCGGCGGGGGCCGGGCAATCCAGATTATAGTACGCATGTTCTAGCCAAAGAAAGCCCGCGGCCCAGGAGGTGGCGATGGAGCCACCTGCCCCACTTGAGGGCCAGACTTCCAGGCGAGATGCGCTTTTGAGCAGCCGAATGGGGGCAGACGACCAGCAGCTGGAATTTCTCGGCGCCCTTGAAGCCCTGGGCGGTTTGGCAGGGAACGGCAAGCTGCGCGAGCTGCTGGGCTGGGAGGAGGTCGTCTACGACGTCGTGAAAGCGGCCTTGGTCAGATGCCGCTGATCCGCTGGGCCTCGGCCGGCAGCCAGTCGGCCATCGCTCGCAGGTCGGCCACGATCACCACCGGGATCGGCACGCCGTCTTCTGTGAACAGGGCGCCATCGGGAAGCATCAGCCGGAAGCAGGGCAGCACCTGAGGCAGTTCGTCATCGAGACGGGGTGAGGGCGTGCGGCGGAAGGCCTCCGCCAGCTCCGGCGCCAGGAAGCGCGGTGGGGCCTCCACGATCCGTGCCCAGCGGCAGGTGGTGGTAGCCCAGAAGCCGATCGGATCGGCCAGCTCGCTCATCACCTCTGCGCCGGCCTCGATCAGGGCGGCATAGGCCAGGTGATTGGCCCAGTGCTGAAAGCCCCGCGGCGAGCGGTAGCGATGCTGCTCCTGCTGGATGTAAGGGTCCTGGCGGCGCAGTTCCGTGATCACCGTGCCGATCGGTGGCAGTTCCGCCTGGCTGGCCCGGATCGATTCAGGCGTCAGCCGGCTCATCAGCGCGAATGAGCAGTGCCGGTTGCAGATCCTCGCCATCCTGGCTGGGTAGCGGATGCTGGGACCATCACCCAAGGAGAGCC
>JAYKGR010000159.1:0-9072 GCA_035285645.1 Cyanobacteriota bacterium | reverse complement strand
GCTGGGCAGCACGGCGACTCGGGAGGTGGTCTGCCGAAGCTAGGGAGCGTGTCGGGCCGGCTCCATCCAGGACGCGCCAGTCGTTACCGCCTGTGGCGCTTCGTCAAGGGGCTTTACACACGAGCCCCGTCACCGAGAACCGGAGCGCTCGGTTCGCGGTCCGACGTGAGCAACCAACGCTGAGCCCCCTGATGGATTCGAACCATCGACCGGCTGCTTAGAAGGCAGCGGATATTCAGCCAAGAACCCAGTAGTGGAAACGGGTCTGACGCCACTTGATGGGCTCTGGGTAAAAACAGGGTAAAAACAATCCCGCCTCAGATCTGACCAGAAACCAGGCGGCGACAAGCCTCCTGCCCGCCGCGGCCCAGGCTTCCCTGCAACGCCGAGTGCATCACCGGCGCAACTGCAGCAGACCGACTGCTTTTAAGGAATCGATTCTACCACGGCAGGGGCTCGCGCTCGTGATGACTCTGGGTTGAGACCGAATCGCTTCCATTGCAAACGCTCACCAACTTGTCGCCTGACCCGGGACCTAGAGAAGCCGACGGTGAGTCTCGACGGGGGGGGAGGCAGCAAAGTCGTGCCTGGACGGAGCATCTGATTGGCCCTGAGATCCTGGGCTGTGCTGCGTAGAGAGCTGATCGCTAAACATGGTTTGCTTCTTCAGAGCCCGTTGACAGGAGCTCAACGTCCTTGAGGCATCCAAGTGGCGAAAACCTGAACCGGCTTGACACCGATTGCCCATCACCGATGACGCCCCAACCCCCACCAGCCCTCTCGGTGATCCTGCTCGCCGCCAGCAGTGCCACGCCACTCGCGAGGGTGTTGGGCTGCCTGCAGGCCCAGAGCCTGCAATCCGGCATCGAAATCGTGATCGTGGCCCCGCACCGCGAGGCCCTGGTCCTCGCAGCCGGACAGGTTGAGGGCTTCCATTCGCTGCAGGTGGTGGAGACTGGCCCCATCCGGGCGATCGGGCCCGCCTACGCCGCCGGTGTGCGCAGTGCCCATGCGGCGGTGGTGGCCTTCGGGGAAGACCACAGCTTTCCCGATGCGGGCTGGGCCGAGGCTCTGCTGGAGGCCCACGGCGAGAGGATTGCTGCCGTCGGGCCGGCGGTGCGCAACGCCAACCCCTTCAACGCCGTGAGCTGGGCCGACCTGCTGATCGCCTACGCCCCCTGGCTGGATCCGGCGCCTGCCGGCGAGGCGGCCTTTCTGCCCGGCCACAACAGCAGCTATCGCCGCGAGGTGCTGCTGGCCTGCGGTGAACGGCTGGAGGAGCTGCTGGAGAACGAAACCCTGCTGCACTGGGAGCTGCGCCGCCGCGGGCTGCGGCTGCGCCTGCAGCCCCGTGCCGTCACGGCCCACACCAATTTCGGCCAGCTGTTTCCCTGGCTGCCCGTTCAGTTCCGGTGCGGACGTCTGTTCGCCGCAGGGCGCTGTGAGGGGTGGCCCCTCCCGAGCCGGCTGCTGTATGCCGCCGCCGCTCCCCTGATCCCGCCGCTGCGGCTGTGGCGCATCGGCCGCGAACTGGCACGCCCTGAGCGGCGCAGCCTGCGCCTGCCGGCCGGCAGCCTCTGGCTGGTGCTGCTTGGCCTGGCTGCCGATGGCCTCGGCCAGCTGGTGGGGGCAGCCCTGGGGCCTGGGGATGCGGCGCGTGGGTTTGCGGAGGCCGAATTCAGCCGGGATCGGTGGCTGGGCAGCAGCGCCAGCCCCGCTGCAACGGCCCAACTTCCCAGGTGCTGATCCAACGCCGCGAACTCTCCGCAGGATCACTGCTGCGGGCCGATGTGTGCATCGTGGGGGCCGGAGCGGCCGGCCTTGCTCTGGCCTGGGCGCTCGACGGCGAACCCCTGGACGTACTGCTGCTTGAGGCTGGGGAGCAAGGGATCAATCCCGGCCTTCAGGACGGAGCCGATGGGACCGCCGAGACGGCGATCCTGCCCGGACGCGGCGACTATCCCTTCCGCGAGAGCCGGGTGCGGGCCCTCGGTGGCACGACGCTGCGCTGGAGCGGTGCCTGCCTGGCACTCGATGCCGACGACTTCCAAGCGCGGCCGTGGCTGCGCGGCAGCGGCTGGCCGATCGATCGCGCAGAACTCGATCCTTTCTACTGCCAGGCCGCCCGGTTTCTGGGCCTGCCGGCCTGGGAGCGACACACGCAACTGGACAGCAGCCCATTACAGGGCAGAGGCCTGGTTGCCACGCCGGTGCTCCATCCCCCCACACTTGACCAAGCCAGGAGGCATCGGCACCAGATCAAGCGCTCCGCCAATGTGCGGCTGCTGATGCGGGCCACGGTGCTGGAGCTACTTCGAGAACCGGAATCGCAGACGATCACGGCGCTGCGAGTGGGGGATCGGCAGCACCCTGAAATCCGGGTGGAGGCACGCTGGGTGGTGCTGGCGGCCGGCGGTCTGGAGAACTGCAGGCTGCTGCTTGCCTCCCGCAGCACCGATGCTGCCGGTCTCGGCAACGGTTACGACCAGGTGGGCCGCTGCTTCATGGAGCATGGGCACAGGGCCGTGGCCCTGCTGGAGCTCGGGCCGTTCTGGCGCTGGCTGCGACCGTTCACGGACCTCACCCCAATCGCCCACAGCGGCGTACCACCGGCACGCCAGCAGGCGACCCTCGGACTCGCCGGGACGCTGCGCGATACCCATGCCCTGCTCAACCTGCACCTGCGAGCTTGCCGGTATCACCCGCTGGAAGCTGCGGGGGCAGTGGTTGCAGCGAAAGCGGCCTGGCGAGAGCGTGATGCGGCGTCTCTGGCTACCAGAGCTGCCGAGCCAAGGCACTGGCCCCTGCTGGCCAGCTACTTGCTGTGGCACAGCCGGCAGAAACTATTGCCGCGCACGCGCTTCGGCTGGGTGCGACTGATGGGCTGGCTGGAACAGGAGCCCGATCCACAGAACCGCGTCACCCTTTCAAGGCACCGCGACGCCCTCGGGCAGCCGCTGGCCCATCTACACCTGCGGTTCAGCAACCGCATGAACGAGAGCGTCGAGCGCTCCCTGCAACTGATCGCCAGCCGGCTCGCGGCCCGAGGATGCGGCTCCCTGGTGTTCGATCCGCAGGCTCTGCTCCATCTGGGAGGCACAGCAAAGGTGGGGTGCCACCACATGGGCGGAACGCGCATGCACAATGATCCACGCCATGGGGTTGTGGATGGCGACGGCCGGGTGCACGAGCTCACTAACCTGTTTGTAGCAGGTAGTTCCGTGTTTCCTACTGGTGGAGCCGCCAATCCCACCTTCACGCTTGTGGCTCTCAGCCTCCGACTGGCTGATCACCTGGGCCGCCTCGCTCGGAAAGCAGCGCGGTGATGAAGCCGGCTGTATGGGCGACTTGAGAAAGGGAAAGCAGCAACATGAGTCTCAGCCGACCCTGCCGCTTGCGGCGCCATGGGTAAACGACCAGTGCGAGGTAGAACGTCAAGGGTTCGAAGCGGGGCCGGGCTTCTCCCCGGGCAGCGCGGGCTAGGTGGTAGTAGTGAGCCCCACATCCGTAATCGAAATGTTGGCGCCAAAAACTCGCGACATCGAGGTGGTGGGCATGCCGCACCTGTGCCATGGGCTCATAGTGCAGTCGGTGGCCCCGCTGCAACCAGTGGCTGCAGAATTCGCGATCCTCAGAGGCGAAGCGGGTGTGGATCTCGTCGAAGCCACCCATGGCTTGGAACCCGGCGGCAGGAACGGCAAGATTGTTGGAGGTGAAGAAGCTGGCATTTCCAGCGCAAGCTATATTGTAATAGGAATAAAGGAAGTCAATCAACAGCTGACTGGCACTGGAGCAAGGATTATCTACAAGGTGATTGATCGTGTGTCCTCCCACGGCCAGGTGGGGATCACGAGTCAGGTGCTTAGCCAGTGCATTCAGCCAGCCGGGTTCTGGCATGCAGTCGTCATCCGTGAAGGCCAGCCAGCGCCCCATGGCTGCTCGAGCACCCGTGTTGCGCGCCGATCCGGGGCCTCGCCGCGACTGCCGGAGCAGGCGTAGCCGCGAGCTCTCAAAGGAAGCGATGGCTTGAGAAAGATCGACGCCACCGCCATCGTCCACCACAACCACTTCAAACAGCTCATGCGGGTAGCTGGAGCGGGCAAGGGCAGCCAGACAAGCCGCCAGAGGAGCGGATCTGTTGTGCGTGGGGATGATGACGGTGAAATCCAAGCTGCGGGTGGCGATGCCTTCGAGAGGAGAGGAATAGACAAGAATAAACGGCTGAAAACTAAAACGCTTCCCCGCGGCACGCAAGCAAACTCACCCGTGCCGCCACTAATCTCAGCCAAAGCAAAAGCACGAGCCGTCTCTGCCGCACCCGCCAGAGCGGGTACAATAGATCCTGAAATAGCTTAATTTTTTCTGCACTGACCATGGGACAACGTAAAATCATGCCAAGATGCAGTTGCGGGGTTGCAAACATAGAAGGCCTGATCGGCTGGCCCAGGCTGAGCAAGCCAAGCTTTGTGCGCAGGCATTTCTCACAACAGCCACAGTTGAGGCTTCCTCCCGTTGGAATCGTAACCAGATGACAGGGCTGAATGAGCCTCATTCCGGCAGTCCAATGGCTCAACATCTCAAGCTTTTGTATGCGGGTAATCCCTGGCTGATCAATCCCAATATCCAGCCCTGCGCTGCTGCAAAAAGGCACGGTGATAAGCTCCCGATCTTTATTCAATGGCATGCCATTGGCGGCGAATAGAACACGCGTAAAGGTTCCCGTAAACAGATGCGCTACCGCGAGTGTGGCGGGTGCATAACCAGCCACGGACCAGCTAAAATAGTTTGGAGAGAATCTTCGCACATTTGTGATAATTGATATGATCTCAAAGCTTTCATTGTCGGCCAGCTCCTGCAATTGCTTTAGGTGCATTCTGTAGAAGCGAAAGCGTTCAGGGTCAGGGCCCTCAGGCCCCATCTGCATGCCATTGGTGCCATATAAAAACAAGCAGGCCTGAATCGACCCGACGTGGTTTAATGGATAATCCAGGCGATTACGGCGCAGGGTGCTCAGAGCATCGACTCCCCCGGAAAGGAAGGCTGCCGTGCACTCCCGAGCAGCACGATCAGGCACCTGCCACCCCGCTTCCGGCTCGATCAGCAATCCATCCGAACGACGGTGCTGAGCTGTCCAGAGATGGATCAACTGGCGTAATCCCTGAGCCAACCTTGGACAGAGTGCTGCCTCAATCCACAGCCTCCGTTCGCCACACCAGAACGCCGAGGGGAGGCAGGCAAGCACGAAAGCCTCGGGCTGCAGTCGAAGCCGATCCGCCCACGGTCCACCCACATCAAAGAATAAGGTTTCCGTGGGGCACTTCGCCTGTTCCCAGATCACCAGGGCAGAAGCTCTTCGCCCGCCGGGTGAATCCTCCAGTCGTAAATTTGTGATGCGCATCGAACCCCGGCTCAGGCACGTAACCAGGCATGACCGCGTACTGCCAGGTGCCGCAACAACTTGGCAGGATGGCGACGGCCCTTTGCCTCAACCAGCTGATGCAGAGCTGCCAGCAGCTCCGGGTCCCGCCCCGTCTTGATGAGATGGTCACGCAGAGCTAAAAAACGATTGCGCATGTCAGATGAATTGGCCCGCAATTGGGAAAGAGCCTTCAGGTCCAGCTGCTTGGGGAAGGTTGGCCAGTCGTAGGCAGAACAGTAACCCCTCAAGATAGCGTAGGTGCTCAGGCATTTGCGACAGCGACCGCAGTTGAGCTCAGGATTATTGAGCTGCCAACAAACCCTCAAATTACGGCGAGCCAACGACCATGGTGCAATCGCCATGGCTTTTGCAGCACGGTCTTCCACGAGCGCGTCATGCAACAACTCAAGGCCTGGGGTACTCCAGAGAGTCTCCAAACCAGGATGGCTTCCATAGGGATGAAGGAAGGGGAGCGAATATGAAGAAGGAATCACCACCTGATTCAGGTGCGGTTTCAACAGCAGAGCCACAGCTGCCAAGGCGCAGCCACACTGATGTAGATCCCAGCTCACCCAGCGATCGGTGAAGGCGCGCAGATTGGTTCGCAGCGTGAGTAGTGACACACCGGCCTCTGCCGCCACGCAGAGGAGACTTCGCTGCACCAGATCCGCCTTGGACTGCTCGGCTAGAGGGATATCGAAACCATGCACAAACAGCAGATGCTGCAGCTGATTGCGGAAGAACAGCAAGGTGTGGAATGAATCCAGGCCACCGGAAAAAAAAGCGGCGCACGCGGCAGATTCTGGGATGCTGATCGATCGTGCGCTGGTGTCGGGCGTCTCCAGGACCAGCTCTGCCCAATGGGGGTACCAGCTGGCCATCACGTTGGACACCCGCCGGGAGGCAGCGACCACCTCTGCGGTCAACGGCGCCTCAATCCTGAGAGGCTGCCCCGAAGCCATGGCCGCTGGCAGCAGAATCGGCAGGAAGGCATCGGCGCAGGCCTGCAACGGCAAGCCATCGCTCTCCAACCAGATCACCTGGCGTCTTCCCCCCGCCAGCACAAGCGCCTCCAGGCGGTTGGCAGCGGGGCGGCGAAGCTCCCTCAGTTCAATGCGGGCTCGCGCGGGAAACAGGGGCATCCGTTCAGGTGAGGCTCACCGGAGCGCGCCGGTCGTGGTGACAATCCGGCGCAGGCAGAGCGGCAGATCATCCGCCACCACGGGATCGGCCTGGGGCAACCAGGCCCCCCAGGTACGCAGAAAGCTGTGCACCTTGCCTGTGCGGTTGTCGAGAGCCAGAGAGGGAATCCCCAGTAGGCTGGCCAGAATCACGGCATGGAGCCGGTCGGTGATCACCAGCTGCCGCCCTGCCAACTGGTTGACGCCTAGATGCAACATCCCCAGGCTGAGCCGATCGAGTGAGAACCGCTGCGCTCTCCGCTGCCACTCAAGTGGAAGACACCGCAGCCATTGATGGCGCTTCCATCCAGGCAACCTGGGGATGCAGCAGCCGACGCTGCACGATCTCCCGCACTCCTGTGGCTGCGTATCGACTGAAGCGGAGCCGACGATCGCCCCAGATCCAGCCCCGCTCCAGGGGCAGCCAATCGCTGCACTCCACCAGCGGAACGAAGGGTTCAAGCGCGTGCTGCCAGCCGCTGGTCTGCCGCTCTCGATCGCGGCGATGCAACGCGAGCCATGGACGCTGCGGAGTCAGGGCCATCGGTGCATCAAGGTGCAGAGCCTGCAGGGGTAGGCTGAAGGCCATATCCGGCGTCAGCAGCAGCCGGCATCCGCTGAAGTGCCGGCGGGCCAGATCAAAGCTGGACCGATCCCTCAGCACCAGAGTCAGATCTGGATGACCCTGCAGCACGGCGGCAGCGCGCCGCAGGTTCTCCGCATCACAGAACCGCACGCTCTGGGAGAGAATTACAACGGAATTGCGCCGATGGCCATTCACCACCCGCTCGATGAAGGACTCCAGATACGGCCAGGTATCCCCCAGCTGGCCACCACCGCTGAGCACGATCGGTCCATCGCCGATGGCGCGCTCCAGGGCCCGAGGGCAGTAGCGATCAGGTGGGGCGACGTATCGGATAGGGATGCGCAGGATCTGCTCGAGAGCGTGGAGCTGGGCGATCCAGATCAGATTATCACCGAGATTTCCATGGCTGGGATGATTCAGCAGTGCGCAGCCCTGCGCCCCAACCAGGCTCGGTATCTCCGCCAACCGCTGCAGCAAGAGAGATCCAAGGTCAGCAGGATGGGCATCAGCCATCCCTCTACTCTGCCTGCAACCCGATCGCTGGAGGTTGAGGGTGGCCAGCAGAGGTGATGTGAAACTCCCTGCCCCAGCGGCCAGCGTGGTGGTGATGACCTTCAACCGCCCCGATGGCCTGCGCCGCTGCCTGTCCTCGCTTGCGGCCCAGAGCCTTGACGCCCAGAGCTTTGAGGTGGTAGTGGTGGATGTCTCCTCGCCGCCCGTGCATCAGGTGCTGGCGCCATTTCGGCCTCGGCTTCGGCTCAGCCATCAGCCTGCGCCCAATCGCGGCGTGGCCGCGAACCGCAATCTGGGGGCCGAGCGAGCACGCGGTGAGGTACTGGCCTTCCTCGACGACGACTGCATCGCCAGCCCCACCTGGTTGGCTGAGCTGGTGATAGTGGTGCAGCGCGACCCGAACGTCCTGGTCGGCGCGCCAACGGTGCATCCGGCTCCGGAAACCGCTGCGGCCGCGGCTGGACAGGTGATCACCGAGCTGGTGGATGGCTTCTTCAATCCGCCTGGACAGGAACCCGGCTTCCTGCCAGGCCTCAACTTCGCTCTGAATCGCGAACGATTCCTGGCCCTCGGTGGCTGCGACCCTCGCTTCGGCTTCTTGGCCGCGGAGGACCGCGACTTCATCGATCGCTGGCAACGTGCGGGCGGGAGGCTCGAAATGAATCGGGGCGCTCAAGTACGCCATGAGCATCGAGCCTCTCTGAGGGGATTGGTGCGTCAATACTTCAACTACGGCCGTGGCGCCTGGCGATTTCACCAGCTACGACGCGAGCGAGCAGAAGGCCGCCTGTGGAGTGACGCCCACCTGCACATGGCCTGGCCGCTGCGACTGGCTGAACCGATGCGCCAAGTGCCGCCCCGAATGCGGCTCCAGGTACTTCTGCTAATCGCCGTGTGGCAGGTAGCGAATGTGGCAGGATTTTTGTGGCAAGGAACAACCGAAGCACTACTCAATCAGATAAAGTGTCGGCATCAACAAAAAGCCAGGTAAAGCCAATGAACAAATCATCAGATCGCTGGCCAGACTTCTTGATGATTGGCGCTCCCAAAGCTGGCACCACCGCACTTTTTAAAGCGATCTGCAGGCATCCCAAAATCTATATGCCACGCTCAAAAGAGCCACGCTATTTCTCCTATCCTGATATCTATCCCTCTTTTATAGGGCCTGGCACCGAAAAAAATAAGCGCCGCATCTTCCACGCCAGGCAAGCCTACCTCCAACTCTTTGCCGATTGCCCTTTAAATTTCATCACCGGCGAAGCCAGCACACAGTATTTGGGCGACCACAGCGCCGCCGAGGAGGCGTTTAAGCACATTCCATTCTGCAGGCTGATTGCCATTCTTAGGCATCCAGTTGACCGCGCTTACTCGCA
>JAYKGR010000158.1:0-7283 GCA_035285645.1 Cyanobacteriota bacterium | reverse complement strand
CTGGGCGAGGTGGACGACCGCCACCGCATCGCCTTGGAGGTGGCCGCCGGCGCCCGACTCTCCCAGGTGGTGGTAGACGACGACGGCATCGCCGCCCGCGCCATCGACCTGCTAAAGCAGCGCCGCGCCGGTCGCCTCACCTTTCTGCCCCTCAACCGCATCCGCGGCGGCGGCGGCGGCGGCAGCGGCGGGGCTGCCCTGCAGCGCGGCGGCCCGGCCACAGCCTCCGGCCTGGTGGGCAGAGCGGTGGAGCTGGTGCGCCATGAGCCGGTCTACACCGAGGTGTTTCGCTATGTGTTCGGCGACACACTGGTGTTCAGCGATCTGGCCAGCGCCCGCCGCGAGCTGGGCCGCTGCCGGGCCGTCACCCTCGAGGGCGAACTGCTGGAGAAGAGCGGCGCCATGACCGGCGGCAGCCTTCAGAACCGCAGCGGCCAGCTGGGCTTCGGCCGCAGCACGGATCACGACGATGCCGCACCGCTGCGCCGCCGCCTGCTGGAGATCGGCGAAAGCCTGGTGGCCTGCCGGCGCCAGGAGGCCGATTTGGCCCGCCTCCTGGAGGAGCAGCGACCCCAGCTGCAGGCGCTGCAGCAGCGCCAGGCGGCCGCCCAGGCCGAGGCGGCCGCCGCCCGCCGCGGCCTCGACCCCCAGCGCCACCGCCAGGCGGAACGCCACAGCCGCCTGGAGCAGCTGCGGGCCGCCCTGGCCAGCGACCGCGAGCGCTGCCAACAGATCGACAGCGCTCTGCCACCCCTCGCCGCCGCACTGGCAGCCCTGGAAACCGCCGAAGCCGAAGCCAGCAGCAACGCCGATGCCGACCGCTGGCAACAGCTGCAGGGCGACCTGGAAACAGCCGATCGGGAGCTGGGTGAGGCCCGCAGCGCCCGCGACGCGCTCCAGGCCGAGCGTCGCGACCGCAGCCTGGCCCTGGAGCGGCTCGAAAGCCAGCTGGCGGCCGCGGCGGAAGAGGAGCAGCGGCTGGTGGAGGCCGTGGGCCGGCTGGTGGCCGAACGCCAGCTCTGGAAAGAGCAGCAGCAGGCCGATCAGACACAGCGCCAGCAACTGGAGCAGCGCCAGAGCGATCTCACCAACCGCTTCGGCGAACGCCGCCGCGCCCGCGATCAGGCCGAGGCCGCCCTCAGCAGCCGGCGGCAGGCGCTGCAGCAGCGGCAGTGGCAGCTGCAGCGCCTGCTGGAAGAACGTCAGGCCCTGACGGAGGAGCGCCGCGCCCAGACCCAACGGCTGGAGGAGCAACAGCGCCAGCTGCCCGAGCCACTGCCCCAGGTGGACGACGCCGTGCGCGCCGCCGGGCTGGAGGCGTTGCAAACCTCCCTGCGCGACCTGCAGCGCCGCATGGAGGCTCTGGAACCGGTGAACATGCTGGCGCTGGAAGAACTGGAGCAGCTGGAGTTGCGCCTGGCCGAACTGGACGAGCGGCTGACCGTGCTCAGCAGCGAGCGGGAAGAGCTGCTGCTCCGCATCGAAACCGTGGCCACGCTGCGTCAGGAGGCCTTCATGGAGGCTTTCGCGGCCGTGGACGGCCATTTCCGCACGATCTTTGCCGGCCTCTCGGATGGTGAGGGGCACCTGCAGCTGGAAAACCCCGACCAACCCCTGGAGGGAGGCCTCACGCTGGTAGCGCATCCGCGCGGCAAAGCGGTGCGGCGGCTGGCGGCCATGAGCGGTGGTGAAAAGTCGCTCACCGCCCTCAGTTTTCTGTTCGCTCTGCAGCGCTTTCGCCCCTCGCCGTTTTATGCGCTCGACGAGGTGGACAGCTTTCTCGATGGTGTGAACGTGGAACGGCTGGCCGGGCTGATCGCCGCCCAGGCCGATGCTGCCCAGTTTCTCGTGGTGAGCCATCGGCGCCCGATGATCGCCGCCGCCACCCGCACCATCGGGGTGACCCAGGCCCGCGGTGCCCACACCCAGGTGGTGGGCTTACCGCCGGCCGCCTGATCCGGCCCACGTGGGCCACAATGATTCGACTGAGCTTGTGGACTTGAGCGCATCCATCCCCCCGGGTTCCGACCCCAGCGGCGCTGCCCCCAGCGATCGGCTCTGGCTACGTTCAGAACTGATGGGCACCCAGGTGATCACCCGCGATACCGGTCGCCGGCTGGGTGTGGTGGGCGAAGTGGTGGTGGATATCGATCGGCGTGAGGTGGTGGCGCTCGGTCTGCGCGACAACCCCCTCACCCGTTTTCTGCCGGGTCTGCCCCGCTGGATGCCCCTCGACCGCATTCGCCAGGTGGGCGATGTGATCCTGGTGGATTCGGTGGATTCCCTGGCCGAGGGCTTTGACCCCGAGCGTTACAGCCGGGTGATCAATTGCCAGGTGATCACCGAGGCCGGCGAGCAGCTTGGGCGGGTGCTCGGGTTCAGCTTCGACATCGAAACCGGTGAACTCACCACGCTGGTGATCGGTGCTCTCGGGGTGCCGCTGCTCGGTGAAGGGGTTCTCAGCACCTGGGAGCTGGCAGTGGGCGAGATCGTGAGCAGCGGGCCCGATCGCATCATCGTGTACGAGGGGGCAGAAGAAAAGCTTCGACAGCTGGGCACCGGCCTGCTGGAAAAGCTGGGGATCGGCGGCGACCGCTGGGAGCAAGACGAACGCCAGCGCTTCCGCGCCGGCATGGTGCCCGCCGAAAATCAACTGCCGGCCGGCCAGCCCTCCGCCCAGGAACAACGGCGCATCGAGCCGGCCCGCAGCCGTGTGTTTGAGCCGCGCGAAGACCTGGAATATGTGGAGCTTGATGAGCGCCGCGAGCGCGAACCCCTGCGCCAGCGCCGCTACCTCGACGACGAGAGCGACCGCTCGGACCGCTACGGCGACGAGCGCTACCCCGATGAGCGCTACAGAGAGGAGCGCTACCCGGAGGAGCGGCGCCGCCCCTTGCGCGCCGAACGCCCCCCGGCCAACCCTCCCTTGCAGGAGGTGGATGCCGAGGTGATCGAAGATCCCTGGTGAACTGAGCAGCCTGGGCTGCGATCTTAGCTGCCGGAGCCGGCGGGCTCGAATTGCAGCGAGGCCGAATTCACGCAGTAGCGCTGCCCCGTGGGAGCCGGGCCATCATTGAACACATGGCCGAGATGGGCGTCGCAGTTGGCGCAGCGGATCTCGGTGCGCACCATGCCGTGGGTGGTGTCGGTATGGGTGGTGATCGCACCGGTGCTCACCCCATCCCAGAAGCTCGGCCAGCCGGTGCCCGAATCAAACTTGGTGGCTGAGCTGAACAGCTCGGCTCCACAGCACACGCAGTGATAAAGACCGGTGGCCTTGTTGTTCCAGTAAACCCCGGAGAACGCTCGCTCGGTGCCACCCTGGCGGGTCACCCGATACTGTTCGGGCGTTAGCCGTGCCTGCCAATCGCAGTCGTTGTGCTCCGCCATTCAGACTCGTCAACGCTGGCAGCACCCTAAGCAGTCGTGCCACCGGCAGGCGGCAGCAGCTCCTGGATCAGCGCCGCCACGGCTGCCACCGCACCGGGCTGGCCGCGCAGGCTGCGCAGATCATCGCGTTGGCCCGCCAACCGGTCGGGGCGCGCCAGCCAATCGGCCGCCTCCAGGGCCACCGCCTCCGGCTGCAGCACGCCCACCCGCTCCGGCACCACCAGGCGTCCAGCCGTGATGTTGGGCCAGGCCAGAAAACCGCGATGGCGCATCCGCCAGGCGGTGAGCGCCACCCCCAGCAGCCGGCGCAGCAACGGCAGCCGGGCGATCAATCCCAGCCCTCCATCCCAGGCCTGCATCACCTCCAGGTGCTGGGTGGGCACCAGCACCAACATGGGCACCCCCAAGGCCCCCAGCTCGGCTGTGTTGGCGCCCACCGTGGTGAGGGCCAGGGCGCACTGGCTGAGGGCGGCATGGGCCGGATGCTCCTCCAGCAGCCGAATCTCCGTGCCGGCCTGGGTCAGCAGGCAGGCGTGCGCCCCGTCGTGGCGCAGCTGGGGCAGCGCCGCCAGGTAGTGGCGGGCGATCGGGTTGGCGGGGCCGGCATGGCGCAACAACTCGGCCACGCTGGTGGTGGGGGCGACCGGGAGCAGAAAGCGCACCCCCGGCCGCAGTGCCGCCAGCCGATCGGCGGTGGCCAGCATGAACGGCACTCCCACCGCTAACTTGGCGGCCTTCGAACCCGGCAGCAAGGCCACCCAGTCGCCCACCGGCAGGGGCGCGGCATCCCGCGCCGCGTCCGACAGATCGGCCATCAGGTCTCCCACCACCCGGCAGCGGTCGCGCCAGCGTGGCGCCAACCGGTCGGCCGCCGCCGCCCCCATCGCAGCGATGCGGTCATTCCAGCGGGGCCAGCGCGCGACCCACTCGGCATAGGTGAGGTGGCGGTAGCCGAGCCGGGCTGACAGCAGCACCGTCCAAAACTGGTCGCCCCCGAGAAACACCACCACCCCCCGCCGCGGCCAGGGGCCATGGGGGCCTGGGCGCAGCAACAGCCACCAGAACCGCCGAGCTGGCAAGACCCGCTCAAACAACCCCCAACGCCGCGCTGCGGCCGCCTCCTGGCCGGTGGCATTGGGACAGGGCACAAGCACCAGCCGCAGACTGGTGGCGGCGTGGGGGGCAAGCGGGCGCAGCGGCAGAGCACGGTGCAATTGGCGAGCCACCGGCCCTACCCAGGTCGTGAGCTCACCGGGACCATTGGCCACGATCACGATGGCCGCGTCGGGCTCCGCCCCCACCGGGTGCGGATTGGCAGCAGAAGGCTCAGTCTCCATCGCCGGAGAGGGCTAAAGGCGCGGAAACCGTGGCAGGGCACCGGGACCGATGGCCGCCGGGCCCGAACCGAGTGCATGCGGATGGCGAGACTTGAACTCGCAAGGCCGAAGCCACACGCCCCTCAAACGTGCGTGTCTACCAATTCCACCACATCCGCGTGGCTGCAGCCCGGGTCTCCCCCGCTGCAGCCGCACTATACCCAGGGCCGTGCACCCGCTCGCACCGCCGGAGCCCATGTCGCAGCGCTGATACAGTCCGCCTCGGCCCGCGACCCGTTCGCAGCGCCGTTTCCACCCTTCTGTCAGCGCCCGGATGCCCATCGGCAAGCTGCTGATCGCCAACCGCGGCGAGATCGCCCTGAGAATTCTCCGCAGCTGCCGTGAGCTGGGCATCGCCACCGTGGCCATCCACAGCACCGTGGATCGCAATGCCCTGCACGTGCAGCTGGCCGATGAGGCGGTGTGCGTGGGCGATGCACCCAGCAGCCGCAGCTATCTCAACATTCCCAACATTCTGGCGGCCGCCACCTCCCGCGGCGCCGACGCCATCCACCCGGGCTACGGATTTCTGGCAGAAAACGACCGCTTCGCCGAGATCTGCGGCGACCACGGCCTCACGTTTGTGGGGCCGTCGCCGGAGTCGATCCGCTCGATGGGCGACAAATCCACGGCCAAGCGCACTATGCAGGCGGTGGGCGTGCCCACGATCCCCGGCAGCGAGGGGCTGCTTACCTCCAGCCAGGAGGCCGCCGTGCTGGCTGCCTCCATGGGCTACCCGGTGATGATCAAGGCCACCGCCGGTGGCGGTGGCCGTGGCATGCGCCTGGTGAACAGCCCCGACCAGATCGACAACCTCTTCAAGGCGGCCCAGGGAGAAGCGGAGGCTGCCTTTGGCAACCCGGGGCTCTACATGGAGAAATTCATCGATCGGCCCCGCCACGTGGAAGTGCAAGTGCTGGCCGACCGCCATGGCCATGTGGTGCATCTGGGCGAACGAGACTGCTCGATCCAGCGCCGCCACCAGAAGCTGCTGGAGGAGGCCCCCAGCGTGGCCATTGATCCCGCGCTGCGGCGTCGCATGGGCGATGCCGCCGTGGCCGCAGCCCGCTCCATCGGCTACGAGGGGGCCGGCACCGTGGAGTTTCTGGTGGATCGACATGGCAGCTTCTACTTCATGGAGATGAACACCCGCATTCAGGTGGAACATCCCGTGACAGAGGTGGTGACCGGCGTAGATCTGATCGCCGAACAGCTGCGCATCGCCGGCGGTGAACCGCTCAGCCTGCGGCAGGAGGACATCCAGCTGCGAGGCCATGCGATCGAATGCCGCATCAACGCGGAAGACCCCCGCCACAACTTTCGCCCGTGCCCCGGCAAAATCACCGGCTGGCTGCCTCCGGGCGGCCCCGGTGTGCGGGTCGATAGCCACGTGTACACGGGCTACGACATTCCACCGTTCTATGACTCCCTGATCGGCAAGCTGATCGTTTGGGGCAACGACCGCGATCATGCCTTGCGGCGCCTGCGGCGGGCCCTATCGGAATACGCCATCACCGGTGTACCCACCACCATCGATTTTCATCTGGCGCTGCTCGACCGCCTCGAATTTCAGCGGGGAGATGTGCACACCAAGTTTGTAGAACAGGAGATGCTGCCTCCCACCTGACGGCAGGGGCTTGATCAGGCGGTGGCCCGCAACAGTTGGGTGAGGAGACCCTGCTGGCCCACCAGCAGCTCCCGCATCAGGCTGATCAATCCCACCCACACCACCGGCGTCACATCCACCCCGCCGATCGGCTGAATCAGGCGACGGGTGGGGGCGAGCAACGGCTCGGTGGGGGCGCCGATCAGCCGCAGGGCCCCGCGGCTGAGGTCGAGTTGCGGATACCAGGTCAGCACGATCCGAAACAGAAACAGCAGCGTCCAGCCCGCCAGCAGCAGGCCCAGCAGCAGGTGAATCACGGGTAGGAGGTGAAGGGGGGCCGTCACAAAGCTCTACGGACTGCAGCGACGATCGTACGCAAGTCGCACCACTGCCTAGGATCACCGCCACGACCCAGCCATCCGCCATGACCCCCTCCCTCGCCAACTTCCTCAGCAGCCTCGTCTGGGGTGCGGTGATCGTGGTCATCCCGATCTCGGTGGCCCTGTTCTTCATCAGCCAGAACGATCGGGTGGACCGCAAGCTCTGATCGGCCGGCTCTGACAGATCAGGCTCGCGGGCATCCCTAGAGTGGTGTGAAGCCCCCCGCCGGGTCCCAGGCCCGCCTCTTCTGCCTTGGTCAACGCCAGCCTGAACTGGGCCAGCATCGTCGGCATCGTCCTGGCCGTCGGTGGGGCCATGCTCTATTTCATGCGGAGCTTCAAGCCCGCCCTCGCCCGCGACTACGACGTGTTCTTCGCGGCGATCGGTCTCCTGTGTGGCGGCATTCTCTTTTTCCAGGGTTGGCGCCTTGATCCCATCCTGCAGTTCGGTCAGTTCCTGCTGGCGGGCACCACGGTGTTCTTCGCCTACGAGAGCGTGCGTCTGCGGGCTGTCACCACGGAGCAAGCCCG
>JAYKGR010000157.1:0-25015 GCA_035285645.1 Cyanobacteriota bacterium | reverse complement strand
AGACCGTGATCTGGAACGGCCCCATGGGCGTGTTCGAGTTCGACGCCTTCGCCGCCGGCACCAACGCCATCGCCACCACCCTGGCGGACCTGAGCGGCAAGGGCTGCTGCACGATCATCGGCGGCGGCGACTCCGTTGCGGCCGTGGAGAAGGCCGGCCTGGCCGACCAGATGTCGCACATCTCCACCGGCGGTGGCGCCAGCCTCGAGCTGCTGGAAGGCAAGGTACTGCCCGGTGTGGCCGCCCTCGACGAGGCCTGATCAACCCCCGCGGGTCTGCTGGGCCGTCAGGCCTGCAGACCTGCGGGCTCGAGACTGGCCAGGGGTAGCCCGGTGAGCCGACGCAGCAGCGGCAGCTCAACGGCCATCAACGCGGCAATGCGCTGCGCTGCGGCCGGTGTGAGCACCAACTCCGGCCGACAGGAGCTGGGCAGCAGCAGACGCAAGGCGGTTTCGGCGTAGTGGCGCAGCTGTTCGGGACTTCGAACCGCCAGGCGGTTGTACGTTCGGCTGCGCAGAAAACGGCCGGCCAGCCGATTGGGATAGGCCTGGCGCTGCTTGGTGTTGAGGCTGCTGTCAAAGCCGGGGGATTGAAAGGAGGGATCAACCCCAATGAATTGGTAGAGCTTTTGGATCGATTCAGACCTATTTTGATGCAGGTCTTGAGATTCCATCACCAGGATCTGCTCGGCCGGATAGTACTCCCGAAACTCACTCAGCCTCTGGCCATATTCAGCCTGGGCAATCCAGTCGTTGCTTTGCTCAATGTAGGCACTGAATGTTGTGCCAGGTGGCAACCATCCCAGGCGTAAGCGCATCAGATAATCCGATCGCAATCGGGCCACGGGCTCACGCAGGATATAAATCAGCTTGGCTTGCGGAATAAGGGCCGCCATGCGTTGTGGAATAGGCCCTGCATCTGGCCCTGCCGTATAGCCGGGCGAAGCATCACCGCAAATGGCATGGGGATGGCGGAATCGCGAGCGATACCAATCTGCTCCTCGATGCCAGTGACCCATTGGCGGATTAATAAAAAAATTAATTTCCTTGGGGCGATCCATATAAACTTCTGGGTGCAGCCTGAGGTAATGATCAGCACTGGTTGTACCGCTTTTGGCAGCTCCAATGATCACAAAGTCAGGCAGGCGGCCGGCGCGCGCATGGTTCATACCGATCGGGCACCAGGCTGGCGGATATGGAGGCGCTGGGCCTGGTTGCCGATCAACACCGCCAGCTGAGATTCCAAGACCAGCAAAGCCACCGGCAGGAGCAAACGCCGTTGGCTGGTCTGATGCACCACCTGGCGCAACAGGGGACAGAGAAAGTGCACCCCGGCCCTTGGCATGAGGTCTCCCCGTTGCCGAAGGCTCCGGTGGAAGCTCCAGGACCCTTGGCCATAGGCGCGATGCTGGGCCCAGAAGCTGCGGTGCGTCAGCGGATGGGCATGGGCCAGGGATGCGCTGGGGATCTGGATCACGCGACCACCGGCCTGCCGCCAGCGCTCGCAAAGGTCGCGGTCTTCCCCCGTGCGATAGGCGGGGTCAAATCCACCGATGGCCAGATAACGATCTTTGCTGCAGGCGATGTTGTTACTGGGAACAAACCGACCATTCAGGGGGTCGGAGTTGAGCCAACTGCAAAGGGCGTCAATCACACATTGACTGGCCGTAGCATAAGGATTAGTGGTCAATGCATTGATGGTATGACCACCGATCAATCCATCGGGGTAACGTGCCAGTGCTCGGGCGAAATCAGCAGCCCAACGGGGCTCCGGCCGGCAATCATCATCGGTGAAGGCAAGCCAGGGATGGCTGGCGGCGGCAACGCCGGTGTTGCGAGCGGCGCCTGGGCCGGCATTGGCCTGGTGCAGCAGCCTCACCCCCGGCAACAATCTGGACAGCCCCGTGGCATCCAACGCAGGACCGCCATCGTTGACCACGATCACCTCCAGATCCACACCTGGACAGATCTGCGCTGCCAAAGCTTGGAGGCACTGCTGGAGGGCCACAGGCCGACCATAGGTCGGCACGATCACACTCAGGCCTTGACCTGGTGATCGAGTTGCGGGGGGAGGGCCTTGCAACGCAACCGACGCTTAAGCTCAGGCTCATACTACCAGAATGACATTCATTCGTGGGGAGGACGGATATCAGGCAGACAGGTACGACTGTTCGATCCCACATTAAGCGCAAAGATACGCGATGAAAGGCAGACTTTTGCCGACATCCTTGGACCATTGTTGCGCAGGAGACCATGCGATGCAGGCAAGGCTGGGCCCCGACAGGCGCCAGCGTGCACAATGGTCAGCACCCCGCACGTGCAGCCGATGATGGATCAGCGGGCATCCAACCGACCCTCGGCGCCGCCCATGCCACCACCGTCTGGGAACCTCGACACCACGGTGATCGAAGCGGCGTCAGATCACGCCGATGGCGGCCATGGCCTGTGTCTGTCGATCGTGGTGATCTCATACAAGATCCCCCGCGAATTACCGCGCACGCTTTTTTCTCTTTCTGGAGCCTATCAACGGGGTGTGAGCAGCCAGGACTATGAAGTGATTCTTGTTGATAATGGCTCCCCAGTTCCGCCTGATCCTGCCGACTATGCGGGTCTTGATCTGCAACTGCGCCTCCTCAATTGCCCCAATCCTCAGACAACGCCGGTGTTCGCGATCAATCTCGGCTTGGCGGCTGCCCGAGGCGCCCATATCGCCCTGATGATCGATGGGGCCCGCCTGGCATCGCCGGGGCTGTTGCGTTCGGCTCTGGAGGCCCTGCGGCTCTCCCCACGCGCCGTGGTGGGCAGCCGCGGCCGTTATCTCGGCCCTGGCCATCAATCGTTCACAATGCGCTACGGCTATGGCCAACGCCTGGAAGACTGGCTGCTGAAACGCTCCCACTGGCAAGCCGATGGGTATCGCCTCTTTCGCATGTCTGTGTTTGATGAGTCTTCCGGTGTGAGCTGGTTTGATCAGATCACCGAAAGCAACGCCCTGTTCATGGCCCGGCCGCTTTGGCAGGAGCTGCGAGGGTGCGATGAAGAGTTTCGGCTCAAGGGAGGGGGGCTGGTGAATCTCGATCTCTGGATTCGAGCCTGCGCTCTGCCTGAGGCATGCCCGATCCTGCTGCTGGGGGAAGCCACCTTTCATCAGTTCCATGGGGGCACAGCCACCAACAACCGCGACCAGCACAACTACTGGCTGGCAGCGGCCGGCGAGTATCAACGCATTCGGGGCATTCCCTGGATCCGGCCCAGGCTGCCGTTGAAGTTCTGGGGACAGTTTCAGCACCAGCCGCCTCGCAGGGAATTATCCGGAGGCCGCTGGCGACGGCGGCTGGGCAGAGTGGTCGGCGCTTGAGCGGTCAACGTGGCATGCAGCACCTGTTCAGGGCCCAGCCCTCTTGCTTGTGGTGCGGAGAGGCGGTGGAGCTGCCCACCGGCGCGCGGCCGATCCTCAGCCGCGACTGGGGTGCGGGCACACCTCAGGTGCATGCCTACGCGGCCTGTGGCGGCTGTCGCTCCCTCGTGCTGCTTCATCCCCCCGTGGCCGAACAGCTGGCGGCGTACTACCGACCCGACTACGCCCCCTACCAACCGCCCGGGCCGGAGCTGCAGCGGCCCCTGGAGTTGCCCCGGCTGCAGGCCCTCGAGGCTCTCGACCAAAGCGGTGGCCCGGTGCGAGCCCTCGACTACGGGCCCGGCTCAGGGTGGTGGCTGGCCCAGGTGGCGGCTCGCTTCCAACGTGCGGAACTGCACGCGGTGGATTTCGATCCGCCCGGCAGCCAGGAGCGGCTGGCGTGGATGGGCAGGCCTGTGGCCATCGCCGCACCCGAAGCCTTTCTGAAGAGGCAGCAGCGCTGGCACCTGCTGCACTTCAGCCACTCGCTCGAACACCTCAGCAATCCCCTGGAGGTGCTGCACCACGGCCTCAGCGGCCTGGAACCGGGCGGGCTGGTCGTGATCCACGGCCCGTCGGTCGACAGCCTGTCGTTGCGCTGCTGGAGTGGTTTCTGGCAGGGGCTGGAGGCCCCGCGGCATCTCTCCATCCCGGCGGCCTCGCAGGTGGCCAGCCTGCTGGAGCGCGCCGGTCTTCAGATCGTGCAGCGCACCACCTATGGCGGCCGCCAGCTGCTGCGCCAAACCCTCGCCGCCGCCCTAGCCCACAGCCAGGGAAGGGGCCGCTGGTTCACCCGCCTCAAGGGGACCCTGGCCCGGGCCGGCTCAGCAATTCCTCTCTCGGGCCGTCTGGTGGGCCGGCTCGGCCTGGGCACAGCCTTCATGATCGTGGCCCAGAAGCCATTGGTCGAACCAAACGGCCGCCGATAAAGTGGGACCTAGGTAGATCCACCCTGGGAAAAAGTGCCGGCATACAACAATTCAGCCGAATCACGCAAAGAGAAGAAAAGCGGCAATCTTCGCACCCTCTATCTCCACGTTGGCATTTATAAAACGGGCACCACATCGCTGCAAGGCCTGCTGACAGGATGCGCTGACGATCTACAGCGCCTCGATGTTCTCTACCCCCTTTCGGGGCGAAACAGCGATCACACTGACCTGGCGTGTTGTCGTTTCGCTCACCACAACTTAGCCTGGCAAATCGGTGGCGATCCTCGCTTTGCGGCGAGGCGCGGAACGACCGAGGATCTGCGCACTGAAATCGCAACCCATCCGGGCAATGTTGTGGTGTCGAGCGAAGACTTTATCGCAGCAGCCCTGAAGCCAGAGCGCTTTTCCAACTTTCTCGCTGGGCTACAGCAGGTTGGCTTCGCGGTTATCATTGTTATCGCTGTGCGCGAACAAGCCGACTTTCTGTTCAGCCTCTACAGCGAACTCGTCTGCCGCCATCAGTTCAGCATCGACTTTAGCCACTATCTCAGCGAGGCAATTAATAGCCAGGAAGTAACTTATCGCCATTGGCGATTCCCTCTGGATTACGGCGGTCTTTTAGAGCACCTGAAGGCCTACGGAGTGGAGGTGCGAACCCTCGCCTACAACCAGGAGGCCCGCGCTGGCGGCTGGGCAGCCTCATGGCTGACTTGCCTGGATCTCGACAGCAGCCAGCTGCCGCCACCACCGCAGCTGAATCCCTCGATCATCGAATCCATGCTGACCGCAGCAGAACAGATCAAGCCCCGATTACCCCGCTATCGCACGGATGAGATGGAGGCATTGCAGCGGGCCTTCAAGCCCTGGAGTGCTGCCCTGCAACGCTGGAGCCCAACCTGGGTGAATGGACAGCTTCAACTCTTTTAAGCCAGGATTTCCAGACGCTGCTCCGCACCATGGCCGACCGGGATTGGACATCACGGACCCAGCAACGGCTGCAGGCACTCTGGAAACGCCGAGCATCACGGTAGAGAGGCAGCAGGCCGCAGCTCCTCCCACGTCGCTTGGGCGAGATGAACCAGGGCCTGCCGATGCCCAGCCTTGAGTAGCCAGTAAATCTCCACCCAAACAGAGAGCAACCAGAGGCAGTCAGCCCGCAGCCATGGGTAGCGCTTGCGATAGAAATAGCGGCTGCTGGTAGCCTTCATCCGCCAGCGCCACAGCTGCGAGTTCCGCGCCCGGGCCCCATCCTGCATGGCGTGCCAGACATGCACGCGGGAGTCGCACCAAAGCTGCCAGCCAGCCTGTTGTAATCGCGCGCAGAGGTCGATGTCTTCGTAATACATGAAAAACCCAAGATCGAACAGGCCTACCTCACGCAGGGCCTGGCATCGCAGCACCATGGCATGACCCCACACCATGTCCACCTCACACGGCGGACCGGCTGAATGAGCGCTGCTGCCGCCGATGCCGGGGATCTTTTGCAGCGTGGGCAGACCGAACCGCCAGGCTCCGTTGTACAGAAGGATGGCCGAACCATCTGAATGGGTGCTGGTGGATAGGGTGCGGCAGCCCACCACCCCAGCACGGGGGCAGTGGCTGGCCAGGTCCACCATCGAGGCCAGCGTGTCGCGATCGAGGCGAGCATCCTGATTGAGCAGCAGCACCAGCTCGTGGCCCTGCTCCAGAGCAAGTTGCAGCCCGCGGTTACAGGCGGCGCCAAAACCCAGATTGCGGGAATTGAGCAGCAGGTTCACCTCTGGAAACTGCTGCCTGACCGCCGCCACTGTGCCGTCGGTGGAGGCGTTGTCGACCACCGTGACCGCCGCAGGGGCCAAGCCACTGGCCCGGATGGACTGCAGGGCCTCCAGCAACTCGTTTCCCCCCTGGTAGGAGGGAATCACCACATGCACGCCTGTGGAGCACGAGGGGATGACCACAGGCCTCCAGCCCTTGGCATGGGGTGTGATGATCCTAGGGGCACATTGATCAGGTGATCCCATGGCCGCTCCCATGGTCAGCGTGGTGATCCCCACCTACCGCCGGCCCCAGCCCTTGCAGCGATGCCTGGCGGCCCTGAGCCGGCAAACCGTGGACCCCACGGGCTTTGAGGTGGTGGTGATCGACGATGGCAGCCCGGAACCGGTGGAGGGCTTGCAGCGCGACCCCGCATTCCAGAACCTCCAGCTGCGGATCGTGCGGCAGGACAACGCAGGCCCCGCAGCCGCCCGCAACCGCGGAGCCAGGGAGGCGCAGGGAGCGCTTCTGGCCTTCACCGACGATGACTGCCAACCCCGACCCGACTGGCTCGCGCTGCTGCTGGAAGGTGCCAGCCACCACCCCGGGGCACTGATCGGCGGCTCAACCCGCAACGGGCTGGATGACGATCTTTACGCAACCACCAGCCAGCTGATCAATGACATTGTGTATGAACATTTTAATGGCAAACCTGGTGGCGCCACATTTTTTGCCAGCAACAATATGCTCCTGCCGCGCGATGACTTTCTTCGTATCGGTGGTTTTGATGAAGCCTTTCCACGGGCTGGCGGAGAAGATCGCGACTTCTGCGACCGCTGGCTGGCAGCCGGCTTGAAGCTCAACTGGCAACCTGAGGCTGTGATCGAGCATTTTCACGCTCAATCCTTGCAGCGCTTTGTCAACCTTCACTTTCGCTATGGCCAGGGAGCCTGGAGCTATCAGAGCGGCCGCGAGCGGCGGGGCACCGGCAGCCTGCGCGATGACATGGGGTTTCACCGCCTCCTGCCCAAACGCATCCAGCGGCGGCTGGGTCGACCACCCGGTTATCGCCGGAGTCTGCAGATCGCGGTGGTGCTACTGCTCTGGCAAGCGGCCTATGCGGCGGGTTATCTGCGCGAGGCGGCGCGTCGTTAAACTGGCGCCCACGCTGAAGTCAATGCTCTGAATGGACGCCTGGTTGCATATTGGCATGCCCAAAACAGGCACCACGTCGGTTCAGGAAACGCTGGCATTTGGCATGCGTGATCCGGCTTTTGAGTACTGCGGATTTGGCCTGGTCAACGGCAGCGCACCGCTGGGGGAGCTTCTCGGACTGGAACGCCACCTGGTGGAGCAGCGTCGCCTGCGGCTCGGCATTGGCAACCGCGACCCACGCCGCCATCTGCAGCGCCGCCTGGAACGCAGTATTCGCAGGGCGCAATCCCGGGGAGCCACACTTGTCCTTTCAGCCGAAACTGGCTACGGCTGGAGTCGGGAATCCCATCAGAAGCTATTCCAGATCCTGGCGCCATTTGGGCTACAGCTGAAGGCGCTTGTTTATGTGAGACCCCCCCTCGACTGGCTGGCCAGCTCGATTGGTGAGGGCATCAAATTCGGCGTTCTTGCCAACCAGCAAGCGATCGAACGCGTTTTTGAACCATCTGCCCTGCAACGGCGGATGGCGATCGCCGAGAGGTTGGAGATGCTGGCCGCCACCTACGGAGCCCAACGCCTCGTGGTGCGTCCATTTTTGCGCGATGCGCTGCATCAGGGCTGCGTGGTGCAAGACCTGGCCCAACAGCTGGGCATCCAGATCACGTCCCAACAGGTTCGGCGCCGCAACGACAGCCTGCCGCTCAACGGTTCGCGGGCCTTGCACATCCGCAACCAGACCCAGGGGCGCACCCTGCGCGGCCCCCTGGATCTGATGCGACGCGATGCCCTGATCAGCCGCCTCAGCCGCGTGTTCCAGGGCGAATCTTCCCTGCGGCTGGCACCGACCCTGCTGGGCAGTTCCGAACCCTTTGTGCAGGATCAGGTGCAACGGCTGCGCCGTTGCTTCGGCCTGGAACTCCCCCTGAGCGTGGGGGCCGGCCGGGCGGCCGATGAACCGCCCCTGGCCAACCTCCAGAGCCTGCTGGAGCTGCCGGAGGCGGCCCGGCTCAAGCTCGCGGGCGCCTGTGGGGTACCCGGCAACCCTCCGATCGCGCTGCTCCTGGAGCAGCTGGAACAGCGCTGGGATGGCGGCTTCGTGGGGCAACAGTTGCAGCGCCGCCTGCGGCGGCACTGGCATCACGCCTGGCGTGCCGTGTGATCAGCACGCGGCGCCGTCTCACGGCTCCTGCATCTTGGCGCGGCCCTTGCCCCGTTCGGGCATGGGGATGCCGTTGCGCTCAAAGAGCTGGCGCAGTTGCTCCTGCTGCTGACCGCGCCACTCCCCATAGGCCTGCCGTTCCTGCCGGCGGCAGCTCTGGTAAGCCTCGTAGCTCGAGGCGGCACTCACGCAGCGCTGGGCCCGCTCCAGCATGCGGGTGCGTTCGGCGTAGTCGGCCACGCTGAGCCGCTTGAGATCGGGAAAGATCCTGCGTTGCTGCTCCGGGGTGAGGCGCCCGCTGCGGGGCACCAGATCGCCCGACTGGGCCAGGCTGGGCCCAGTCGACAACGCCAGGCCGGCGCTCAGGCCGCCGAGGAGGAGCGCCGCACGGCGCAGGGGATGAGGGGTGTGCATCGGGGTGAGGCAAAGGGATGGGAGAACGGGGCCGGATCGGACGATCACCAGCGACGGCCAGGCCAGGACGACCAGCCGTCATAGGGCAGAGCGGCGGGATGGCGTTTGACAAACGCGACCGGCCAGCCCTGCTCGGCGGGCCTGCCGGTGGCGATCAGCTCAAAACGGCGGTCGAGGGCCCGGCGCTCATCGCGCAGCTGATCGCGCAGCGCCTCTGCGGCCTGCTGATCAGCCTGCCAGCAGCTGCGCAGCGCACCCAGCGAGGCACCGGCAGCGAGCACACAGGTTTCGCTGCGGGCCTGCAGGGTCAGCTGCCGCTCATGGCGGCGATCCTCCAGCTGCCGCAGGCCGCGGAAATAGGCCCGCTGCTGCACGGGGTGGAGGCGCTGCAGATCGGCGGGCGAGAGATCGCCGCCCACGGGCAGGGCCCGCACCGGCGCACCACCCAGCAGCAGCAGTGAAGCGGTGAGCAGCACGCCACCCTGCAGCTGGCGGGCGCGGTTGGCGCTGAAGAGGTGAAGGGGTGTCATGGGGTGTGAGGAATCACGACCCCCTGATCCTGAGGGGAGGATCTGACAAAACTGCAACCGTCAACCAGCCGGAGTGTGACCGGATCTGACTGGGGCCACTGCGACCAGCGATCGGCCGCTGATGCACACGGCGAAACCCTGACCCTGTTCACCCCGCCGCCAGTGCAACGCGCCGTGGTGGGCCGCGGCCACACGGGCGGCGATCGCCAGACCCAGACCGCAGTGGCCCAGGCCACCGCGGGCCGGGTCGAGCCGCTGAAACGGCTGCAACGCCCGGCCCCAGCGCTCCGGTGGAATCCCGGAGCCGCCATCCCACATCTCGATGGTGAAGCCCGCGTCGGGGTCGCTGCGCAACACCAGCCGCCAGGGTGCCCGGCCGTGGCTGTGGGCGTTGTCGATCAGGTTGGCGACAGCCCGCTGCAGCGCCGTCACCCGCACCGTTCGCTCCATCGGCTCCAGGGCCAGCTCCAACGCGCCAGGGGAGCCATGGCTGGCGCTCAGTTCGGCGAGCACCTGATCGAGAGGCACCGTCAGGGCCGGCTCCTCCGCCGCCCCCGCGAAGTGGAGAAACTGGCGCAGCATCCGCGCCATGGCGTCGAGATCACCCTGGGCCTTGGCGCGATCCTCCGGGCTGAGGGTGTGCCTGCCTTCCGGCATGCTCAGCCGCAACCGCAGCCGGGTGAGGGGGCTGTTGAGGTCGTGGGCGATGCCGGCCAGCATCGTGGCCCGCTCCTGGGCGGTGCGCTCCAGGCGCTCGAGCATGGCGTTGAAATGGCGGGCCAATCGCCGCACCGCCCCCCGCCCCCGCTCCTGAATGGCGGTGGGGCGATCTTCCACCCCCACCCTGGCCAAGCCCCGCTCCAGCAGGGCCAAGGGGCGCTGCACCTCCACGGCGAGGGCGGTGAGGGTGGTGATCAGGCCAGCGGCCACGATCGCCAGGGCCAGCAGCAGCGGATCGGGGGGCCAGAGGCGGGCGGCGGGCAGCGGCACAAACAGCCAGGCCGGCTCCAGGGGCGATTGCAGCTCCACCCACAAACCGCGCGGCCCACCGGTTGCAGCCGAACGCACCCGGGGGCAGGGGTCGAGGCGGCGGCACAGATCGGCCGCCAACGCTTCCGCCTGGGGGGAAGGCGGCCCGGCCGGCGGGCTGATGCGGATCGGCAAACCGCTGAATTCGGCCACCCCCATCGGCGGCAAACGCTCGAGGGCCAGTTCAGCCAGGCGGCTGGTTTGGGCTACGGGTGCCGCCAGCTGGCGGATCCGCAGCCGCTCCAGATTGCGGCCGAGCAGCAGCTGCAGCAACAGCAGCGCCCCCACGCCGGCGGCGGCGGCCACGGCCGCGTAGCGCAGCACGAGCACCACACGCCCCGCCATCTCAGCCCTGCCTGGCCTGGCCATCGGGAACAAACACATAGCCATAGCCCCACACCGTCTGGATGTAACGCGGGCGGGAGGGTTCCGGCTCCACCAAACGGCGCACGCGCGACACCTGCACATCCATGCTGCGACTGTCGGTGTCGCTGTCGGGTCCGCGGGCCAGTTCGATCAACCGCTCGCGCGAGAGCGGGCGGTGCGGATGCTGCACGAAGGCCATCAGCAAACTGAATTCACCACTGGTGATCGCCACGGGTTCACCGTGGCGACACAGGCTGCGGCGGGCAGGATCGAGCTCCACCGCGCCGAAGCTCACCCGCTCGGCCTCCGCCCGGGGTGCACCGGCCGGCACGCTGCCGCGGCGCCGCAGCACCGCCTCGATGCGGGCGGTGAGCTCGCGCGGCAGAAACGGTTTGGCCACGTAATCATCGGCACCCTGCTCCAGCCCGATGATCCGGTCCACGCCATCACCCCGGGCGGTGAGCATCACCACGGGCAGGTCATCGTCGTTGGCGCGCAGGTGCCGCAGCACCGAAAGCCCGTCTTCACCCGGCATCATCAGATCGAGCACCACCAGGTCGGGCCGCTGAAAGTCAAGGCGGGCCAGCAGCTGGGCCCCATCGGCCAGGCAACGCACCTCATACCCCTGGTCGCCCAGGTAGGTGGCCAGCAGCTGGCGAATTTCCGGGTCGTCATCCACAACCCAGATCTGGTGGGGGCGGCCCATGGCGATGCCCGTGCAGGTGCACCTAGCCTGCATCGCCACCGACCAAGACGACCAGGATCCTGTGCTGGTGGAAACCCCGCTCGAGCGGGGCAGCGTGTGGACCTTCAGCGCGTCGGATCGAGCGAGCGAAACCTACCTGGCCGGCGGCGATCTCAGCCAGCTTTCGGCGCTGTTCTTCTGAACCGAGGCCTCAGGGATCGAGGGCCTGGCGGCTGGCCACCACCCGCACCCGCTTGCTGGCGCTCACGATCCCATCGGGATGCACCAACAGCACCGCCCACATCTGGCTGCCGGGGGTGAGGGGTGCTTGCACCGTCTTGAACAGTCCACCACCACCGAGGGCCGCGAGCTCGATCGCCGGGCTGGCCAGGGTGGCCTGCTGGTCGGCACTCACCGCCGCGATGCCGCCCGCCACCAAGGCCCCCTCCAGGGGGTCATCAAAGATCACATCCACGTCGTAACGCTGACCGGTGAGCACCGCATCGGGAATCAGCAGACTCACGGGCAGGTCGCGTTCGCCGCTGCGCAGCAGCGACTGCTCGCTGAGGATCGTCTGGCCGTTGATGCGCGGCCCGTTGCTCTCCAGGCGCAGCTGCTGTTCGGTTTCAAGCCGATAGGTGCGCGATCCTTGGCGGCGGCTACCCACCACGCGCACCACCACCGTGGGCTGGCCGTTGGCCTGGGGTGGACCGGGCCGCACCTGCCAGCGGGCATCGGGAAACTGCTCCCGCAACAGGCGGTGGCGCCGTTCCACCTGGGCGGGTTCGAGGCCGGGCCCCGCCTCGAGCAGGGCGGCGAGCGGCGGGCCGGCGCTGCCGTTGAGTGCCGCTTCCAGGCTCTGGAGCAGGGTGGGGCTGGGGGGTGCGGCCAGCGCCGGCGCTGTGGCCACAAGCCCGAGGGCGCCGAGGGCCAGGCCCAGAAATCCCGCGAGCGGCGGGAGGGAGCGAAACATCGGCGGCGGCAGTGTTCGGGATCGGTGGCACCAAACTAGGCCCGAATCCGGCCCCCGACCCGCCTAGGTTGGCGCCGCCGCGTCTGCCACCGCCGCCTCCATGCCCAGGCTTCTCATCGCCGCCAGCGGCACGGGCGGCCATCTCTTCCCGGCGCTGGCGGTGGCCGAGGCCCTGCCCCCCAGCTGGGAGGTGAGCTGGCTGGGGGTGCCCGACCGGCTGGAACGCCAGCTGGTGCCCCAGCGCTATGCCCTGCACACCGTGCGGGCCGGGGGTCTGCAGGGCCGGGGGTTGCGCAAGCTGCTCAACCTGATGCAACTGCTGGCGGCCTGTGGCGTGGTGCGCCGCCTGATCCGCCGCGAACGCATCGATGCGGTGTTCAGCAGCGGCGGGTATATCGCCGCACCGGCAATCCTGGCCGCCCGCTGGTGCGGGGTACCGGTGGTGCTGCATGAGAGCAATGCCATTCCAGGCCGCGTCACGCGCCTGCTGGGTCGGTTGTGCACCCGGGTGGCGGTGGGGTTACCCCAGGCGGCGGAGCGGCTGCCCGGAGCTGTACCGCTGGTGACAGGCACGCCGGTACGGCAGGCCTTTCTGGAGCCGGCATCCCTGCCCGACTGGGTACCGCCCGGGGAGGGGCCGCTGCTGCTGGTGATGGGCGGCAGCCAGGGGGCCCTGGGCCTCAACCGCATGGTGCGGCCGCTGCTGCCCCGGCTGGTGGCCGCCGGCTGCCGGGTGGTGCACCTCACCGGCAGCAACGATCCGGACACCGGCCAGCGGCCGCTGGCCGGGGTGGTGGAGCTGCCGTTCAGCAACGCCATGGCGGGCCTGCTCCAACACGCCGATCTGGCGGTGAGCCGCTCTGGGGCCGGCAGCCTCAGCGAGCTGGCGGTGTGCGGCACACCGACGATTCTGGTGCCCTTTCCCCAGGCAGCCGACCGCCATCAGGATGCCAATGCCGCAGCCGCGGCCGCGGTGGGCGCCGCCGTGATCGTGGCCCAGCGCGACGATCCCCAGGCCCTGGAGGAGGCCCTCTGGCGGCTGCTGGGGCCGCGACTGCGGCAGGTGGACAGCAGCGTGGATCCGCTGGCCCGCCTGCGCCACGGCATGGAGCGGCTGGCGGTGCGCGATGCCGATCGACGCCTCGCCGACCTGCTTCAGGGTCTGGTCGCCGAGAAGCGGGTGTAGCTGAACACGTTGCCGGTGCTGCTGCGGATCGTGATCTGCACCCCCTGGCAACCGCGCGCACCGCAGGCCAGGGCCTGCACCCGTTGCACCTGCCCCCGGGTGGTGCCGTTGATCAGCACCGGCATCCCGCTGAGATCACCGCTGCGGTTGGCCTGGAGATAGCGCACGCTGGTGCGTTCGCCATCGGGCCACACGATATCGACATGGTTGCCGGCACTCACGGCGCTGCGGTGGGCTTCCCGCACGCTGCAGAGGCGCGGCTGACCGTTGTAGAGGCAACGGGTCTGGGTGGTGGCTTCCGCGGGAGAGACAACACCCAAGGCAAAGGCCGCCAGCATCGGTACCGCCAGCTGAGCTGCCGGAGCGATCATCGGTGTGGTCTGGGGGCTCACGACGGCGATGGAGCGGCGGATGGGGTGAGCGGCGGATCCAGGGAGGGGAGAGGCTGTCCGGTACTGCATCACACGGCTGCGATCGATGCGCCGACCCAGAGGATTGGGATAGATCTCCGTTTGGGCCACATTGCGCTCATGCTGGAACAAAACCGAAGAGTATTAGGGATCTGCTCCAATAAATTCTAACACCTGCCCAAGGGCTTGATGGCGTCGACTTTGAAGGCTTTGGGACTCCAGAACCAGGATACTGCTGGGCGAAGAGTAGTTGAGAAACCGGCTGATTTACTTGCCGTAAAGAGAAGCTTTTAGCGCGTAAGGATGCTCATCGATATAGCTCGCAAAGCTGCCGCTGCACCGGCCGTGTCTGACAGCCATCAGGCAATCCGATTGCAGGCGCGCCATCGGCTCCCGCACCATGTAAATCCACTTGGCCCGCGGAACAACCGCGGCCATCCTTTCAGGCACATGAGGCAAGTGGGTGTACTGGGGAGAGGCTTCTCCACAGAACTTTTTACGGGTGCAAAACTGATTCTCATACCACTCAACCCCTTGATCCCAGCGGCCGCGAAAGGCCGAACTGTCGACAAAAAAACGCAGCTCCTTTGGCTTGACCATAGACACCTCGGGATGGATCCCAAGGTAAAAATCCAGGCTCGTTGTGCCCGCCTTGGCGGCACCGATCACAATGAAATCAGGACGACGGCCGCGTTGACTGGTCATGCGCTCAGGGCTCGGCGGCAGTCTCTGTGAAGCAGGCCGACCCTACGGCAGTTCCCGCTGCAGGGCCTTCAGCAATCGCCGGTTGCCGCGGCGGTCAAGCACCGCCAGCCGCAACCAGCGGCTATCGAGCCCCTCGAAGCTGCGGCAATCGCGCACCAGGATGCGATGGCGCTGCTCCAGGGCCTGCCGCAGGGGTTCGAGGCTGGATGCACCAGCGGCCGTTGGCCCCAGCGTGACCAGCAGATAATTCGCGGCCGACGGCCGCGGGATCAGCCCGGGCAGGGTGGCCAGCTGCCGCTGCAGCCAGGGGCCCTCCTCCGCCAGCCAGCGCCTCACCCGCCGCGGCCAGTGGCGGTTGCGCAGCAGCCACTCACCCGCGCAAACGGCCAGGCCATTCACGGGCCAGGGATCGCGCCATGCCGCCCAGCGGGCCAGCCGCGCCGGCTGGCCGAGGGCATAGCCCAGCCGCAGGCCAGCGATGGCAAACAGCTTGGTGAGGCTACGGATCACCACCAGATTCGGGTGCCGCTCCAGCAGCGGCACCAGCGACTGCCGCTCGCCGCCGGGCAGGAGGGGCAGAAAGGCCTCATCGGCGATCACCAGCCCATAGCGCTCCAGCAGCGGCTCCAGCGAGGCCCTGCTCCACAGCTGACCAGTGGGATTGTGGGGATTGGTGAGCCAGAGCACCTGGGCCTCACCCGCGGCGGCAAACGGCTGCGGAAAGGTTGCCGGCCACTCCAGCGGCAGCGGCAGCGATCGCCAGGCTCCACCCCAGCAGGCGAGCGCCCGCCGGTAATCGGCAAACCCCGGACTGGGCAGCAGGCTGAGGCCGGCGGCGGCGGCATCGCGGGCCGCCCAGGTGAACAGCTCGGCGGCGCCGTTGCCCGGCAGCACCTGGGCCGGATCCAGCCCGTGGTGGCGGGCAATCTCCCGCCGCAGATCGTGATAGTGCCGGTCGGGATAGTCGCGCAGGCCCGTGCCCCAGGCCAGCCGCAGCCGTAACGCTGGCGGCGGCCCGAAGGGCACCAGCGAGGCGCTGGCATCGAGCAGCTGCTCGGGCCGGCAGCCCAAGCGCCGCGCCACGGCAATGCGATTGCCGCCATGGCGCTCACCGGCTGGCGGTTCGGCTGGCCGCGTCATCGGCGGGTTTGGGGGCAAGGGCGGTTCCCACGATCGCCTGTCGCACGCACCATGGGGGTATCCGCCTGTCGCCGTGCCTGGCCCCCTGCCCGCCGTGATCGCCGGCCTGGAGCGGCTGCTGCTGGGCAAGCCGCTGCAGCTGCGGCTGGCCCTGGCCTGCCTGCTGGCCCGCGGCCACCTGTTGATCGAAGATCTGCCGGGGCTGGGCAAGAGCACCCTGGCGGAAGGTCTGGCCCGCAGTTTCGGTTTGGCCTTTCAGCGGGTGAGCTTCACCAGCGACCTGCTGCCGGCCGATCTCACCGGCGTGAACGTGCTCGACGCGAGCGGTGGCTTTCGCTTCCATCCGGGGCCGCTGTTCAGCCAGGTGCTGCTGGCCGATGAGATCAACCGCGCCAGCCCCCGCACCCAGAGCGCCCTGCTGGAAGCCATGGCGGCGGGGCGGGTGAGCGTGGATGGCGCCAGCCGCGATCTGCCGCGGCCGTTTCTGGTGATCGCCACCCAGAACGGCCTCGATCAAGGAGGCACCGCACCCTTGCCCGAATCGCAGCTGGATCGTTTTTTGATGCGCCTGCGGCTGGGTTGTCCCGATCGGCAGGCGGAGCGGGCCCTGCTGCGGGGCGAGGGCACCCGGCTGGGCGAGGTGGCCGCCAGCAGCGATGCCAACGGCCTGCTGGAGCTGCAGGAGCAGGCGGCGGCGGTGGAGGTGGCGGCCGCGGTGCTGGAGATGGTGCTCGATCTGCTGGAGCGCAGCCGGGCGGCGGATCGGCCCGGCCTGCCGCTGTCGCCACGGGCGGGGCTGGCGCTGCTGGCGGCGGCCAGGGCCTGGGCGCTGCTGGCAGGGCGCCGCCATGTGGTGCCGGGTGATGTGCAAGCGGTGGTGGCGGCGGTGGTGGATCACCGCATCGATGGCGGAGCACCGGCGGGCCCCAGCCCCAGCGCCTGGCTGCTGGAGGGGGTGGATGCGATTCGCTGACGGATCGGAGCCGGCGGTGCTGCGGCTCGGCCTGGCCAATCTGTACATTGTGCCCAGCGGTTTTGGCTGGCTGTGGCTGGGGGCCGCCGCGCTGCTGCTGGTGGTGGCGGTGCAGACCCAGGCCAACGGGCCGCTGCTGCTGGCCTTGATGCTGGTGGCCTTGATGCTGCTGGCGCTGCCGCTCACGCACCGCAACCTCGAAGGGCTGGAGCTGCGTTGCGGCCAGCCCCCGCCCGGGCCGGCCGAAGGCCCCCTGGCCTATCCGCTGCAGCTGCGGCTGCGGCGCCCCTGCCAGGGGCTGCGGCTGGCATGGGCCGACGGCACGGCCCTCGGCCCCCTCCACCTGACAGCCGGCACCCATGGGCTGACGTTGTCGTGGTGGCCGCCCGGCCGGGGCCTGCATCGCCCTGGCCGGTTGCGCATCGAGGTGCGGGCGCCGCTGGGGCTGTTCGTGTGCTGGAGCCGCTGGAGCCCACCGGCGCCCCAGTGGGTCTGGCCGCGACGCCGGCCGGGGCCGGTGGCTGAACAGCCGCAGCCGACGGCGTTGGGTGGAGCGGCCGCACCGGCGCGTGAGGGCAGCGCCGACTGGCACGACCTGCGGCCGCATCGGCCGGAGGAGGGCCCCGCGCGGCTGGCCTGGCCGCTGCTGGCCCGGGGCCGCGGCCGTCATACCAAGGTGTTTCGCGACCCCGAGGCCAGGACGGTGCTGCTGGCCCCAGCTCCGCAGCTTCACCTGGAGGAGGCCCTCGAGCATCTCAGCCACCGCCTGCAGCTGCTCGAGGCGCGGGGCGAAACCTACGGACTGGCCTTGGGCGATGGCCGCAGCCTGGCACCGGGCCGGGGCCGGCAGCATCTGCAGGCGGCGCTGATTGCGCTGGCGCAATGGCCCTGACCCTGCCAACCCGGGCCCTGGCCTGGTGCACCGAAGCGCTGCTGCTGGTCAGCCTGCCGGGGCTGGACCCCAGCCAGCCGCTCAGCTGGGCGCTGCTGGCCCTGGTGCTGGCGGCGGCCCTGAAGCTGCTGGAGGCCCGCCGGCCCGGAGAACGACGGCTGGTGGCCCTGTTACAGGTGATCGCCATCGGGTTGCTGGCGACGCTGCGCAGCGATCTGGCGGGCAGCCTGCTGCAACTGGCGACGCTGCTGGGGGCGATCACCGCCCTGGTGGCCCTCGATGGCCCCGCAGCACCCGCCCAGCGGCTGCTGCGCCGCAGCCTGGCCCTGCTGATGGCAGCCCTGCCGCTGGCGCTGCTGCCCTTTGTGCTGCTGCCACGGTTGGAGCCATTCGGCCAGCGACGGGGGCCGCTGGCGGGGGGCACGGCCCGCATCGGCCTCAGCGACAGCCTTGAACCCGGCGCGATCGATCGGCTCGCCAACGAGGATGCGCCGGCAGCCCGGGTGGTGTTCGCGGCGGCACCACCGCCAGCGACGCAGCGCTACTGGCGGGTGCTGGTGCATGAGCACTTCGATGGTCGCCGCTGGCGGCCTGGATCGGCGGCGGCACCGTTGGGGGTGGCGGCGGGGCGGGTGAGCCAGCTGTGGCTGGTGGAGCCGGCACCGCTGCTGGAAGTGCCGTGGGATGGGCAGGGGGCACCAGCGGCGGCCCAGCCGGATCTGCAGACCACGGCCCGGGGGGAACTGCGCTCACGGCGGCCGCCGACGCAACGGCGCCACTACCGGCTGGCGGAGGCCACCGCGGCTGGCGGGGCGGCCTGGCGGCGCCAGCCGCCAACGCCACTCACCCTCAGCCTGCCCCGGGGTGGCGAACCGCGACTGGAGGCCCTGGCGGCCACCTGGGCCAGGCTGCCGACGCCAGAGCAGCGGCTGGCGGCCGCCGAAGCCTGGTTTCGGCGCCAACCGTTTCGCTACAGCCTCAGCCCCGGCGCCCTGCCGCAGCGGGGCGGACTCGACACGTTTTTGTTTGAGCGGCGGGTGGGCTTCTGCGGCCACTACGCCAGTGCCTTCACGGCGCTGATGCGGGCGGCGGGAGTACCCGCCCGGGTGGTGAGCGGGTATCGGGGCGGCAGCTGGGTGCGGTCGCTGGGGGGGAGCGCTTATCTGGATCTACGCCAGAGCGATGCCCATGCCTGGAGTGAGGTGTGGCTGCCGCGGCAGGGCTGGGTGCGGGTGGATCCCACCCAGTGGATCCGCGCTGACAGCCCGGCGCCAGCGGCGCCGGCGCTCCTCACCTGGTGGCAACGCCAGTGGTGGGGCCTGGATGTGGCCTGGACCCGCTGGTGGCTCGGCTTCGACCGGCAGGAGCAGGAGGCGCTGCTGCGCCGCTGGCTGGGCGAACGACGCACGGCAGTGGGCTGGCTGCTGCTGGCGCTGATGGGGGGGTTGCTGCCGCTGCTGCTGGCCCTGCTGCGGCTGGGTGGCCGCGGGGAGGGCGGCGACCCTGGGCGCCAGCTGCTGGCGCGGGCCCTCGCTCCCCTGGCGAACCTGGGGCTGGCGCCGGCGCCGGGCGAAACCCTGGCGGCCTTCGGCCAAAGGGCCACCGCGGCACGACCCGATCTGGCGCAACCCCTGGCGGCCCTGGTGGGCAGCTACGACCGGCTGCGCTTCGCGCCGCTCTCGCCGGCACGGCGGCGGGCGCGGTGGCAGCGGCTGCGCTGGGCGGCGCGGCGGCTCAGGCGAGCAGCGGCAGCCAGCGATTCGCCAGCATCTGGGCGGCGTTGAGCCCCCAGAGACCGAGTTCGAGCAACAGCAGCAGCCGCAACCAGGCCGGCGCTGCGGCATGGGGCCAGAGACGGCCGAGCTGGGCCAGCCGCACCAGGGTGAACACCCAGCCCACCAGAACGCCGAGCCCCTTGCCACCCACCAGCACCACCACCACCTCGGCCACGATCTGACCGGCGAGGAGCAGCAAATAGGGGTTGAGCACCCGGCGCACCGCCGGCTGATGCCGGCCCAGCAGCCGCAGCAGCAGCGGCAGCAGGGCGCCCACGCCGATGAACAGGGGAAACCAGAAGGGCGGCAGGGGGCGGCGAAGCATCACCTCCCGCAGGGCCGCCTCAAGGGGCGCGAACATTCCGGCGGCGGCGGGGACAAGCAGCACCAGCACCAACAGCAGGTTGAGGCGGAGCACGCCGCCGGGCTGCTGGAGGGAGAAGCGGACCATGGGCATGGGGATGGGGCTGGCCGCCACAATGGCGAGGCGTGGGGTGCGGCAGCCGGATGGGGTTTGATCCACGCCGCTGGCGATCGACACCCCCCGGCTGTGGCCCGGTGGTCACCACCAACGTGGAGGCGCTACTGGCGGAAAACGACGCCCTGCGGCGGGAGGTGCGGGCCCTGCGGCGTCAGCTGGAACTGCAGCAGCAGGCCCGCGGCTCCGGGCTCACGGCGGAGCAGGTGGCGCGCTGGAGCGACGCCATGGCCCGCCATCCCCGCTGGACTTCGCTGCGCATCGGTCCGCCGGGGGGGCTGCAGGCGGTGATCGCAACCCAGCGGCCGCATCGCTGGACAGCCCAGCAGGAGCAGGAGCTGGCCGAGGCGCTGCGGGGACCCCACAGCCGGGGGCGATGGGCGGTGCGGGCGGCCTTTGCCCTCTACGGACCGCGAACGATCGAGTGGTTGAACGAAGCGCCGTTTCGGGTTGTGGAGGAGCTGCTGGAACGGGTGCGGCGGCTGGAGGAGAGCGGCCAGCGCCGACGCGGCACCCGCACCGCGAACCACAGCGGCGCCGCCGGCGGCGACAGCGACCCCCGCCGCCAGGCCCTGGCGCTGCTGGAGCTGGAGCCGGGTGCCAGCCAGGCGGCGATCAAGGCGGCCTATCGCCGCCTGGCCAAACGCCACCATCCCGATCTCGGGGGCGACGGCGCGGCCTTTCAGCGGCTGGAGGCCGCCTACCGGCTGCTGATCCGCTGAGCGGTGGGCGCGGCTTAGGGTCGGCCCGCTCCGATCCGCTGCTCGCGCCCGATGACGTTGTCGCTCAAGGAGTGGTGGGGGATGCCCCACCGGGATGTGCTGGCGGGCCTGGTGGTGGCCTTCGCGATGATTCCGGAGGCGATCGCCTTTGCCGGCATCGCCGGCGTGGATCCGCGGGCCGGCATCTTCGGGGCGTTCGTGCTGTCGGTGACCCTGGCGATCGTGGGGGGCCGCACGGCGATGATCACCTCCGCTACCGGCTCCACGGCCCTGTTGATGACCGGGCTGGTGCAGCAGGGCAATGGGCTGGGTGCAGGCCAGGGGCTGCAGCTCCTGCTGGCGGCCGGATTGGTGACGGGGGTGCTGCAGATCGCCTGGGGCTACCTGGGCCTGGCCCACCAGATGCGCTTCGTGCCCCAGCCGGTGATGGCGGGGTTTGTGAATGGGCTGGCGATCCTGATCTTCGCGGCGCAGCTGCCCCAGCTGGGGCTCAACCTGCTGCGCGGCGACGCAGCGGTGGTGACAGCGCCCCAGCTGCCGGCGGTGTGGGGGCTCACGGCCCTCACGCTGGTGATCATCTATCTGCTGCCACGGCTCACCACCGTGGTGCCCTCAGCGCTGGTGGCGATTCTGATCAGCACGGGGCTGGCCCATCGCCTGGGATTGGATGTGCCCACCGTGGCCAGCCTGGGCCAGCTGCCGCAGGGGCTGCCGCTGTTCGGGCTGCCGCAGGTGCCGATGAACCTGGGCACGCTGGGGTTGGTGCTGCCCACGGCGCTGGCGATCTCGCTGGTGGGGCTGATGGAAACCTTCCTCACGCAAGACATCCTGGATGACCTCACCGATCAGAGCAGCAACAAAAATGCCGAAGCACGAGGCCAGGGCATCGGCAACATCGTCAGTTCCCTGTTCGGCGGCATGGCCGGCTGCGCCCTGGTGGGCCAGTCGGTGATGAATGTGGGCTACGGCGGCCGCACCCGGCTCTCCACCCTCAGCTCGGGCGTGAGCCTGATGGTGATGATCCTGCTGGCACGCGACTGGGTAGACCGCATTCCCATGGCCACCCTGGTGGGGGTGATGATCATGATTGCCGTCAACACCGCCAACCTGCCCTCCCTCACTGGCATCGGCCGCATTCCCCGCAGCGATACGGCGGTGATGCTGCTGACGGTGGCGGTCACGGTGCTGACGCACAACCTGGCGGTGGGGTTGCTGGCGGGCGTGGCGCTGGCGGCGATTCTGTTCAGCCGCAAGGTGGCCAAGGTGATCCAGGTGGAGAGCACGCTGGAGGAGGGTGGGCGCCACCGGCGCTACCGGGTGCGGGGCCAGCTGTTCTTTGTGAGCAGTATTTATTTCCGCCAGGGATTTGAAGTGCATGAACATCCCGACCGGGTCACGATCGACATGCAAGAAGCCCACATCTGGGATCAGAGCGGCGTGGTGGCCCTCGATCAGGTGATCCGGCGGCTCAAGCAAGGCGGCAGCCAGGTGGAGGTGGTGCACCTCAATCGCGACAGCCAGAACCTATTCGCTCGCATCGGCATGGCCGAGGAGGCGGGCGGTCGCGGCGGCGTGCTGCAGGGGGGGCACTGAGCGATGGTGGCGGTGCGGCGCGCGGCGCGGCTGGCGGCAGTGCTGGTGGTTGCGAGGGTGCTGGTGCCGGCCGCGGGCCGGGCGGTGGAGTCGGCGGCGCTGCTGCGGCTGCTGGAAACCCGCTCGTGTGCCGGCTGCGGCCTGGCGGATGCGGATCTGGTGCAGGCCGACCTGCGGGATGCGGATCTGCGCGGCGCCCGCCTCAACCGCGCCAATCTGGGCAACGCCCGCCTCGATGGCGCCCGACTGGAGGGGGCAGATCTGAGCTTCACAAGCCTGCGGGGCGCCTCCCTGCGGGGGGCGGATCTGCGGGGGGCGCGGCTGGAGGGCACCGATCTGCGCCAGGCGGATCTGAGCGGCGCCCAGCTCGACAGCGGCGCCCTGGCCCGGAGCCACTGGCAGCAGGCCCGAGGCATCGCGCCGGGGCTGCTCGGCTACACCGAGCTGCACAACGCCGGCGTGGAGGCAGCCCAGGCGGGTCGCTTCGATGAAGCGGAACCGCTGTTTGGCGAGGCGATCCAGCTGCAACCGGAGGCGCCGGTGAGCTGGCTGGCCCGGGGACTGTGCCGCAGCGAGCAGGGGCGCCTGGCCGATGCGATCGCCGATCTCAACTATGCGGCCACCCTGTTGGAGCAGGGGGGCGACCAGGAGCAGGCCCAGCGGCTACGCGAGGCGGTAGCCCAGCTGCAAGAGGCACCCCAACGGCCCAAGGGCGGCAACGGCCTGGCGCAGCAGCTGGTGGGCGGCGCCATGGGCCTGGCCCAGATGCTGCTGCCGCTGGCGGGCAAGGCGTTCATTCCCCTGCCCTAGCGCTAGGCAGCCGGTGCCTACGCGGCAACGTGGCGATAGCCCAATCGCTCGGCCGTGTGGGCCAACGCCCCCTGCTGCCGCCAGCCGGCCGGCAGCACCAGCCAGAGAGGCAGCGACAACGGTGTGGGCAAGGGCAATCGCTGCAGACCCTGCCACCAATGGGCCGGCTCCAGCTCGGGCAGAGGCATCGCCACGGCGCCGCGCTGCAGGCGTTGCCGCCACTGGGCTGGCGTGTGGCAGGCGCTGCCGGCCTTGTGGATGGCCAGGCCCCGCTGCTGCAGCTGCTGCCGCAGACCCTGAGCCACGGTGCGGTTCGGCACCAGCACGGGGGGCAGGTTGCCGGCGGTGATCACCTGGCCTGGCGCTATGGCCAACCCCAAGGGTTGCTCCCCCAGGGGCAGCAGTTCCAGGTCGTGGGCCGGCGGCGTGGTGTGCCCCGCAAACTCCAGACCCGACACCAGGGCGCCATCGAGCACGCCCTGCCGCACCAGCTCCAGCCAGCTCACCACCAGCCGAAACCGGGGCGGGGCGGGCAGCAACCAGGGGCAGTCAGCCAGCAGCGGCTGCAGCAGCACATCGGCCCCCAGCCGGGCCACGCCGGCGGCGAGGCGGTGGGCACGGCAGCCCAACCGCAACAGGTGAAGGGCTGGAGAGGTGCCATAGCAACAGCCCACCCGGCGGTCACGGTTCACGCTCAAGGCGAAATCCTGCGTGAGCACGCGGGTGCGGCGGCTGACCGTGGGCTGGCTGTAGCCCGAAGCGCGGCCTGCCTCGAGCGTGCTGCCGCTGAGCTCCAGCAGATCCAGCAGGCGCAGGTCTTGCAGCAGATCCGGGGGGTGGTAGTGGTCTGCCGCACGGGGCAGCACAGCTGTCGAGGGGGTCATGGAGAGATCTCTGGTGGGGCTGCTGGCAGCTTCCGACGCCTGAGCCCAAACAGGGTTTTTCTCGTGCGAAAGAGCAGCGGCTCTGGGGTTGAACCCAGCCTTGAACGCCTGTCTGGGTTGCTTTTTCGCAGGAGAGACTTGCCATTGATCGGCACCGCGGCCAGGCTGCCGTGATGACCAGCCCGCCATCAGGCCCCCTGCGCTGCCACCTGCTGATCGGCCCACCCGCCAGCGGCAAGACCACCCTGGCCGGGGTGCTGGCCGAACGCACCGGCGCGGTGGTGCTCTCCACCGATGGATTGCGGGGCGAGCTCTTCGGCGATGCCGCCGTGCAGGGGCCCTGGCGCGACATCGAGGCCCTGCTGCACCAGCGCATCCGCGCGTCGGTGGCAGCCGGGGTGCCGGTGATCGTGGATGCCACCCACGCCCGCCGCCCCTGGCGCCTGGCGATCACCCAGGCCCTGAGCCTGCCGGCGCCGGTGGAGTGGATCGGCTGGTGGCTCTACACACCCCTGGGCACCTGCCTGCAGTGGAACCAGACCCGCAGTCGCCTGGTGCCTGAGCCCGTCATCCGCGAGATGGCGGCTGCCCTGGCCGACCCGGTGTTCGGGCCCTCACGGGCGGAGGGCTTTGCCGCCGTGGTGGCGGTGGTACCCACCCACCAGCGCGACCTGGGGCCACTGCTCGGCGATGAGCTGGCTCGCCTCGATCACCGCATCCGCTCAGCCCACAACCGCGAGAAGCATTTCGCGCTGCATGGGTACTCCCGCCTGCTGGATCTCGAGCGTCTCCTTTATCTGCTCAGGCTGCTGAGCACCTATCCCGAGCTGTCGGCCGCCGATCCCGCCACCCGCGCCGCCCTGGAGGCGATCGTGTCGCCCTTGCCGGAGGGCGACCTGGCGGATCAGGCCGCCGCCTATCTGCGCCGGTTGCACGGCGAGTGCTATGGCAACAGCGCCGCGATCCGGAGGGATCTGGCCTGGCTGCAGGCCAACGGCTTCTGCCAGGGCGAGCCCGCGGTGGCACCGATCCAGCCGCCGGCGCCCAGCTCCTCGCCGCAGGCGGATGCGTGGC
>JAYKGR010000156.1:0-12484 GCA_035285645.1 Cyanobacteriota bacterium | reverse complement strand
ATCACGATCGTGGCGAAGTTGTCGTCAAGCAGCACGATGTCGGCCGCCTCGCGGGCCACCTCGGTACCCACCCGCCCCATGGCCACACCCACATCCGCCGCCCGCAGGGCCGGGGCATCGTTGATGCCATCGCCGGTCACGGCCACCACCTCCCCCAGGGCGCGGTAGGCCTGCACGAGCCGTAGCTTCTGCTCCGGCGCCATGCGGGCAAACACCAGCCGGTGGCGAAAGCGCAGCAGCTGGCGCAACTGGCTGTCGCTGAGCCGCTGCAGCTGCTCCCCTTCGATCACCCGCACCGGATCGAGCTGGGGATCGTTGTCGGGCAGCGGATCGAGCAGGCCGATCTGGCGGGCGATCGCCGCAGCCGTGAGGCCGGCGTCGCCGGTCACCATCGTGACCCGGATGCCCGCCTGGCGGCACTGGCGGATCGCGTCGGGCACCTCCGGTCTCGGCGGATCATCGAGGGCCACCAGGCCCAGGAGCTCCAGATCGCGCTCCAGATCCTCCTCTGCAGCCGTGAGCAGGGCTCCATCGCCGGGGCGCTGCGCCACCGCCAGCACGCGAAAGCCGCGGCGGGCCAGATCGTCGGCGGCGGCCTGGGCCCGCAGGCGATCGCCGCCGCAGCGGCCGATCACCTCCGCCGGCGCCCCCTTGCAAAGCAGCGCGAAGCCGCCGTCGGCGGCCTCAACCACCACGGCCATGCGGCGCCGCAGCGAATCAAAGGGCAGCTCGCGGCAACGCGGGCGCTGGCGCCGCAACGCCTCGGGCTCCAGGCCTCGCTGGCGGGCGGCCTGCAGCAAGGCGGTTTCGGTGGGATCCCCGAGCCCGGGCGCAGCGGCGCTGGCGGCGCTGAGGTGGGCATTGGAGCAGAGGCAGGCGGCGTCCAGCAGGGCGGTTTCCGCGGCGGTGGCCACCGCCGCGGTGGGGGAGGGATCGGGCAGCCAACAGGCCTCCAGCGCCATGCGGTTGGCGGTGAGGGTGCCGGTCTTGTCGCTGCAGATCACGCTCACCGAGCCGAGGGTGTCGACAGCCGAGAGGCGCCGCACCAGGGCCTGGCGCGCGGCCATGCGGCGCACACTGATCGCCAGCGCCAGGGTCACGGTGGGCAGCAGGCCCTCGGGCACGTTGGCCACGAGGATGCCCATGGCAAACACCAGGCTTTCCAGCGGCCCGAGGCCCACCAGCAGCCAGCTGAGCCCAAAGCTCACCAACGCCAGCGCCACCGCCACAGCGGTGACGGTGCGCACAATCCGGCCCACCTGCCGCTCCAGTGTGCTCGGGCCCCGCGGGGTGCCGGCGGCCAGGCGGGCCACATGGCCGAATTCGGTGTCGGTGCCGGTGGCCACCACCAGCGCCACCGCATGGCCACTGGTCACGGTGCAACCAGCCAGCGCCAGATTGGCCCGCTCGCGCAGAGGTAGGGATGGATCAGCTGCCACAATCGGCTGGCCATGGCGAGCCAGGGGCAGTGATTCACCGGTGAGAGCCGCCAGGTTGAGGGTGAAACCACTGGCTTCGACCAAGCGAGCATCGGCGGGCACCCGCTCGCCTTCCTCCAGCTCGAGGCGATCGCCGGGCACCAGCAGCGCCGCTTCCAGGGAGGTGAGTGCGCCCTCGCGCCACACGCGCACGCGGCGGGGCAGGCTGTGCTGCAGGGCCGCGAGGGTGCGCTCAGCCTGAAACTCCTGCCAGAACGAAAAGGCGCCATTGATCAACACAACGGCCCAGATCGCCCAGCCCAGCTGGGGGGTGCCGGCCGCCAGCGCCAAACCTCCCGCCAGCCAGAGCAGCAGGGCCATGGGATGCAGCATGGGGTCCGCCAGCCGCGTCAGCCATGGCGTGCGGGGCTGGGTTGGCAGGGTATTGGGCCCGCACTGCTGCAGGCGCCGGTCGGCCTCAGCCGCCGTCAGCCCACCGGGCGGGCTCTGCAGGGCCGCCTGCAGTTCCGATTCGTTGAGGGTCCACAGCGGTCGCGACGGCGATACCAGCACGGTTGGGATCCGCAGCCCACGACTCCATGCTGATCCCACCCTGCAGCGATGGGGGCAGGGGGACTTGAACCCCCACAGTCTTTCGACCTGCGGATTTTAAGTCCGCTGCGTCTACCGATTCCGCCATGCCCCCGCCCTGTCATTATATGCAGCGCCCGTGTTGCGAATCCTGAAGTTATCGATCGTTGTCGTTGAACTGATGGACCAGGTCGGGGCGGCAAACCGCTTTGAAGGCCTCCTCAAAGGACTCAAAATTAATCCCTTGCAAGATGGGGCTTAACTTCGCAAAAAGATAGAGGCTGTCCTGGGTCAACTTTGGATAACGAATCAGGGTAACAGGCACCGACGAGCCTGAAATGGCCAACATCAGCTTGTAAAACTGACCGAGCAAGACATCCTCCTGACTCCCTGAGCGGCGTGATTGGGTGAACCACAAACCGCCCTGTAATGATTCTCGACGGATGAACTGCTTGATTCGAGCGCGCCAGGACAACTTGGCCCAACCTGTGCTTGTCACATACCGCCTGCTTTGTGCCGCGGCATTCAAATCCCGGATAGGCACAAAAATATGTTCGATCGATAAATCCTCTCGGCGCACGATTTGGTCCGCATGATTACAGAACCATGGGCTCTTCACAATATAGGGACAATTCGGCTTTCTAAGGTCATGCTCCAAGCCAGCTCGCCCATGTTGGTTCTTGAGTTGCGCGATGGAGTCAGCACGAAATCCAGTATCCAGGCCCAGCTGGGTCAACAGCTCCACCAAGAACGTCGTGCCGGCTCTGCCAGTGCCAGTGATCACCACATGGGATGTTTGTGGTCCGGTTCTCATGACGGCGCAGCCCACTGCTGATCGGCAGCACAGCAACCTGAAGACAGGGACCCAGGAATGTGCGATGGTGCACCCACAGTAGAGATCACCAAATCCGATAGAGCATACGACCCAGAGCCTCGCGCAGGGCGCGGCTGCTGCTGTCCAGCCCGGCGGCCGAAGGCACATAAGCGAGGGGATTGGCGAGGGGGTTGCCGGCCCAGGTGGCGCTGGCCTGAAAGTCCACGGGGTAGGGCACCACCTGGAGCCCCTGCCGTTCAAATAGGCGGCGCGCCCGCGGCATGTGAAACGCCGATGTCACCAGCACCACGCGGCTGCCGCGCGGCAGCAGGCCCGCCACAGCCAGAGCTTCATCGGCGGTGTTGCTCACCCGGCCGGTGGTGATCAGATCAGCGGCGCTCAGGCCCAGGGCCAGGGCATGGCGGCGCAGAGTTTCACCCTCCGGCGGCAGGCTGGGCTGCAGCGGCCACCAGCCGCCGGTGAAGATCAGGCGGGCAGGGCGGCCGGCGGCGCGCAGCTGCCGGTAGGCCTCAAGGCCGCCGAAAAACCGATCGCCGTCGTGCCATTCGCTGAGGCGATCGGGCCCAGGGGCTGGGTGGCGCCCGCCGCCGAGCACCACTACCGCCACTGGGGCACGGCCGCTGGGCAGGCGGAAGACCCGCCGCTGCTGGGGCCGCTCCAACCAGCGCCACAGGCCCTCGGCAGTGAGCGGTGTGGCAAAGATCCAGAGAATCGCCAGCGCCGCCCCTGCAGGCCAGCGGCGGCGGCGCAGCAGCCCCCACACCAGCAGCAGTAGGGCCAGCCCCAGGGGCAACAGCAGCAGGGGCAGCAGCTTGGAGAGCAGAAACATGGCGGTGCAGCAAGCAGGCCGATGGGGCCACTGCCTAGTGTGGGCGCCACCGCACCCCTCCGCCGTGGCTGCCCCCCTGTCAGTGGGTGACCGTGCCCCCCTGATCGCCCTCGCCGATGCCGAAGGGATCGAACGGTGCAGCGACCAGCTGGAGGGCCGGGCCTTGGTGCTGTTTTTCTATCCGAAAGACGACACGCCGGGCTGCACCATGGAGGCCTGCGCCTTCCGCGACTCCTACGCCGATCTTCAGGCTCTCGGGGCTGAGGTGTGGGGCGTGAGCGGCGACGATGCCGCCAGCCATCAGCGCTTCGCGGCACGGCACAACCTGCCCTTTCCCCTGCTGGTAGATCGGGGCAACAACCTGCGGCGTGCTTTCGGGGTGCCGGCAGTGCTGGGCCTGTTGCCGGGCCGGGTCACCTATGTGATCGATGGGCAGGGCGTGATCCGCCATGTGTTCAACAACCTGCTCGATGGCCCTGCCCACCGGCGGGAGGCGATCGCCGCCCTTCGCCAGCTCGCCAGCTGACGATGGTGCCGTGGCGGCAACGGGGCTCTCTCTGGTGCCTGGATCCAGCCGGCGCCGAGCGGCGGCTAGAATTCACTGGCGGTAGTTACCTGGCCGCCACACCGCAGCTCAGCTACCGGCGGCTGCTGGAGGCCCTGGCCGACCGCGGCTGGCAGGTGCGGGCCTGGAGCTACGTGCCGGGGTTTGATCACCAGAGCCAGGCCAATGAGGCCTGGCGCGCCTTTCGGGCCGATCGCCAGGGCGGCGGCGAGCTGGCGGCGGCGCGGCCGCTGCGACTGGGCCACAGCCTCGGCTGCAAGCTTCACTTGCTGGCTCCCGATGGCGGGCGCGGCGCCAGCGGCCTGGCAGCCCTGAGCTTCAACAACTTTTCAGCCGAACGCTCGGTGCCCCTGCTGGCCGACATGGGGCAGCAATTCGGCTTCCGTAGCGAATTCAGCCCATCGCCGGCCGAAACCCTGCGGTTGGTAGGCCAGGGATACCGCCAGCCGCGCAACCTGTTGGTGCGATTCAGCCGCGATGGACTCGATCAGAGCCGGCGCTTGCTGCCGGTGCTGCAGAAGCGACCCCACGATGCCACTGAGTTGCACGAACTACCAGGCGACCACCTCACCCCAGCCAGCGCCGGATTGCGGCGCAACCTGCTGGGTGACTGGGCCGATGATCCGGCACGCCAACGGCAGATCGAACGGCTGGCCGATCTGCTGAACAACTGGGCCTGAGCCTGAGCTCAGGCCGTGGCCCCCGCCAGCTCCGGCAAGGCCGGGGTAGCAGTTTGCTTGCGGATCACCACCTGCTTGCTGTCGTCGACATCCACCAGTGCAGCATCGCCCTCGCCCAGACGACCGGAGAGGAATTCTTCGGCCAGGGAATCTTCCAGCAAGCGCATCACGGCACGGCGCAGCGGTCGGGCACCGTAGGAGGGGTTGTAGCCCTCCTCCACCAGCCGCTCCTTGAAGCCATCGGTGACGGAGAGGTGAATTCCCTTCTCGAGCATGCGGCCAAACACCTCCTTGAGCATGATCTCAGCGATCTCCTTCACCTCATCGCGGCTGAGCTGACGGAACACGATGATTTCATCGAGACGGTTAAGAAACTCAGGGCGGAAGTACTGCTTGAGCTCCTCATTCACCAGCGAACGGATGCGGTTGTACTGAGTTTCTTCCGCGGCACCACCGGAAAATTCAAAGCCCAGGCCGCCACCACCTTTTTCAATCACCTTCGAACCGATGTTCGAAGTCATGATGATGAGGGTGTTCTTGAAGTCCACCGTGCGACCCTTGGAGTCGGTGAGGCGACCGTCTTCGAGCAGCTGCAGCAAGAGATTGAACACATCGGGGTGGGCTTTCTCGATTTCATCGAACAACACCACGGTGTAGGGCCTGCGCCGCACGGCTTCCGTGAGCTGACCGCCTTCGTTGAAGCCCACGTAGCCCGGAGGCGAACCGATCAGCTTGCTGACGGTATGGCGCTCCATGAATTCCGACATGTCGAGGCGGATCATCGCCTCTTCACTACCGAAGAAATAGGCAGCCAGCGCTTTGGTGAGCTCGGTTTTACCCACGCCGGTGGGGCCGGAGAAGATGAAGCTGGCGATCGGTCGATTGGGGTTCTTGAGACCAACCCGGGCGCGGCGGATCGCCCGCGACACCGCCTTCACCGCTTCGTCCTGACCGATCAGGCGCTGGTGCAGGGTGTCCTCCATGTTGAGCAGCTTCACCGATTCGCTCTCGGTGAGCTTCTGCACGGGCACACCGGTCCAGGAGGCCACGATCTGGGCGATGTCCTCTTCGGTCACCACCGGCAGACGACCGCTCTCATGAGCGGCAGCGGCAGCGGCAGCTGGCAGGGCCTCGCTGGCACCGGCCTCAGAAGCAGCGGGCTCCTCGTTGCGGCGGGCCTGCAGGATCGAGCGGATCTGCTCACGCAGCTCCACCTCCTTATCGCGCAATTCCCCAGCCTTGCCGAAGTCTTGCTCGCGCACCGCGTCTTCTTTTTCTTTCTGCACGGCCCGCAGCTGCTGATCCACCTCCTTGGCGGCCGGCGGCAGCTTGGAATTGAGCAGCCGCACCCGGCTGCCGGCTTCATCCACCAGATCGATCGCCTTGTCGGGCAGGAACCGATCGGAGATGTAGCGATCGCCCAGGGTGGCCGCGGCCACCAGCGCCTCATCGGCGATGCGCAGGCGGTGGTGCTGCTCGTAGCGCTCGCGCAGGCCGCGCAGGATCTCGATCGTGTCCACCACCGAGGGTTCGCCCACCATCACGGGCTGGAAGCGGCGCTCGAGGGCAGCATCGCGCTCGATGTGCTTGCGGTACTCGTCGAGGGTGGTGGCGCCGATGCACTGCAACTCGCCGCGGGCCAGAGCCGGCTTGAGAATGTTGGCGGCGTCGATGGCGCCTTCAGCCGCACCGGCGCCGATCAGGGTGTGCACCTCATCGATCACCAGGATCACGTTGCCCGCGCCCCGGATCTCTTCCATGATTTTCTTGAGGCGCTCCTCAAACTCGCCGCGGTACTTGGTGCCGGCCACCAGCAAACCGATATCGAGGGTGAGCACCCGCTTGTCTTCGAGAATGTCGGGCACATCGCCCTGGGTGATGCGTTGCGCCAGCCCCTCAGCGATGGCGGTTTTGCCCACGCCGGGCTCACCGATCAGCACCGGATTGTTTTTGGTGCGGCGGCCCAGGATCTGGATCACCCGGTCGATTTCATTGTGGCGACCCACCACAGGGTCGAGCTTGGATTCAGCCGCCAGCTGGGTGAGGTTGCTGCCGAATTCATCGAGGGTGGGGGTTTTGGTCGACCCTTTGCCGCTGCCACCGCCGGCGGCCACCTCGGCGGTTTCGCCGAGCATGCGGATCACCTGGGTGCGCACCTTGGCCAGGTCAACCCCCAAGTTTTCCAGCACCCGGGCGGCCACTCCCTCGCCCTCGCGGATCAGGCCGAGCAGCAGATGCTCGGTGCCGATGTAGTTGTGGCCCAGCTGGCGGGCTTCCTCCAGCGACAGCTCCAGCACCCGCTTGGCCCGGGGCGTAAAGGGAATCTCCACCGCCACGAATCCGGAGCCACGGCCGATGATCTTCTCCACCTCCACCCGGGCGTCCTTGAGGTTGACCCCCATCGACTTGAGCACCTTGGCAGCCACACCGGTGCCCTCGCCGATCAGACCGAGCAGGATCTGCTCGGTGCCCACAAAATTGTGACCCAGCCGGCGGGCCTCTTCCTGGGCCAGCATGATGACCTTGATGGCCTTCTCGGTGAACCGCTCGAACATGGGGCGGGGCCTGCTGCGTCTTGGACCAACCTATCAGGGTTGAACGGCAGGCTGTGGACCCACCGCTGAATGCGGCGAAACCCCAGTATTTCAGAGGGTGGTAGGGCTCTGTTTGTATAAACAGGACGCCTCAAGTAGGCGGTTTGCGCCACATCAAATGGGGGTTTCCCGAACCCCCTGCGGCTGCAGCCGACACCATTGGATCAGGGCATCTTCGCCGTTGCGGTAGTAACCGCGACGGCGACCCGCCTCCCGGAATCCCAGCTGGGTGTAGAGGGCGAGTGCAGCGCTGTTGCCGGCCGCCACTTCGAGGGTGGCGTGGCGGGCCCCCGCCGCCACCGCCTGCGCCATCAAGGCCTCCAGCAGCAGCCGCGCCAGGCCCTGCCGTCGCCAGGCCGGATCGGTGGCCACCAGCACGAGATGCAGCTCATCCACCACCAGCCAGCCGCAGGCCATCGCCCGCAGCTCGCCTGCCCGCCACAGGCCCAGGGCGGGGCGACGGGGCTGAGCGAGCTCCTGCCGCCACTGGGTTTCGCTCCAGAAGCCCCCGAGCGCCCGTCGGTCGAGGGCCAGGCAGGCGGCCAGATCAGCCGCCGTGAGAGGCACCGGGCCCAGCGATGGGCCGGCCATGGGCGCGGGCTCGGGCATGGGGGAAACAGCAGCGGGCCAGTCTTTACCATCACGTCAACCCGTTCACCGCGCTCCGCGACCGCCCCGCATGACCGCTCCTGTCGCCCCCGCTGCGGTGCCCCACGGGGCTGGCCCCTACGAGGCCAGCGTGGATTCCACCAGCCCCAACCGCAATCTCGCCCCACTCACCACCCGCCTCGACGACCAGGGCCGGCTGCTGGTGGGCGGCTGCCTGCTGAGCGACCTGGCCCGCACCTACGGCACACCGCTTTATGTGTTGGATGAAGCCACCCTGCGGGCCGCCTGCCAGGCCTACCGCCAGGCCTTGGAGCGCCACTACCCGGCCGCCGCGCTGGTGCTCTACGCCTCCAAGGCCAACAGCAGCCTGGCGCTTTCGGCCTTGATGGCCTCCGAGGGTCTGGGCCTCGATGCCGTGTCGGCCGGTGAACTGCTCACCGCCCTGCAGGGGGGCATGCCCGCCGATCGCATCGTGCTGCACGGCAACAACAAATCCCGCCAGGAGCTGGAACTGGCGGTGGAGCATGGCGTGACGGTGGTGGCCGACAACTGGCACGACCTCGAGCTGCTCGCTGCGGTGATGGCAAGCCGCGAAGGCCGGGTGCGGCTGCTGCTGCGCTTCACCCCCGGGATCGAGTGCCACACCCACGAGTACATCCGCACCGGCCACCTCGACAGCAAATTCGGCTTCGACCCCGATGAGCTGGAGGCGGCGCTGCGGCACCTGGCCGACTGCCCCTGGGCCCTGCTCGATGGCCTCCACGCCCACATCGGCTCTCAGATCTTCGAGCTGCAGCCGCACCACGACCTGGCTGGAGTGATGGCGGAAGCCCTCGCCCTGGCCCGTTCGCTCGGGCACCCCTGCGCCGATCTCAACGTGGGTGGCGGCCTTGGCATCCGCTACACAAGCAGCGACGACCCGCCGAGCATTGAGGCCTGGGTCGCCGAGGTGGCGGGCGCCGTGGTGGCCGCCTGTCGCCAACGCGATCTCGCGCTGCCCAGGCTGCTGTGCGAACCGGGACGCTCCCTGGTGGCCACCGCCGGCGTCACCCTCTACACGATCGGCAGCCGGAAACCCATCCCCTCGATCCGCACCTATGTGTCGGTGGATGGCGGTATGAGCGACAACCCACGACCGATCACCTATCAATCGCGCTACACGGCGGCCTTAGCCGACCGAGCTGCACCAGCGGAGGGAGCCGCGCCCCTCGCGCGCGAACGGGTGACCGTGGCCGGCAAGCACTGCGAATCGGGCGATGTGCTGCTCAGTGACATCGATCTGCCGGTGAGCCAGGCGGGCGACATTCTGGCGGTGTTCGCCACTGGGGCCTACAACACCTCCATGGCCTCCAACTACAACCGCATCCCCCGCCCGGCCACGGTGCTGGTGCACGACGGCCTGGCCGATCTGGTGCAGCGCCGCGAGCAGTCCGAAGACCTGCTCCGCTTCGATCTGGTGCCGCCCCACCTGCTGCGCTGACCACCGCCTTGCCGTTCGACCTCCGGCTGCTGATCGACCTGTGCTGCGCCGTGGCCCTCGGCGTGGTGCTGCTGGCGCGGGTGAGCGAAGCCCGCTCGCTGTGGCTGCTGCGCGGCTACCTGCTGCTGGTGGCACTGGCCTGGTTTGTGCAGCGCACCGCCAACCTGCCGCTCACCAGCACCCTGGTGGATGCGCTGGTGCTGGCCTGCAGCCTGGCGTTGGCCATTCTCTGGCAGGGGGAACTGCGGCGCTTGATGGAGCTGCTCGGCACGGGGCGGCTGAGAGTGCTGTTCGCCGACCGCAGCCGCGACGCCCTCAGCGCCGGCACCGTGAGCGTGCTCACCGAGGCCGCTGGCCGCCTCTCCCAGGCGCGCCGCGGCGCGCTGATGGTGATCGACCATGGCAGTGACCTGCGACCGGAAGACTTTCTCAACCCGGGCATCACCATCGACGGTGTACTCAGCGTGGACCTGCTGCTGAACCTGTTCACCACCGACACCCCCCTGCACGACGGCGCGGTGCTGATTCGTCGCAACCGCATCGCCGCCGCGGGCGTGATCCTGCCGCTGTCGCGCCAGGGCATCAACCGCTACGGCACCCGCCACCTGGCCGCCCTGGGGCTCACCGAGCGGCACAACCACTGTCTGTGCATCGTGGTGTCGGAGGAAACCGGCACCCTCGCCCTCGCCAACCAGGGGCGGCTGGAGCGACCGATCACGAGCAGCCGCCTTCACGATCTGCTGGCGGCCGCCCTGGCGCGGTCACCGGCAGGGCGTACCGTGGCCAAGGACACGCCGGATTCCCGCGGATGAGTCGCGCCCTGGCGACCACTCCCTCCAGCCAGCCCCTCACCAGCGCGCAGCACCTGCCGCCGGGGCTCAACCCCGATCGCCTGCCGGCCCACGTGGCGGTGATCATGGATGGCAATGGCCGTTGGGCCCGTCAGCGCGGCCTGCCCCGGGTGATGGGCCATCGGGCGGGCGTGGAGGCCCTCAAGCGCACCCTGAGGCTCTGCTCCGACTGGGGGATCGGCGCCCTTACCGCCTACGCCTTCTCCACCGAAAACTGGAACCGGCCCGGCGAGGAGGTTGCGTTCCTGATGACCCTGTTCGAACGGGTGCTGGCGCGGGAGCTGGAGGCCCTGGAACGGGAGCAGGTGCGGATTCGCTTCCTGGGCGATCTCGTGCCCCTGCCGGAGGGGCTGCGCAGGCTCATCGCCGATGCCACGGCCCGCACCGCCGCCAACACCGGCATTCACTTCAACGTGTGCACCAATTACGGCGGTCGCGCCGAACTGGTGCACGCCGCCCGCCGCCTGGCGGAGGCGGCCGCACGCGGCGATCTCGATCCCAGCGCGATCAGCGAGGAGCGCTTCGCGGCCGAGCTGCACACCGCCGGCGAACCCGACCCCGATCTACTGATCCGCACCAGCGGCGAACGGCGCATCAGCAACTTTCTGCTCTGGCAGCTGGCCTATGCCGAGCTGCACATCACCGATGTGCTGTGGCCGGATTTCGACCGAACGGCCCTGGAAGCAGCCCTCAGCGATTACCAGGGTCGCCAGCGCCGCTTTGGCGGCGTGGAGGCCCGCCCATCGCGCCACAGCCGATGATCACCCGCCACGACTGGACCCGCCCCGAAATTCTGGCGCTGCTGGAGCAGCCCCTGATGGATCTGCTCTGGCAGGCCCAGCAGGTGCACCGGGCCGCCAACCCCGGCTATCGGGTGCAGCTGGCTTCGCTGCTGAGCGTGAAAACCGGGGGCTGTGAGGAAGACTGCGCCTACTGCCCCCAGTCGCTGCACCACAGCAGCGATGTGAGCGGCCGCCCCGAGCTGGATGTCGAGGCGGTGCTGGCGCGCGCTCGCAGCGCCCGCGAGGCCGGCGCCGATCGCTTCTGCATGGGCTGGGCCTGGCGGGAGATCCGCGAAGGCGCTCCGTTTGAGGCGATGCTGGCGATGGTGCGCGGTGTGCGCAACCTCGGGCTGGAGGCATGCGTCACCGCCGGCATGCTCACCGACAGCCAGGCCGAACGGTTGGCGGCCGCCGGCCTCACCGCTTACAACCACAACCTCGACACCAGCCCGGAGCACTACGGCGCCATCATCAGCACCCGCACCTACCAGGAGCGGCTCGAAACCCTGGGCCGGGTGCGGCGGGCTGGGGTCACCCTCTGTTGCGGCGGCATCATCGGCATGGGCGAAGGGGTCGACGACCGCGCCGGCCTGCTGCAGGTGCTCGCCAGCCTCAACCCCCACCCCGAGAGCGTGCCGATCAATGCCTTGGTGGCGGTGGAGGGCACACCGCTGCAGGAGCAAGCGCCGGTGGATCCGCTGGAGTTGGTGCGCATGGTGGCTACCGCCCGCATCCTCATGCCCCACAGCCGCGTGCGGCTGAGCGCCGGGCGCGAGCAGATGGGCCGCGAAGCCCAGATTCTCTGCCTGCTGGCCGGCGCCGATTCGATCTTCTACGGCGACACCCTGCTCACCACCTCCAACCCGGCGGTCGAGGCCGATCGGGAGCTGCTGGAGGCCGCCGGGGTCCAGGCCTGGCTGTGAGCGCCATGGAGGCTGGGGACCGGCTTCCGGCCGCGCTGCTGGTGGCGGCCTTCTACCGCTTTGCCGCCCTCGACAGCCTGGAGGCCCTGCGTGCCGACCTGCTGGAGCTCGCCCGGGCCCGGCAGGTGCGCGGCACGGTGCTGCTGGCGGCTGAGGGCGTCAACGGCACGATCGCCGGGCCCGACGCCGGCGTGCAGGCTGTGCTGGAGCGGCTGCGGCAGGTGGCGGGGCTGGAGCGGCTGGACGCCAAATTCAGCCGGGCGGCGGAGCAGGCCTTCCACCGGCTCAAGGTGCGGCTCAAGCGGGAGATCGTCACCCTGGGCCAGC
>JAYKGR010000155.1:0-6364 GCA_035285645.1 Cyanobacteriota bacterium | reverse complement strand
GATGCCTTCAACGGCGCCGCCGGCAGCGGTGCCCTGACCGATGCCAGGACCGATGGCGCCGAGACCGACGGCGAGACCAGCGGCCACAACAGACGCAGCGGAAGTGATGGAATCCATGGTGGAACGGAGGGGGTGGGGCGCCGGGACGGCGCTGAGAGAACCGGAGTGAAGCTGCGCCTGGGACATCTCCGGCAAGAGCCGATGGGATGGGCCCGGAAAGCACCGGACCTGCGCGCAGAGAGTTTGCCAGATCGCTGGCCAGGGTCTTGACAACCCCGGATGGTCGATCAGTGGTGTTCTTCGTGAACGGCTTCGCCGATGTAGTAAGCGGCGAGGGTGGCGAAGATCAGGGCCTGGATGGCGCTGGTGAACAGGCCCAGGAACATGGCTGGAAGCGGCACCACCAAGGGCACAAGGAAGGCCAGCACCGCCACCACAAGTTCATCAGCAAGGATGTTGCCGAATAGACGAAACGAGAGGGAGAGGGGCTTGGTGAAGTCTTCGACGATCTTGAAAGGCAGCATGATCGGCGTAGGCTCCACGTAGTACTCGAAGTATCGGAAACCTTTGCGACTCAGACCAGCGTAGAAATAGGCCAGAGACACTAGCAAAGCCAGAGCGATGGTGGTGTTGATGTCGGCTGTGGGAGCTCCCAGTTCACCACTGGGGAGGTGGATCAACTTCCAAGGGATTAGTGCGCCGCCCCAGTTGCATACAAAAATGAATAGGAACAGCGTCCCGATGAAAGGAAGCCAGTCACGGTAAGCCTTCTCACCGATCTGCTCACGGGCCAGATCGCGCACATACGTCCAGAGGAACTCCAGAAGATTCTGGAGACCTCCCGGCACGCGTTCGATCCGGCGGGTGCCAAGCACGACCACGGCGAGCAGAGCACCGATGACAACCCACGAGCTCAGGAACACCTGGCCATGGATTTTGAGATTGCCGAGCTGCCAGTACAGGTGCTGGCCGACTTCAAGTTCGGCGAGGGGAAGGACGAGTGGCACGGGAACCAACGGAAGAATTGTCCTGGCGGGACCGCTCAGGGGGCAAGGAAGGCCTGGGCGATCAGGGCCGGCTTGTACAGAAGAAATCCGATCAGACAGGGAAGGATCCGCAGTTGCGGAAACCTGGCCGCTGCTAACACCAGCACGATCGGCACGAGCAATTGGAGTTTGCCCACCGACCGTTCACCGGGCCCCAGACGGGACACGCTGCGGGCCAACAACCTGAGATAAAGAAGACCCGCAAAGGCCCCCAGCAGCAGGTTGAGCGCCGTCGCCCAATCGAAAATCACTAGGGTCACGACCACCGCGAGGGCGGAGGCCAGGCTGGTGGCAACGTAAAGACGCTGCTGAAGCCGACGGAAGTCCTCCATGCCGTTATCGGCGGCCTCACCGGGGGGTGGGCTGTCGTTGGGCGTGGAGGCGGTGTCGCAAGCCACAAGAGTTGGGGCTTCCGATTCCGGAAAGGTCTCCACCGGCTCGACGCCGGGGGAAACCGCGTTGGAAAGGGCTGCCTGCAACCGCTTGGGCTCCGACAGGGCAGGCGGAATTTATCACGAAGGCTTAAGCGCCCCATGCCTCCCGGCGGAGGCCACCAGCAGCAGCACGCCCTGCTCCACCAATCGACGGGCCCGGGATGCTCGATCCTCCGGGGGCAGATCGACGGTGAGTTCGGCCAAAGAGGTTCCGCGTCCCGACTCTTCCAGGGCTTTCACAAGCAGCAGGTCCTCGGCATCGATCGTCAGCGGTTCCAGGTCGCGACCGAGCAGACTTGTGGAAGGCCAGCCCCACAGACAGGGGCTGCGCACTGCGCTGGCCGCCAGCAACTCGCGATCCTCACTCCAGTCGCGCCGAGCTACCTCACCACGGCTGAGAAAGAACTCAAAGTGGCTGATCTCCGGGTCGAGGGCCTCCACCAGGGCCCAGCGCTGTCTCTCGGGCATGCGGCGGGCGCGCTCGAGCAGGTCCCCTTGCAGCAGCCGAGCTGGATCCCACACCGCAGGATTGGAAAAGCCGGCGAATTGCAGATCGCAGGCCTCGATCAATGCGAAAAGACGTTCCAGTGTGTAGCTGGTCTCCTGCGGATGAAGGTACATATCGGCGAAGTTGGCATCCGCGGCCGTATCGAGGGCCCAGCGCTGCTCGTGATGCCGGCGCAACCTGTTTTCCGCAGGCAGTTCGGCCAGCAGCCTTCGCCCCAGTTGCAGACCCTGCTCGCCATGGCCCACATCCAGCAGGTTGAGGGCCCTTTGGGTGCGGTGGATCTCCCAACGCCCGGCGTCGGCGTACAGGAACAGATGCAGCAACCCGTTATCGGCGAGGCGATCAGCCAGGGCACGCAGTCCCGCGATGGGCTTGTTGAGATGGTGCAGCACGCCCACCGAATTGATGTAATCAAAGGGTCCTTCCCCCTGGAGATCCAGCAGGCTGCGCTGCTCCAGCCGTAGCTCGGCCACGGCGCTGCCGGCCCCGGAGCGACGGGTGCGCTCTCGGGCCACCTGCAGGGCGCCGCCACTGATGTCCACAGCGAGCACCGTGGCGCCTGGATTGAGGTGGCAGAGGTAATCGGTGCTGACACCGGTCCCGCAGCCGGCATCGAGAATCCGCCAGGCCCTCGGAGCAGAGGGGAGTGCTCCCCGCGTGGCGGCCGTTACGGCATCCACGCACCAGCGCCAGTTGTATCCCGGTGGTGGACCGTCCTGCAGCGGATCACCGGGATAGGGGAAGCGGTCATAGAACGCACTCACGACGGGTGTGGCGGCGTCCGCCGGTGCGAAGGGATCGTTCACGGACTGGTCCTCCCGTTGGCTCAGAGGAGCTGAGCATTCCATGGAGCGGTCCCCCGCCACGACAACAGGCTGCAAACATTTGTTCATGGCAGGCGGAGTCAGCGCTGGGCGAGCCGTAACGTGCCGAAGCCCGGCTCGCTCTCGTCCATGACCGTGACCGCCAGCAGCGGCAGCACAAGGGTCAGTCCCCAGCGCTTCGACACCCTGCCGCTCTCCAGCGTCCGTCAGGCACAGCAGCAGGATCGCTTCCCCGATGGAGGGGAACTCGACGCCCTGATCACGTTTTTCCGCAGCGGCCAGACCCGTGTGGAGATCGCCCGTCGCATCTCTGCTAGCGCCGACGCGATCGTGGCCCGTGCCGCCAACCGGATCTTCACCGGTGGCACGCCATTGTCGTACCTCGATGCGCCCCTCAGCGTGCCGGCCTCCACGGGTGGAGCCCCTGCGCTGGCCGCCGATCAGGCCGCCTTCCAGCGATCGGTTCAAACCTTCACGGGCGACGCCCCTGTGGCGCGTCGCGGCAACCTCTTCTCCCGGCTGTTGGAAGGGGCTGGTGGGGATGCGGATGTGCGGGTGGTGCTTCCCAGCGGCTTCAGCGCAATTTCCGTGGCCCGCTACGGAACGGAGCGGATGCGCAAGTCGCTCCGCGATATGGCATGGTTCCTGCGTTATATTTGCTATTCGATTGTTGCTGGCGATCCCAGTATTCTGGTTGTTAATACTCGCGGTCTTCGCGATGTCCTGGCCAATGCTTGTTCATTGGCAGCCACCAATGTGGCGCTCCAGGAAATGCGTGCGGCTGCGGCTGGCTTGTTCAAAGGCGAGGATGACGCCCGTCGTTTGGTGATCGACACCTTCAATGTTCTGATCGCCGAGCTGGAGGTTCCCACCCCTTCCAACAAGCAGCGCCTCGGTAGTCCCGTCAACCAGGGTCTGCAGTTACCGGCCATCTATGCCTTGGCTGCCGAAGGAGCCCAGCGCTTCATCATGCGACCCGGTCTCTCCGGGGGGCAGAAGGCGGAGGTGATCCGTGCCGCCTATCGCCAGGTTTTTGAGCGCGACATTGTCAAGGGTTATTCCCAGCAGGTCTGTCCTGTCGAGGCCACTCAAGTGCGCCAAGGTCAGATTTCGATGCGCGAGTTCATCCGCGCCCTAGGTCGTAGTCAGGAGTATCGCCGTCAATTTTTCGGGAGGTTCTCCAACAGCCGTGTGGTCGAACTAGCTTTCCGTCATTTCCTCGGTCGAGGCGTCAGCTCGATTGAAGAGTTCCGCACCTACTTCGCCATTGTCAGCGAGCAGGGTCTGCCCGGTCTGGTTGATAGCCTGATCAACTCTCTGGAATATGCCAGAGTTTTTGGTGAAGAAACCGTTCCCTACTTGCGGGATCTTGGCGAGGAAGCTCAGGAGAGTGCAGGCTGGGGTTCGAATCGCAAGCTCTTCCGATTTAGTGCTCCGTTCGAAGGTGCACCGCAGTACATCACCCTGTATGCCAGTTACCGCCAACCTTTCCCTGATCAGCATCCCTACGGTGGTGGCAACGATCCTTTGGCGCTCAACTATGGCGCCATCTTCCCTTCCGGTACAGCATCGGTGCGCACGAGGGCGGTGCCATTCAGCTACGACGCCCGCCGCATTCTGATCGGCAATGGCATGACCCAGCCGGGTCAGATGAATAGCCCCCAGTTCCGCGGTTCCCAGCCCAGGCGGGTGGGGCCGAAGGTAGTTCGACTGCAGCAGATTGCCACGGGTGGCAACTCGGTGCCCCGACGCGGTGGCCAACCCAGCGTGCGTGGTTCCGAATCGAGCACCCAGGCTGTTATACGCGCCGTTTACGCCCAGGTCTTGGGAAATACTGGGTACGCAGGTGAGCGCAATACCGTCGAAGAAATTAAACTTGAGAATGGTGATATTTCACTGCGCGAATTTGTGCGACAGATCGCACGATCCGATGCGTTCCGTCGGCGTTACTGGAGCGGCCTTTATATCTGCAAGGCAATCGAGGTGATTCACCGTCGACTTCTTGGTCGGCCTACGTTTGGACGCTGGGAAATCGACCGTTATTTCGACACTGCTGCACGCCGGGGTTTTTATGGTGTCGTTGATGCAATCCTTGATAGCCCTGAGTACAACCAGAGTTTTGGTGATGACACCGTTCCTTACGAGCGCTTCATCACCCCAGCCGACCGCAATGCCCGCCGGGTGCCGGCACTCGCTGCCGCAGTTGATCTCGCTTCCGTTCCAGACCTCGCCCCGATGAGCCGCCCCACCGTGGCCCCTCCGCAGACCCTGCGAACCACCGGCGACCTCACACCTCGGAACCTGTCGCCTCGACGTGTGGTTCGAGGCAGCTTCAGCGCCAAGATCAGCGGTGGTGAGAGCGCACCCACCATTTCATCGCCTCAAGGGGCCGATTCGGTTCGCCAGTGGCCGGCCCCCAGCCGCAGCTGGACTCAGAAGGCAGCCACGCGACCCGCGTCCTATCCACGTAGCTCGCCTTCGGCCTTTACTCCCGGCGCACCAGGCGCGGTTCCCGCTCTAACGGGCCCTTGGATCGCTCGCACATCGCCCTCGCTGTTGAGCGGCCCTGCCCAACTCCCCTCGACAGCCATGGAGCGGGCTCTCAAACCCGGCACCCTCCAGGGCTTCGCCAAACGCCGTGGTCTGCCGGCCGTGCTCCAACTCTCCAGCAATCCAAGCCCTGACGAGTTGGACGCCGTGATCGACGGTGTCTACCGCCAACTGCTCAATCGCTCCGTGCTGGCGGCCGAGCGACTGGGTGATGCGGAATCCCAGCTTCGCAATGGCTCGCTGCCGGTGTCGGGATTTGTTGCTCTGGTCGCTTCGAGTGATCTTTTCCTCAACCGCTTGCTGCGGATGGCCCCTCTCCGTGCTGCCTCAGCTGCCTGCCTGGCCTTGCTGGGCCGTGCCGGCCAGGCCAACGAGGTGAGTGGTTTCCTGGCTACCCGAGCCAGACGTGGCCTGTTGGTTGCCGTTGAGCAACTTCTCAACAGTTCTGCCTATGCACGCAGCTTTGGCCAGAATGTGGTCCCTTATCTGCTGGGTATGGCCACCACCGATGGCGTGCCTCTCAGTGGAGTCAACCGCACGGCATCGCTTTATTTCGGCGAGGCGGGCCTCAATCCGCCCATCAAGGGAGCGATCTGAAGCAGGCGCTGTCGCGGCTCACATTCGTCATCTTTTGTTGCCTTTGTTGGCATACCGAGTCTCCCTCGGTATGCCTTTTTTGTTGCAGTAAGTCACGGTCTGATGCGCCCGCAGCTATCAGAATGGAGGCCGAAACCCCTTGCAAGCCAAGGGATCTGCAAGACCCTGCAGCCGTGAAGAACTGTTACCAGCGGCGGGTATGCGGAGGTCGTTGGCACAGAATGATTCGGCGATCGGCCAGCCCGATCACAACACACCCACCGGATACCGGTCTCCGTTCAGGCGACCGCTTGTTTCGAGGCAGAACTGCATGAGCATCGTCTCCAACTCGATCATCAACGCGGACGCCGAAGCCCGCTACCTCAGCCCTGGCGAACTCGACCAGGTCAAAGCCTTCGTGGCCGG
>JAYKGR010000154.1:0-19130 GCA_035285645.1 Cyanobacteriota bacterium | reverse complement strand
TGCATCAGCCCGAAGATCCAATCGCCATCGAGGAGATCAAGGGTTGGTCGGCCCGTCAGGAACGCCCAGCGGATGGAGAGATGCAACCTGCGGTGGTCGTCATCCAGCCAGCGGTGCAGGCCTCAAGCCAGCCACCACTCGTACACACAAACCCAGCTTCTTCACACGAATCGGGCACTCCGTCACCGGTCTCAAGCGCCCAGGTCGCTCCTGATGCGCCCTAGGAGGAGCAGCGAATCCGGAGAAATCAGGTGGTGGTTTGCATGCCCTGGATCAGGAAATCGAAGTAAGGACCGGCCAATTCGGCTTCTTCGGTATTGAGCAGCACCAGAGAAGCCTCCTTGAGGCAACGCATCGACTCCACCATGCCCGCCATGGGGACCCCCAGGCTGTTGTACATCTCCCGAGCGCCAACCAGGCCGATCTGCTGAATCATCTCGGTGCTACCGGCCAGCACCCCGTAGGTCACCAGCCGCAGATACCAGCTGAAGTCACGCAGACACTGGGCCCGCTGTTTCTGGCCATACGCGTTACCACCCGGGGCCACGTAATCCGGCCGTCGGCTGAACAATTGCTTGGCCGACTCATCCACAATCTTCTTCTCGTTGGCGGTGAGAGACTTCACCACCGACAGCCGCCGAGCACCCCCACTGAGAAAGTCGACCATGGTGCGCAGCTCCCCACCCGTGGGGTAGCGCAGCTGATCATCGGCTTGCAGGATCAGATCGCGAACGACGCTCATGGCAGCGACCAGTGACGGGGGGATCCTATCGAGAACCGGGGGTGGATCCGTTCTCCGCTGGCGAGACGACGCAAGGTGTAACGCCTCAGCCGGCTTCAAGCCCGTCGGTAGCCTCAGGCATGCAGGGCAAGAACCATGATCGAGCTCGACGTTGACGATCTCGACCACCAGGGACGAGGCGTGGGTCGTCACGACGGCATGGTCGTGCTGGTGGAGGGAGCCCTGCCGGGCGAACGGGTGCGAGCGCGAGTTCTGCACCGCGCTCGACGCCACTGGGTGGCCTGCCTTCAGGACATTCTCAGGGCTTCACCGCACAGGCGGCGGCCCCCGTGCATCCTGGCCGACCACTGCGGCGGATGCAGTCTGCAGAGCCTGGATCCCACGGGTCAGGCGCTTTGGAAGGAGCAGCGGCTGGCCCACACCCTGCGCCGACTCGGTGGTCTGGATGTCACGATCCGCCCCCTGCTGGCAGTCCCGAACGATCTCGGCTACCGCAACCGAGCTGTGATACCCCTGCAGCGCGATCAGGCGGGTCGCTTGCGGGCGGGGTATTACCGCCGGGGCAGCCATCGCATCGTCAACATGAACCGCTGCCCTGTTCTCGATGCGCGCATCGATCGGCTGATCGCTCCGCTCAAGGCCGACCTGGACGCCAGCGGTTGGCCCGCCGATCCCCAGCTGGGGGTGCTGCGCCACCTGGCCCTACGGCTGGGCCATGGCACCGGGGAGGTGCTCATCACCCTGGTGGCCACCCACGCCCAGCTGCCGAATCTGGCTCACCTGGCCGAAAGCTGGATGGCCCGCTGGCCAGAGGTGGTGGGCGTCGGCGTCAACCTGCAGCCACAGCCCACCAATGTTCTGTTCGGGCCCGAGACCCGGGTGGTGGCAGGTCGCGCTCGCTTGCGGGAACGCTTTGCGGGTTTGGAACTGGAGATCGCTGCCGACACGTTTTTTCAGGTGAATACCCCCCAAGCCGAGCGGGTGGTACCCCTGCTGCTAGAAGCCCTGCCCGATCCCCCGGGAGAGCTGATCGATGCCTACTGCGGCATCGGCACCCTCTCCTTGCCCTTGGCACAACAGGGTTGGACGGTGCGAGGGCTGGAAGTTCACCCAGGAGCTGTGGATCTGGCCTGCGCCAATGCCCGCCGTCTGGGTCCGGAACACCGCGCCCGATTCAGCGTGGGCGATGTGGCTGGCCTGCTGGCTGATGCGCTGGCTGCCCAAGGTGGGCAGGGTTGCCTGCTGCTCGATCCCCCGCGACGGGGGTTGCATCGCTCCGTGGTGGATGCCATCCGCAGCACCCCACCGCAGACCCTGCTGTATCTCAGCTGTGACCCCGCCACACTGAGCCGCGATCTGGCGCTTCTCTGCGCTGAGCAACGGTTTGAGCCCGCATGGGTGCAACCGATTGACTTCTTTCCAGCCACCAGCCATGTGGAAGCCCTGGCTGTGCTCAACTGCGCAGCTCGGCCTTGAACCGTTGTTCCAGGCTGGCTCTCACCTGCTGGTGAACCGGGTCCACATCGCTGTCGGTGAGGGTGCGTTGCGGATCGCGATAGCGCAGCCGAAAGGCCTGACTGCATGTTCCATCGTCCAGCTGACGACCGACGTAGCGATCGATCAGCTCGACATGCTCCAGCAGCGGTCGACCGGCTTTGCGAATCGCCTGGAGCAGGTCGGCGGCGGCGACCGTCTGGGAAACAACCACCGCCAGGTCGCGTTCGCTGGCCGGCACGGTGGGGTAGGGCGTGAAGGGAGGCTGCCAGCGCTGGGGCCGGGTGGCAGCCACCAGGAGCGGTGCCAGGGTCAGTTCAAACAGATGGGTGGCTTCCGGCAGATCCAGATCGTCGGCGCGCTGGGGGTGAATCTGCCCAAACCAGCCCACGCTGCGTCCCTCCAGGAGCAACACGGCGCTACGGCCCGGATGCAGCAGGCCAGGGGGTGCCCCCTCGGCGGCCATGGGCTGATCCACTGGCAGCAGCTGCAGCGCTGCCAGTGCCTCTTGCAGCACACCCCGAGCCATGGGGTAAGTCAGCGGCAGCGGTTTGCCGCTCACGGTCCATCGCTCACTACGCCGTTCACCCGCCAGCACACCGGCCAGCCGGCTGTGTTCTGCACCATCTGCCGCAAACACGGTGCCGAGTTCAAATCCCCAGAACCCATCCGCCCCGGTCTGCAGGTTGCGACGGGCGGCTTGCAGCAGCTCGGCATAGAGCTGATCGCGCAGGTGGCCGTAATCGGCGAGGAGAGGATTCGCCAGAGCCAGGCGATCCTCGCTCGCCGCAACCAGGGAGAGGCTGCAGCATTCCTGCAGACCGGCGCCGGCCAGGGCGCGGCGCAGACGGCGCTCGGCCTCCTGGAGCGGGCTGAGCCCGCCGGGTTCGATCGGATCCGGTAGGTGGCAGGCGAAATGGTCGTATCCCACCAAGCGGGCCACCTCCTCTACCAGGTCCACCTCCCGTTGCAGATCCAGAGCACGCGATGGCGGTACCTCCACCCACCAGCCCACGTCGCCATTCGGGGCCAGTGTGCAGCCCAAGGCTTCCAGGGTTGCTTCGATGCGACCATCGTCGAGATCCTGAGGCTCGCCATCCACCAGAACCGGCCCGAGCAGGTTGTGCAGGGCATCGCGGCGCAAGGCCAGCGGAGGTGGGGGAGCGGTGTCGCGGCGCTGCAGCCAGCGCCCGGTGCAGTGGCCTCCAGCGAACTCCTGCAACAGTTGAACCGCTCGGTCGGCAGCTGCCAGGGTGGCCTCCAACGGCAGGCCTTTTTCAAAGCGGCTGCTGGCCTCCGTGCGCAACCCCACGCTGCGAGCCGACATCCGTACCGCCTGGGGTGCAAAGACTGCGGCCTCCAGCCAGAGGCGCTGGCTGTGCTCCCCCACGGCTTCCGCCGCGCCGCCCATGACTCCCGCCAGGGCTACCGGTCGGTCGTCGTACGTGACGACCAAGGCGTCAGCACCCAGCTGGCGCATCTCACCGTCAAGACTCAGAAAGGACTCGTTGTCGCGAGCCTGGCGCAGGCCCAGGAGGGCCGGATCCGCCGCGGTGCCGGAGTCGGCCGCCAGTCGATCGGCATCGAAAGCGTGCAGGGGCTGGCCTGTCTCGAGCATCACCAGATTGGTGACATCGACCACGTTGTTGATCGAGCGCACCCCGGCCCGCTCCAGCCGTTGCCGCAGCCAGGTGGGCGAGGGGCCTACGCACACTCCGTCGATCGCGGTGATACTGAACAGGCCACCAACATCCATAGCCGCTGCCGCCGCTGGTGCCACCGGCAGGGGCGTGGACCGGCAGGCCTCGGGCGCCACCATCAGCCGGGGTTGGCCGCCGCTGAGGGCAGCCACCTCCCGGGCAATGCCATGCATCGAGAGACCATCGGGGCGGTTGGCCGTGATTGCCAGCTCCAACACCTGGTCGTCCAGCCCCAAAGCCGGACCGACCGCTGCGCCGAGGGGGGGCACCGGCTCCAGAAGCTCGTCGAGAATGGCGATGCCATCGGAGCTGTCGCTCAAACCCAGCTCCGCCAAGGAACAGATCATGCCGCTGCTGGCCACACCCCGCAGAGTGGCTGGCTTGATCGTGAGGTTCACCGCCGGCAGGGTGGCGCCCACCAACGCCACGGGAACGTGGATGCCGGCCCGCACATTGGCCGCGCCGCAAACGATTTGCAGAGGCTCGGCTGCACCGGCGTCCACCTCGCAGACGCTCAACTTGGCAGCGTCGGGGTGGGGTTGGCGCTCCAGCACCCGGCCCACCACCACACCACGGGCCTGGGCAGCCAGATCGCGGATCTCCTCCACTTCGAAACCGGCGATCGACAGGCGCTCGGCCAGATGGGCGGGCTCGAGGGCAGCGGGATCGGTATCCACCAGCTCCCGGAGCCACTGCAGCGAGACCAGCATCGAGTGGACAACAAGGATGGTTGATCCTAGGCAGGAGTGATTCATCCTCCGAACTGGGTCGGTCAGGAGGTAGGGTTAGCGATTCTCACCTCGCTTCGCACAAGCGGCGCACGTCCTTCCATGGCCAAAAACAAGGGCGTCCGGATCGTTGTCACCCTCGAGTGCACCGAATGCCGGTCCAACCCCGCCAAGCGTTCTCCTGGTGTGTCTCGCTACACCACCCAGAAGAATCGCCGCAACACCACCGAACGGCTTGAGCTCAAGAAGTTCTGCACCCATTGCAACAGCTCCACCGTGCACAAAGAGATCAAGTGAGCGGCGCCCCAGCGGCCCAGCACCCCTGAGTTCTCCTCCCACGTCAACCGTTCGTTCCTTCCATGGCCAGCTCGTTCTTTAAAAAACGCCTTTCCCCGATCAAGCCCGGTGATCCGATCGACTACAAGGATGTCGATCTGCTGAAGAAGTTCATCACTGAGCGGGGCAAGATTCTGCCTCGTCGGCTCACCGGCCTCACCGCCAAGCAGCAGCGCGATCTCACCAATTCTGTGAAGCGCGCCCGCATCGTGGCCCTGTTGCCCTTTGTGAACCCCGAGGGCTGAACCCCTGGGCTCCCCGGTGCTCCACTGCGGCGATCTCGTCGGCGTGATGGATCCACGGGGCGCCAGGTTGGCGCTGGTGGCTTCATCCGAGTCGAGCAAACTGCGTCTGCGGGTGGGTTTTGAAGGCCGCCCCAGCGTGGTGCCTCAACGACAGGTGGAGCCCCTCTGTCGTCTCCCCCAGGGAGCGGAGCCACCGGATCGCCTCGCTGATCCACCCTGGTTGCTCTCGCCCGAGGTGCTGCTTGCCCGCCGGCCCGATCGCCGTGCCTGGGGAGCGGCCTGGCTCCTGCTGGTTGAGGAGGCCAGCGGCCTGGGTCTGGTTGACTTCACCGATCTGGTGTTCGGCTGCACCGAGCCCGCCGCCGTGGCCGCCTGCTGGCTGGCGCTCATGGGCAAGCAGACGCTCTTTCGGCTCCGTCAGGGTGAAGTGAGCTGCCGGGGGCTCCACGATCTTCGTGGCCTGCGGCGGGAGCGACGGCTGGTGGCCTTACGCGAACGGCGTGAGGGGGAGTGGCAGGAGCTGCTGCGCCGCCGTGAACCGGTGAACCGGCTCCAGCAGTCGGCCTTGGTGTGCGATCGCCTGGATCAATTGAACCGCCTGGCTGCCGGTGAACTCGACAGTGAGCATCTAGACCCGCAGCTCCGCCAGAGCCTGGTGGGTCTCCACCTCGGTCAGGACCGCGGTGAGCTTCGCCATCTGCTGGTGTGCCTTGGCCAATGGGATCCCCACCATCTGGTTTCGATGGGTGGCACCACCTGGAGCGCCGGTTTCACAGCCGAGCACCTGGCTGAAGCTGATCGGCTGCTGAGCATCAGTGCCTTGGATCAACCCAGCGACGACCAACGGCTTGACCTCACAGGCCAGCGCTGCCTCACCATCGACGACGATGACACGCGCGATATCGATGATGGCCTGGCCCTGGAACGGCGGCCCGATGGTGGTCTGCGTCTATGGATTCATGTGGCCGACCCGGGCCGGCTGGTTGCGGTCGACTCCCTCCTCGACCGTGAAGCCCGTCGCCGTGGCAGCAGTCTCTATCTGGCGGCTGGGCCGCACCCGATGTTTCCCGAGGTCCTCACCACGGGGCCGTTCAGCCTGCGGGCTGGTGTGCGCACAGCTGCCTGGAGCACCTGGATCGAACTCCTGGACGATGGCGCCATCGGCCACTGCGGCCTTGTGCGCAGCTGGGTACGGCCCCGCTTGCGGCTGAGCTACGCCGATGCCGACGACCTGATCGATCTGGCCCCGCCCGAGGAAGCCGATCTGGTGGCCATCGATCGCCTGTTGCAGCGTCGCCGCAGCTGGCGTTACCAACATGGCGCACTCCAGCTGGATCTACCCGAAGGGCGGATCCGTTGCCAGGGTCAGCAGCCGGTGCTCGACATCAGCGAGCCGAGCCCATCACGCCAGCTTGTGGCGGAGGCCATGATCCTGGCGGGGGCTGCGACGGCCCGGTTTGGCCAGGAGCATGCCCTGGCCCTGCCCTATCGCAGTCAATTGCCCGCCGAGCTCCCTCCGGCAGCGCAACTCGATGCCCTACCCGAAGGAGCGGTGCGGTTCGCGGCCATTAAACGTTGCCTGAGTCGGGGAATGGTGGGCACCCAACCCGCTCCCCATTTCAGCCTGGGGCTACCGGCCTATGTGCAGGCCACCTCGCCGATCCGGCGTTACGGAGATCTGGTGGTGCAGCGCCAGATTGAAGCTCAGCTCACGGATCAGCAGCCCCTCGATGCCGCTGCGCTGCAGGCTTTGATCGACGCATTCGACGGTGCCGTGCGCGAGGGATTGGCCATCGCCCGCGAAGATCAACGCCATTGGCAGCAGGTGTGGTTTGAGGCTAATCGTGGTGGTCAGTGGCGGGCCCAGTTTCTGCGCTGGTTACGACCGCAGGATCGACTCGGCCTGGTGCGTCTCGAAGAGCTGGCCATGGATCTGGCCGCGGATTGCCCAGCCCAGGCCCACCCCGGCGAGGCCCTGCTGGTGAAGGTTGTGGCGGTGGATTCGCTGCGGGATCAATTGCGTCTTCAGGCGTCGTTCAGCTGAAGGGTTCTCCGGCCAGACGCGAAACCCGCAGCCAAGGCCCCCAGGGATTGGCGCAACCGATCACGGCCAGATCAGCCACAGGGCCATCCTGCTGGCTCAGCCAGAGGTGCATAGCTGGTTCCAGGGTGATCAGGGGCCAGACGGCGCCATCATCGAGATGAAGGCTGTAGCCGCCCTGGCCATCCATGGCCAATTGTCCCCGCCAGAGCTGCTCAGCTGGCTCCGCCGGTACCGTGTGCTGCCCATCCCCATCGCTTCCCAACCAGCCGCCATCGCAGCCGATCAGGCTGGGATCATCGAGCACGGCTTGCTGGCGTGCCCGCCAGCGCGGATGGTGCCAGGGGGTGTCCCAAAGAGGCACCACTGCTGCCGGTGCATGAGGATCCGACAGCAAAGCCTCCTGCAGCCAGCGCACCGGCAAGGTCGTGGGTGGTTGGCGATGCCGCACGGCCAGGGCAGCCGCTGCCCCGGCCGCCTGACCGATTGCCAGGATCAGCGGCTGCAGCCGCGTGGCGCCATTGGCCATATGGCTGGTGCTGAAGGCCTTGTCGGCCGCCAACAGGTTGTCCAGCTCGGCACTCACCAGCGCGCCATAGGGAATGGCGAACGGCGTGCCGCTCCAGCGCCCTCCCCAGCGGCAACTCTTGGGAGCGAGGGGCCAGTCCGGTCCGGGGTAATGGTGATCGTTGGCATAGTTGCCCACGGCGATGGACACCAGAGTGCCGTTGGACTCCCGGGGTAGAGGGGCGATCGAAGCACCGGTACCCTGCGGCAGCAGGTGCTGCTCGAGCACCACGGACTGGCCCACCAGGCGGCGCCCCTCCCGCCAATAGGCCATGGGCGCCAGCGCTGCCGATGGCGCAGCCGAATCGCTGGGAAAAGCTGCCCCCAGAGAAAGCCAGCCGCCGCTGGCATCGCGCAGCGCCGCGGCAAAGGCCAGGCTGTGGCCGCGCATCTCCTGGGCCAGTTCGTCCTGGAGCTGGGCATCGTCGGCAAAGGCGCGCTCCAGACCCCCGTGCCAATCGTTGCCATGCAGCGGCCAGTTGAGCATCACCAGTCCACCCGGCAGGCGTCCATAGCTGATCGTGCGCTCCAGGCCAAAGGTTCGTGTGGCTTCGCTGAAGGGTGAGGCCAGCTGGGGCCCATCGCCGGAAGCGAGGTCGGAGCTCAGATCCGCAGGGAGATGGTCGCTGGCCAACTGTCCCATCACCACCCAGGTGGGCGACTGCACCGGCTGCCGCTGAAAGAAGGGATCGGTTGACAGTCGCGCCTGGGTGGGGGCGCTGGGTTCCCCCCATTGCTCCTGGGGTTCCCAGCCCAGGCGATGCGCCACCCCAGCCACGGGCAGGAGATCCCCACGATCGCTGCCATCGATCAACACATCCAGGGCCACCCGCAGCTGCTGGTCAGCCCGCAGAACGCGCACGGCCAGAACCCGGCTGCCTCGCCGCTCTACCTCCAGGATCCGGGTGTTGGGCCACCACTGCAGGCAGGGCTCCGCTGCCACCCAGCGCTGCAGGATTCCTTCGGCCGTAGTGGGCCGGTAGCCAAAGCAGCTAACCCAGTTGTGGTCCAGCCCCTCGGGCTCCGCTTGGGCCAGGGCCCGCAGGAAGGCACCCCAAAGTCCGGTCTGCCATGGGGTGAGCTCGTTGCCATCCGGGCAACACACGCCGGCGGCGCTGACCATGCCGCCAAGCCAGGGGCCCGGGGTCAACAGCAGGGTGGCAGCGCCTCCGCGAGCCGCCTGCAGGGCGGCAGCCACACCACCGCTGCCACCGCCCCACACCACCACAGGCACGGATTCGTTGCGGATCGCAGCCATCGGATCGGCCATGGGCATGCTGGCAGGATGCCATGGCACAGCACCGGTAGGATCCCTTTTTTGTGTGGAGCGCCCTGGTGCCATACACGCTCACCACACCGCTCTATTACGTCAACGACCGGCCCCATCTGGGCAGCACTTACACCACGATGGCGTGCGATGCCATCGCCCGCTATCACCGTCTGCGTGGGGATGTCGTGGTGTTCATCACCGGCTGTGATGAACATGGGCTGAAGATTCAACGCACCGCCGAGGCAGCCGGTTTGAGCCCGCAGCAGCACTGCGATACGGTGAGCGACAGTTTCCGCGATCTCTGGCAGCGCTGGCAGATCAGCAACGATCGGTTTATTCGCACGACCGACCCTCGGCACAAACTAATTGTAGAGCAATTCTTTGCACGGGTAGAAGCCAAAGGTGATGTGCTTGAGGGTCGCCAGCAGGGCTGGTATTGCGTGGCCTGTGAAGAGTTTAAGGACGAGGCCCCCGAAGCTCGATCGCCCCAATGCCCGATCCATCAGCGCTCGCTGGAATGGCGTGATGAAGTGAATCTCTTTTTTCGACTATCGAGATACCAGCAACAGATTGAAGCGCTGGTGCAGAGCGAAAACTTCATTCAGCCGCCCTCCCGCCGCCGTGAAGTCCAGAACTTTGTTGCTCAAGGCCTTCGAGATTTTTCGATCTCAAGAATAGGTTTACCCTGGGGAATTCCGGTACCTGGGCATCAAGGGCATACATTTTATGTCTGGTTTGATGCCCTGCTCGGCTACATCACAGCCCTGCTGGAACCCAGTGATCCCGCTGATCTCAGCGTAGCCGTTAGCCGCGGCTGGCCAGCGAGCCTTCATGTGATCGGTAAAGACATTCTGCGGTTTCATGCCGTTTTTTGGCCAGCCATGCTCATGGCCGCCGATCTACCACTTCCGGCGATGGTTTTCGGGCACGGGTTCCTGACACGTGAAGGCCAGAAGATGGGAAAATCTCTCGGCAATGTCCTGGATCCTGAGGTGCTGTTGCAACGCTGTGGTCGCGATGCGGTGCGCTGGTATCTGCTGCGAGACATTGCGTTTGGAGATGATGGTGATTTTCAGCAGCAACGCTTTGTTGACCTAGTCAACAGTGAGCTGGCCAATACGATCGGCAATCTGCTCAATCGCACCTCCTCCATGGCGCGCAAGTGGTTCGCCGATGCGATACCAGAGCCGGGGCTGGCCACCGGTCACGATCATCCATTGGCGCAGGCTGCAATCAGCTGCCGTCAGCAGCTGCGCCTGGGGCTCGACCAACTCGATTTCCGCTTGGCGGCTGATGGTCTGATCGCCCTGGCCGATGCCGCCAACGGCTATCTCAATACTCGCGCCCCCTGGACCCGGATCAAACAGGAGGGCATGGCGGCGGAAGTGGCCGCCGATCTCTATGCCGTGTTGGAGGCCTGTCGCTGGCTGGCTGTTCTGATGGCCCCGCTTTTGCCCGATCTGTCGGAGCGCATGCTGTTGCAGTTGGGCTGTGAGCCGGTGGTGAGCGGGCCGGGCGAGCGCTCCACGGTTCCCTGGGATGACGCGCTGCGGTGGGGTGGGCTGGCTGCGGGCACTCCGATGCCACCACCGGTTCCAGTACTGCAACGGCTTGAGTTGGATCAACCGCTGTGAGCCCACGCCTCGGTTTGCTGGCCAGCCTGGGGATCGTCGGCCTGATGGGCTGCCAAGGCCCGCCGCCCCGCTCGGATACCCCTCCGGCTTTCGTCTTCCAAGCACTCAGGCTGCGCCATCAGGATGAACGGGGTCGCGTGACCTGGGAACTCAGCAGTCCCGAGGCCCGCTACGACGTGCGGCGGCGCCTGGCCCGGGCCCGCCAACCCCTCGGTGTGATCCATGCCCGTGGCCTGGCGCGGTACCGACTGTCGGCCGACACGGGAACGGTGCTGAACGATGGCCAGCTGATCCTGCTGGAGGGCCGGGCACGGATCGAACGTCTGGAACCTTCCCCTGCGGTGATTGAAGGCCGGCGGGTGCGCTGGATTCCAGCCCGGTCCGAGGTGGTGATCGACCGCAAGCCCCACGCCCGCACGGGCCGCTATCGACTCCTGGCAGAGAGCGCCATCCTGCATACCGATGAAGACCGGCTGGAATTGATGGGCCGGCCCCAGCTCCAGCGCTGGCGTCAGGGTGACGCGGTCGGTCGCGGCGATCCGGAGATGGCTCTCAACACAGGTACCCTGCGCTGGGACCTGAACAGTGGCGCCCTTCAGGCTTCGGGGCCCATCAACCTGGTGCGACGGCCACCGGGCCGCTCTCCATCTCAGCCTGTGCAAGGTTTAACGGCCACTGCGCTGAGGGGCAACACAGCGGAGCAGTGGCTCGCGCTGCAGCCCCCGGTACAGCTTCGTGACCCTGTGGAGGCGATCAACCTCAGACTCGGCGCCGTGCGACTCAATCTGATCGATCTCAAAGCTGCCAGTACCGACCCCTTCACCGGAACCGTGGCTCAGGCGCGTGTGCGTGGCCGTGGTCTGAGCCTCACCCTGCCAGACGCGTGGATCAGCGTGGCTGCCGCCTGTGTTCTGGAGCGTCCGGATGTGGTGCTTCAGGCTGACCGCTGCCGCTGGAATTGGCGCGACCAGTCGATCGAAGCCTCTGGTGCGGTGCGCCTGCAGGATTCGAACCGCCGCAGCACCACCAACAGCCAGCATCTGCAAGGTCAGCTGGGAAACAGGGCCGCGCTGGTGTTTTCATCCCCCGGTGGCCGTGTGCTCAGTCGGCTGCCCCTGGCTCAGCCGCGTTGATGGGGGCGATCAGCGGTTCCAGGCGCCGCGCCCAACCCTCACACCAGATCAGATCGGAGCGGCTGAAGCAGCGGGCCGACCAACCGCCAAGGAGCACCCAGCCCTCGTTGCCGATGGGCTGTACCAGCACCGAAGGCAGATCGCTGAGCAGAGCCGCGAACTCATCGCGGCCAGGGTAAAGGCGCAGATCCACCAGAGAGATCGCCCGGCCCTGTTGGCGGCAGCGCTGGCAGATCGCTCCCGGAGTGAAGGTTGTGGTGGCCAGCAGGCCTCGCCGCAGCAGCGCCTGATTGGGACCCTGCACCAACACCACGGCTGCGGGTGTGGCCGTGAGCAGCATCTGGCTGCCCCAGGCCAGTTCCTGTCGCAACGCATCACTGAGACCGTCGGCCAGTTGCAGGCCTTCCTCGCCCTGCAGCGCCTTTCGCTCAGCCCCCTGGGGCTCCAGCCGCTCCCAGAGTGCTCCCACCAGCATCAAGGCCACCGCCAGCGCTCCAGCAAGCACCGATGCCCGTTGCAGCGCTGGCATCACGACTGCAGCCGTGCCCTGGTTGAGCACCGTGAGCGCCAGGGCAAGGACTCCCCCAGCCCTACAGAGCCGAGCGGCGGGTGGCAGCGCCATCACAGGTTGATTGACAAGGCTCCATTGTCTTGGCTGCCCAGAACCGTTGGGGGCGTCAGACTGGGGGTCGATCCTGTTTTCGACTTGGCCACACTCCCCGCCCTGTTGCTTTCCCTGCTGTTGCTGCTTTGTCCAGCGGCACCGGCGCTGGCCTTCGGGCTCTCCGATCTGCCGGCAAGCCCACCGTCTGACGCGGTTCTCGATCAGTCCGGTGTTCTGAGCCGGGCCACAGCCGGGGAGATCAACCGTCGTCTGCAGGCGTTTGCCAGCGATCGCATCGACGCCCGCCTCGTCACCGTGGACCATCTGGACTATGGCCTTGACCTGGAGACGCTGGCTGGGCAGTTGCGTCAGCGCTGGGCGGAAAGCCAGCCGGCAGGATCGCCACCGCTTCTGTTGATGGCGATCGACACCCAGAACACCGCTGTGAGCCTGGTGGCCGATCCAGCCCTTGCAGGACAGCTTCCCGCTGATCTCCTATCGAGCACGGCAAGAGCCACCGTCACACCGTTGCTGCGCGATGGCGGTCGCTATCGCCAGGGTGTGCTCGGTGGGTTGGAGCGTCTGGCGGCGGTGCTGCAGGGTGGCGAGGATCCGGGGGAGCCCATCCAGCCGGAGGCGGTAGCGATCCCCACCAATGTGCCCAGCCAGGAGGAGACGGCCTCCAGCAATGCCCTCACCTGGGTGGTGGTGCTGTTGGTGGTGGGTTCGATCGTGCCGATGCTCACCTGGTGGGTGTTTTCACGCTGATCACCCTCCTGTTCTATCGCTATGGGCCTCACGGATTGGATCGGAACATTGGGTCGAGCCAGCTCGCTGGATCTGAGCAATGACCTGGAGCGCGGTTATGAAGCTGCACTCCTGATTCAGAGTCTTGAGCTTGAGCATTACAACGATCGTCCGGTGCGTCCGGAACTGGAGCTCAACCTCCCCAAGGGGATTCAGGCTCAGATCCTGCGCCGCTTTCGCAGCGCCCTTCAGGTCTGCCGCCAATCGCTGGAAGCTATCGAACCGCGTCGACCAGAGCTGAGTGGCCAGGAGCTGCGCCAGGCTCAGTTGATTGAAACCGTGGTGGGCCGCTACGACAACCGGCGGCGGGCGTTGCCGGCCCTCAGTCGCAAAACGGAGGTGTTGCCACGCAGCCTGGTTGGCGTGGTTGATCAGGTTCGACGCCAACTCGATCCCGACGCAGAAGCATCCGTCGTGGCGGGTTTTCGCCGCCGGCGCGATTCCACGGTGGTGTCGCTTCGCATTTTGCTGTTGATGATCCTGGTGCCGGTGTTGGTGCAACAGGTGAGCCGCACCTATTTGGTGTCGCCACTGGTCGATCGATTCGCTCCCGACAATGCATTTCTCACGTATCCAAAACCAAAGCTCGAAGAAAAAGCCGTTGAGAAACTACGCATCTACCAGGCCGAGATCGAATTTGATGCTCTTCTCAAAGGTGAGAGTCTGCCGTCGCGAGAAGAGCTTCAAAAGCGTTTGATGACAAGGGCTCAGCAGCTCAAGGAGGAGGCCGACAGCGAAAGTACCGAAGCCATCAAGAATGTGCTTGCTGACCTTTGTGGATTGATTGGTTTCGCCGTAGTGTGCTTGCTGGGGCGTCGCGACCTGCAAATCCTACGCGCCTTTATTGATGAACTTGTTTACGGCCTCAGCGACAGCGCCAAAGCATTTTCGATCATCCTATTCACTGATATATTTGTAGGCTTTCATAGCCCAGAAGGCTGGACGGTATTGCTCGATGGGGTTGCGGATCATCTGGGCTTGCCGGCCAGGGAAAACTTTATCATGCTTTTTATTGCTACCTTTCCTGTCATTCTGGCAACGATTTTCAAATACTGGATCTTCCGTTACCTCAATCGCGTGTCTCCATCCTCTGTGGCCACACTACGCAACATGAATGGTGGCGGTTGACCATGGCCTCACGACTGATCCTCGTCAGCGGTCCAACCTGCAGCGGCAAGAGCCGCTGGGCTGAACACCTGGCGACTTTGAGCGGTCGAACAGTGGTTTACCTCGCCACCGGACCTCTCCTTGCCGACGATGCCGACTGGCAACGCCGGTTGGAGCGCCATCGCCGCCGTCGACCGGAGCACTGGTGCTGCCGTGAAGTGGGTGATGCATTGGCGCCTGCGCTTGCAGCGCTTGCTCCTGGTGATCTGGCTTTGGTGGATTCCCTTGGCACCTGGGTGGCCGCCGGGCTCGATCACTCCTCCGTTGCCTGGCAGAGCCGCTGCAACGAACTGCTGAACACGATGGAAGCGACCCTGGCTGAACTCGTGGTTGTCAGTGAAGAGGTGGGCTGGGGTGTGGTGCCGGCCACGCTGCAAGGGCATCGTTTTCGGGAGCGCCTTGGCAGCCTTCAGAGCAGCCTCGCCCAGCGGAGCGACCAGTGCTGGCTGGTGATGCAACAGCAGGCCATCAACCTCAGCCAGCTCGGCCAGCCGGTGCCCTCCTGAAGCATGGCTCCGCGCATCGTGCTGTTCCAGCCCCAGATTCCGCCGAACACCGGCAATGTGGCCCGCACCTGTGCGGCTCTCGGTCGCGAACTGCATTTGATCGAGCCCCTTGGTTTCAGCATCAGCGATCGCCAGCTGCGTCGCGCCGGTCTCGACTACTGGCCATGGGTTGACCTGCATCGCCACCCTGATGGAGAGGCGTTCGAGCGGGAGCGCCAGAATCGTGGGGGCCGACTGCTGGCGTTCACTGCCCATGCGGAGGCCTGCCTCTGGGATCATTGCTTCCAGGCGGATGACTGGTTGCTGTTCGGCCGGGAAACCGACGGCCTGCCCTCGGTCTGGCGCCAGCGGGCCGACCATCAGTTGCGGATCCCCATGTCCCGCGCCGCAGCCCCGGGCGGCGGCGGTGTGCGCAGCCTCAACCTCTCCGTCGCCGTGGCGGTGGCGCTGTTTGAGGCCGAGCGTCAGGGTCAGCGGGATCCCGCCGCATCTTGGCTAAAATCCCTGCAGCCATAATCGCCTGAATCCACTGCGCCGCAATCGATCTGCCGCTCATTTCAAATTCTGATCTTCCCCAAGGCCTTGCAGCCTGGGTTGCCATGGGCTATGGTCTGCGCGGCCCGAAGATGTTGGCTTCTCTAACGGGTCTTGTACCGATGGGTGAAAACGCATGAAGCCTTTCCAGTTTATTCTTCCAGCACTTCTCGGCGCTCCTGCGCTCATTCCTCTTGTTTCAGCAGTTGCTGATAGTGGTCACAGCGATCAACTAGATCAGGTCATTTCAGAAGCATCATCCAGCGATAATCGTCCAGCTGTCAGCACCTGGGATGCGATGCTCTCCGCGCCGGTCGGTGGGGCCGTTGCTCTCCAACCGCCACCGCCGCTGCGCCAAGAATCGGGAGTGGTGCGGATGGGCGACACCCTGTTGAAAATCGCTCAGCGCTACAACATCACTCTCCAGGATCTTCTGCGGCTGAATCCCGGCCTGGAAGCTGCCCGGTTGGTGGTTGGAACCCAGGTGAGGCTGGCCCAGTCAGCTCCCGGTCGCTCTCGCATGCTCCTGGGCCTCAAGCCCGTCGGTAGCGGCGGGGTGAGCTGGCCCGAGACACCCAGCTACGACAACGCTCCCCATCGTCCCTTTCAGGAACCAGCAACAACCCGTGCCTGGATCTGGCCCTCCAAGGGTGTCTTCACTTCTGGTTATGGCTGGCGTTGGGGACGCATGCACAAGGGCATCGACATTGCCAACAACGTGGGTACGCCGATTGTGGCCGCCCAGACTGGACGAGTCACCTTCGCGGGTTGGCACGATGGTGGCTATGGCTTTCTGGTGGAGCTGACCCATGCCGATGGCAGCCGCTCCCTCTACGCCCACAACAGTCGCATCTTGGTACGCGAGGGCGATCTGGTTCAACAGGGTGCCACGGTCTCCCTGATGGGCAGCACCGGTCGTAGCACTGGCCCTCACCTGCACTTTGAGATTCATCCCGCCGGCCGGGGTGCGGCCAATCCCATGGAGTTCCTGCCTCCCCGGGCCTGAACCCTAGGTCTGCGCCCGCCATCCCTTACAGTCACGTGGCTCGGCTCGGTAGCTCAGCTGGTTAGAGCGTGGGATTCATAACCCCAAGGTCGGGAGTTCAAGTCTCCCCCGAGCCATTTCCTTCCATCGCCGGTCCACCACCATCCGCTTCAGCTTGAACTCCCCACGCTCACGACTGCTCTGGGTGCAGCGCTGGGGCTTCAGCTGGCAAGGTTGGCTCACCAACCGACGGGGAGAATGGTGGTTGCTCGCCCAACTGCTGGTGATCGCGGCCCATTGCCTGCCGCCCACGCCATCGCCGCTCAGCCTGGGTGTGCTTTGGCCTGCCTGGCTTCGTGTACTCGGGGGGTTGGTGTTGGCGCTGGGTCTGTGGCGCGCAGCCCTCAGCGCGCGAGGGCTAGGCGGAAGCCTCACGCCGCTTCCCTGTCCGATAGACGGAGCGCCGCTGATCATCGATGGACCCTATCGCCACTGCCGTCATCCGCTGTATCAGGCCGTGCTGCTCTGCTCTCTGGGCGTGGTGGTGCTTCTGGGCAGTCTCCTGCATTTGGCTCTGTTGGTGCTTCTGGCGGTGGTGCTGGTGCAGAAGGCGCATCGGGAGGAAGCGCATCTGTGCGCCCTGCATGAGGGATACGGGGCCTACCGCCAAACCACGGTGGCGATTGTGCCCGGCTTGCCCGGCCTTGATTGGCGCGGCCCCTGAATCGCTTCGCCACGCACTGCTGAGACAGCTGGTGGCATCCAGGAGATGGAGCGGGAGCCGTGGATCGCGTGCGGAGCCCGACCGCGATCATGTCAGCTTCGTCTCATCCTTCTCTCACCCGCGACCCCAAGCCGGCGCCGCACTCGCCGACCACGACAGCCGACCAACGTCTGGTGGAGGCCCTGGTGACAGCCATGGCCGCAGGAGTGTCTCCCTGGCGGCGTCCCTGGGACAGCTTCGATGGGGGCCATCATGTCAATCTCATTTCGGGCCGTCGCTATCGGGGTGCCAACCCGATCCTGCTGACGCTCGGTCTGCAGCAGCGGGCCTCCTCACTGCCCTATTGGTGTGGCTATGGCGAAGCACGACGCCAGGGCCTGGTGCCGCGACGGGGCAGCAAAGCTGTGGTGGTGCTGCGACCGCAGGTGCATCGCCGCCGGAGCATGGAATGCGAGCACCCGACCGATGCCGACACGGGAACCAGCTGGGTGACGTATCGCCCATTGCCGATTTTCAATGCGGCCGATCTGGTGGGCGACGCCCTGCCACGCTTGCTGGATCGACGTCGTCAGATCGATCAACAGGAACGGCGATCGGAGCCCGTTCGACTGGCCGCTGCCGAGGCCCTACTCGGCAGCTGGCCTGTACCGGTCTCCCATGGTGGCGATCAGGCTCTGTATCGACCGCAGACGGATCAGATCCTGTTACCGCCGCGGTGCGCCTTTGTTTCGGCACCGGCGTATTACGCCACCTGGGCCCATGAGGCGATTCATTCCAGTGGTCATTCCAGCCGCTTGAACCGCGACCTCAACGGCCGTCTCGATGGATCCGAGGAGCAGAGGCGGGCCTACGCCCGCGAGGAGCTGGTCGCAGAATTGGGGGCTGCACTGTTGGGCGATCGTCTGGAGATCGGTGCGGAGGTCACCCACCATGCCGCCTATCTGGAGCATTGGATCCAATTGCTGCAGGAATCACCAGCCGTTTTGTACCGGGTGCTCAGTGATGCTCGTCGGGCAGCGGATCAAATCGCACCGGAAGCGATTCACACGTCACACCCAGACGCCGCAGATCCTGATGAAGAAGATCTCGGATCTCTCCATCCAGCGGCGGGGTGAGGTGGCTGCCCCCATCAAGCCAGGTGTTGAAATCTCCAGGGGCGCAACCCAGCCAGCGGGCCAAGGTCTGGCGGATCTGAAAGCGAGCCTCTTGACCGATGGTGGACGGACAGCGGATGACCAGCTCCGCCACCGGGGGGCTGATCTGACCGAGCTCGATACGCCGCAGACTAGGAGCCGTGGCCAGAACCAGCAATCCATCACCGGCTCCCAGCATCAGATCGGGTCTTGGAAGCACGACCTTGTCGTGCTGTTGCTGACGCTGCAGCGACAGGACTGTCACCCCATACCCGTTTTCAACACGGGCGATGCTGCGCCCGCACAACGTGTCTTCGGCCGTCAGCTGAAATCGAACCAACAGCAGGGTCTGCTCCAGAACCCTGATGACTCCTTCAACCCGTTCGCCAAAGGCGGTGGTGACCACGGCATCAGCGACGAGATCCACCGCAGACACCACTCCCAGACCACCAAGCAGATCACCCAGTGGATCTGCAGCCGCAAAGGCATGGGCGAGAACAACCATCCGAGCTGCCGGCCAGCGGCGCTGGCACACAAGGGCCTGCTGCAGGTTTTCCAGCAGATCCGGCGACAGGAAGCCTGCCGCCGCTAGTGGGGTCTCCTCTAGGGCAGCCAAGGCCTCTTGCAGTTGGGCAAACGACAGGCATGAACCATGGAGCGGGGATCCACCTTGAGCAGCCACCCTCACCACCGTGCGGCGTCGCCGCGCCAGCGTCTGAGTCACGACTTCGGCAAGGGCATCGCCTCCGACCAGAAGGGCAGGCTGACGGGGATGCCGCG
>JAYKGR010000153.1:0-10458 GCA_035285645.1 Cyanobacteriota bacterium | reverse complement strand
CGCTGGCTCTGCCTACGTTGGTTCAAATCCAACCCGGCCCACCTTCCACATGCCCTTGTAGCTCAGCGGTAGAGCACTCCCTTGGTAAGGGAGAGGTCACGAGTTCAAGTCTCGTCAAGGGCTTTGTACGGATCGTGGTGCACTCCTGCAACGTGCCGCTCACGAACTTGTGCAGCACGCTGCTGATCAGCGCTGGAGAGGCGGATGTTGATCCGCTGGTCTTTCAGGCCCGTTGGCTTCGCTGCACAGTTCACCGGCCGCAATCGCCACCACCACCGCCTCGAAGCACAGCTGCCGCTCGGCCAGAAGTTGAGCATTTGTCTCAGGGCTCCAGGCGAAGGGCTTCATCAGGTCAGCCCGTGCGAGCTGTCCGCAGCCATCACCAGCTCGATCACCAGCGAGGGGCAGGTGAGCATTCCCAAGGCGTTTCGCGTTGGTGGGGCTGCCGGCGATCTCCAGGGCTTCGCCAACGTCGTTGCATGGCTCTTGATCAGGCAGGCGGAATCAGGTGGCCTCCCCTGGCCCAACGCAGCCGCCCCACCGCCCAACAACCGACCTGTCAGGCTCGCCCCACGGCCGACCTCCCCATGAGCGACGCATCTGCACCCACCGCCGCCCCCGCCGACACCGATCTGCGGGTGATGCTGGTGTCGCGCGCCGATGGCGGCGTGGGGGCCGCCCGGGCTGCGTGGCGCACCCACCGGGCCCTGCGGCAGCAGGGCGTGGCCAGCCTGCTGCGCGTCACCGAGCGGGGCAGCGATGCCGCCGATGTGATCGGCCCCCGAGGCACCGCCGCCAAGGTGGCCGCCCGGCTGCGGCCGCTGCTGGCCGAATGGCCCAACCGGCTGCAACGCAGCGCCAATCCCGTGCTGCGCAGCACCGGCTGGCTGCCCTCCCGCTTCGATCGGGAGCTCAACCGGGCGCCGGTGGATGTGCTGCATCTGCATTGGGTGCAGAAGGAGGTGATCTCCATTGAGGCCATCGGTCGGCTGCGCCGCCCCCAGGTGTGGACCCTCCACGACAGCTGGGCCTTCAGCGGCGCCGAGCACTACCCCGCCAACCTGAGCGATGAGCGCTACGTGGCCGGCTACCACCGCCGCAACCGCCCCGCCGGCGACCGCGGCCTCGACATCGACCGCCTCACCTGGAATCGCAAACGGCGCCACTGGCGTCAGCCGGTGACCATCGTGTGCCCCAGCCGCTGGCTGGCCGACTGTGCCCGCCGCTCCGCCCTCATGGCCGGCTGGCCGGTGCTGGCCCTGCCCAACCCCCTGCCCACCGACGTGTACCGCCCCTGGCCCCAAGAGCTGGCCCGGCGCTTATTTGGCCTGCCGGCCCAGGTGCCGCTGGTGCTGTTTGGCGCCATCGGCGGTGGGCGCGATCCACGCAAGGGCTGGTCGCTGCTGGAGCCCGCCCTGCAACGGCTCGCCACCACCCTGCCGGGGGTGGAAGCGGTGGTGATGGGCCAGTCGCAGCCCGCCCAGCCGCCCCGGCTGGGGCTGCCGATTCACTGGATGGGGCTGCTGAGCGACGACCAGAGCCTGGCGATGCTCTACAGCGCCTGCGACCTGGTGGTGGTGCCCTCACGGCAGGAGAATCTGCCCCAATCCGCCACCGAAGCCCAGGCCTGCGGCGTGCCCGTGGTGGCCTTTCACTGCACCGGCCTGCCCGATGCGGTGGAGCACAACCGCACCGGCTACCTCGCCCGCCCCTACGACAGCCACGACCTGGCCCACGGCCTCGCCAGCCTGCTGGCCGATCCAGCCCGACGCCGGCAGATGGGCGATGCGGCCCGCCTGCGGGCCGAACAGCTCTGGAGCCCGGCGGTGGTGAGTGCCCAACTGCTGCGCATCTACCTGGATGCGGTCGAACGCACCGGATGGCCCCACAGTGGAGACAGCTGACGCTGAGCGCTGCCGATGGTGCGACTTCTGGGGCTGACTTCGGCCGTGGCCCTGCTGCTCGCCCTCACGCCGGGCGCGCCCCGGGCCCGGCCGCTGCTCGCCCTCAACGAACCGCATGTGTGCGTGATCTGCCCGCTGGTGCAGGCCAACCGCAACGGCGTGGCGATCGCCGAGGTGCCCCTGGCGCGACCCACCGTGTTTGTGGCCGAGCCGCTGGCTGAAATTCGCATCGAACGCGATGGCACCCTGCTATGGCGGGAGGTAAGCCGGCCGGAGGCGCCGCTGCAGGGGCCCCTGCGCTGGCCCCTGGCGCCACTCCGCCCCGGCGAAACGGTGCTGCTGCGCCTCCGCCCCGAAGGCGCCGAAGCCAGCCATGTGGCCAGCCTGCAGCTCACGGCCGCCTCCGCCGACCGCATGGCGACCGCCGAGCGGCTGCTGGCGAACCTGGGCCGCGATCCCACCGCCTGGCGGCAGGCGATCGAGCAGCTGCTCGAACGCCAGGATCTGGCCCTGGCCTGGCTGCTGATCTTTGCCTTTGAAGGGCCCAGCGAACCCCAGCTCGATGCCCTGCGGCTGGAGCTGTTCCGCCGCGGCTGCCAGCCGGAACCAGGCCTCACCTCCCACGTCGGGCCGGCGGCTCTGCCAGCCTGAAGGCCGCGCCCACGCCCCGATGTCGAGCCCGGCCACCGCCCCCCCCGCCCAGCTGCCCTGCAGCGCCAGCCTGCGCCAGCCCGTGCGCCAGGGTGACACCCGCCCCATCGCCTGGCGGCTGCAGCAGCTCGAGCGCCTGGAACGCGGCCTTCAGCAGCACGAAACCGCCGTGCTCGCAGCCCTGGCCGCCGACCTGGGCAAACCCGAAGTGGAAGCCTGGTTTGAACTGGTGGCGGTGCGGCAGGAGATCGACCTCTGCCGGCGGCGCCTGCGCCGCTGGATGGCGCCGAGGCCGGTGGCGGTGCCCCTCAGCCTGCGGCCCGGACGGGCGGAGGTGATCGCCGAACCCCTCGGCTGCGTCCTGATCATCGGGCCCTGGAACTACCCGCTCTCCCTCACCCTTCAGCCGCTGGTGAGCGCCCTGGCGGCCGGCAACACCGCCATCCTCAAGCCCTCGGAGCAGGCACCGGCCACCGCCGCCGTGCTGGAGCGGATCATCCAGGCCGCCTTCGCCGGCAACTCAGTGCTCGTCGCCCAGGGCGATGGCACCGTGGCCCAGGCGCTGCTGGAGCAACCCTTCGACCACATCTTCTTCACCGGCGGCGAACGGGTGGGGCGGCTGGTGATGGCCGCCGCCGCCCGCCATCTCACGCCGGTCACCCTCGAGCTGGGGGGGAAGAGTCCGGCGGTGGTGCTCAACGATGCCGATCTCGATGTCACCGCCCGGAGGCTGGTTTGGGGCAAAGCCCTCAACGCCGGCCAGACGTGCATCGCCCCCGACCACCTGCTGGTGCAGCGCGGAGTGGTGGACAGCCTGGTGGAGCGCATGGGTGCCCGCATCGAAGCCTGCTTCGGCCCCGATCCCCTGCAGTCGCCCGACCTGGCCACGATCGTGAATGGGGCGCAGTTTCAACGGCTGGCCGCCCTGCTGGAGGGCGCCCGCCTCAATGGCCGCATCCTGCGGGGTGGAAGCATCGATCCAAGCCGGCGGCGCATCGCCCCCACCCTTATCCGCGTGGACGATCCCAACGATCCGCTGATGGCCGAGGAGATCTTCGGGCCGCTGCTGCCGGTGCTCACCGTCGACACCCTCGACGAAGCGATCGCCAGCATCCAGCGGCGCCCCCGCCCGCTGGCCCTCTATCTCTTTTCGCGCAGCGACCACGCCCAGCGCCGCATCCTGCAGGGCACCAGCTCCGGCGGCGTCTGCATCAACGACGTGGTGCTCCAGGTGGGGATTCCCGACCTGCCCTTCGGCGGCGTGGGCCCCAGCGGCATCGGCTCCTACCACGGCCAGGCCGGTTTCGACACCTTTTCGCACCTGCGTAGCGTGCTGCGACGGCCGTTTCGGCTCGATCTGCCGTTTCGCTACCCCCCTTACGCCGGCAAGTTGCCCCTGGTGCGACGGCTGCTGGGCTGATTCAGCCTCATCCGCGAAAAAGTCGCTCCGGGGGCTGGGCGAGGGCTTGCGGGTTCCTTAACGTGCCGCCAGCCATCTGCGTGTGTGAGCGCCATGCGCCCATCTGTTGTTGCCCTCACCCTCGCCCTGCTGCTGCCCATGCCCGGCCTGGCAGCCGACGTTGTCGTGAAATCGGGTGAAACCCTCTCCGAAATCGCCGAACGCCACGGCGTCAGCGTGAGCCGGCTGATGGAGATCAACGGCCTGCGCAATCCCGATCATGTGGAAGAGGGCCAGCGCCTGCGCCTGCCGGGCGGCAGCGCCCCGGCCGCCAGCCGGGCAAGCCGCAGCGCCGGCGGTGGGTCGGTGGTGGTGCAGCCGGGCGAAACCCTCTCCGAAATCGCCGCGCGTGAGGGGCTCAGTGTGGCGCGGCTCATGCAGATCAATGGCCTCAAGGATGCCGACCTCGTGCAGGCGGGGCAAACTCTGAAAGTGCGGAGCGGCAGCAGCAGCGCCAGCTCTGCCGCCGCTCCCGCCTATCCCCGTGGCGCCAGCAGCCACACCGTGCGCCCCGGCGAGAGCCTCTCCGAAATCGCCGCCGGCTACGGCGTGCCGGTGAGCCGGCTGGTGGCCATCAACGGGCTCAGCGATCCCGACCATCTGGTGAGCGGCACCCGGCTGCGGCTGAGCGGGGCTCCCGCCCCGGCGGCGGCCCCAACCCCCAAACCCCGCCCCCAGACACCCGTGGCCCGCGCCGCAGCCCCGGCGACCACCACCCAACCCCGCACCACCCAGCCCCGCAGCACCGTCGCCGCCGCCACGGTGAAGCCAGCAGCAGCCGCGGCCCCCGCCGCCGCAGCGGCCCCTGCAGCAGCCGCCCGCTCCGACTGGCGCAGCTACGGCCCCCTCCAGGTGGACTGGGCCAACTGGCAACCCATGGGCGGCAGCTTCGTGGCACCCACCCTCAACCGCGATGGGGCCACCGTTTACATGGCGATCAACTGCGGCGCCCGCAAGCTCAATGCCACCACCCCTTCGGGCCAGTGGAAGAGCTGGGATGAGCCCCAGTCCGACGACGAACAGCAACTGGTGCGCGATCTCTGCAGCAGCCGCGGCAACTGATCGCGGCATGCGGCCTCAGGCCGCCCAGGGCAAGGGCCACGGATCCCGCAGAAAACTGCGGCCACTGGGTTGCAGCCAGAGCCGCTGCATGCCGTCGTCGCTTTCACTCACCAGCCCCTCCTGCACCAGCCGGCGCGCCAGCCAGCCCCAGCGGTCGGCATCGCGGCCATGGATATCGGCCAGATCCACCGCCAGGTAGCGCAACTCGCGCCCGCTGCGGGCCTCCAGCGCCTCCAGCACTTGGGCCGCCTGAGCCGACCAATCGGTGAGCCGCCGATCTGCCCGCAGGCAGTTGTCGCAGCGGCCGCAGGGGGGCACCAGCTCTCCCACCGCCAGCAACAGCGACTGCTCGCGGCAGCCATCGCCTTCCGCCACCGCCTCCATGCGCCGCAGCTGCTGCTGCGCCAGCATCAGACGCTGATCATCCCCAGCCTGCGGAGCGCCGGAGCGGATCGCCCAACCCAGGCTGGCGCGATCGGCCGGATCAAACAACACCAGGCAACGCGCGGGTTGGCCGTCGCGCCCCGCCCGGCCCGACTCCTGCAGGTACCCCTCCGCGCTGGCCGGCAGATCGAGATGGAGCACCAGGCCCACATCGCCCCGATCGACCCCCATGCCAAAAGCGACGGTAGCCACCAGCACCGGCCGCTGCTGCTGCTGAAAATGCTCCAGAGCCAGCTGGCGACTGCCCCCATCCATGCCGGCGTGGTACGCGATGGCCCCCAGCCCGGCCTGGCGCAGTCGCTCAGCCCACTGCTCCACCGACCGGCGCGTGCGGGCGTAGATCAGCACCGCCCCCCGGGCGGCGGCCACGGCCTCCAGCACCAGCGGCAGGGCATCGGCCGGTCGACGGGCCATGGCATAAGCCAGGTTGGGGCGCCGGGCGGAACGCACCTGGATCAGGGGCCGTCGCAACCGCAGCAGGCGGATGATGTCGGCCCGCACCTGGGGAGCGGCCGTGGCACTCAGCGCTACCAGCGGCACCCCCGGGCACTGGCTGCGCAACTGGCCAAGCAGGCGGTAGTGGGGGCGGAAATCATGGCCCCAGGCGCTGATGCAATGGGCTTCATCCACCGCCAGGGCCACCAGGCGGCCGCTGTCCTGCAGATCATCAAGAAGCCGGCGGGTGGCTTCGGCCTGCAACCGTTCCGGGGCCAGGTACAGCAGCCGCAGCCGGCCGTCGGCCAGCCAGCCCTGCAGCCGCCGCTGCCCCGACAGATTGAGGCCGCTGTGCAGACAGGCGGCCGCGATGCCGCGGGCCTGCAGCCCCTGCACCTGGTCTTGCATCAGGGCCACGAGCGGCGAGATCACCAGCACCAGCCCGTCGCGCACCAGGGCGGGCAGCTGATAACAGAGCGACTTACCCCCGCCGGTGGGCAGCACCGCCAGGCAGTCGCGGCCCTCCAGCAGGGCTTCCACCACCGGCCGCTGTCCGGGCCGGAAGGCCCGCCAGCCGAAATGGTGGCGCAGGGCTGCGGCCAGCGGGTCTGACGCGGGCGGCTCCGACACCAAGCTCACACCATCCCTGGGGCCTGCTGAGATTAGCGAGCGCCAGATGTGGATTCCGCCCCAGCGTGCAGGGGCGGCGCCTCCAGCTGCTCGGGGGTTTCCTCCACCAGCTGCAGCCGCACGCGCTTGCCGCCGGCCAGCTCCCCCAGCGATACGCGCATCGTGCTACCACAGAGGCTCTGCAGGGCATCGAGCACCGTGCGCAGGGCCGGGGTGCTGCTGCCGGTTTCCAGCCACAGCCGCTCCTGCGCTCCCCCCAGCCGCCGCCAGCTGGTGTGCAGCTTGAGCACGGCCGCCTCCAGCTGGCGAGCCTGGCCCACCGCATCGGCGAGAACACCCAGCACATCGAGCCGCTGGGCTTCCTGCAGGGCCTTCTCCAGATCGAGCGCATCGTGCTGGAAGGCCCGCACCGCCAATCCCGACTCGGCGATGCGGTGCAGCCAGCGGGCCGTGAGGGTCACATCGCGCACACGGTCGAGCTCGGGCTCCTCGGCCAGCACCCGCCGCAGGTCATCCTGCTGGGGTTCGGGCAGCCGGCCCAGCTCCTTCACCAGGGGAGCAACCGCCCGGGAGGGCAGCAGGTTTTCGGCTGTACGGCGCCGGATCTCCTCCGGCAACAGCGGACTGGTAGCAGCGGTGAATTCATCATGCAGGCGCCGCACCTGCTGCCGCGTGATCTGCTGGCCGCCATTGGCGGCCTCGCTGATCATCATTTGCACCTCTGGATCGGCCTGGGCGGTTTCCACAAACGCCCGCCGCGAGAAGTTGTTAACGCTGGCCTCTTCCAACATCCCCTCGCCCACGAGGTTGTCGGCGGAATCGGCCAGCTGGATGAGGCTGTAAGCGCGGGTTTTGCTGATCTCCTGCTCCCGGAGCCACTGCAGAAACCCCGCCCCACGGCCCTCGCCGCCGCGCTTCTCCCGATCGCGCACGGCCCGGAGAATCCGCCCCCTCCAGATCTCGGTCTGCAGATCGAAGCGGTCGCAGACCTCCCAGGCCTCCTCCAGCTTGGCCATGAAGTCCATGGTGCTGATCGTTTCGCTGTCGGGATCCGGCAGGTCGAGGCTGATCAAGGGGGCCTCGGGCAGGGCCATGGACGCGGGCGGGTGGGGAGGTGATGCTGGCACGGTGCCGGCTCTCCAGCCCGGCGACGATTCGTGACACCGCTCCGGCGCTCCCCCGGGCCCGGGGGTAAGGTCACTCCGTCAGGACCCTGCAGCTTCTGCCCAGCGATGGCCATCTCCCGCGGTGACAAAGTGCGCATCAAGCGCCCAGAGTCGTACTGGTTCAATGAGGTCGGCACTGTGGCCTCCATCGACACGTCGGGGATCCGCTACCCCGTGGTGGTGCGCTTCGACAAGGTGAATTACAACGGTTTCAGCGGCTCTGAAGGCGGCATCAACACCAACAATTTTGCCGAAACCGAGCTGGAGAAAGCCTGATCATTTCACCACAATTCAGGTGATCATCCGGTTCGTCAGGCCGTGTTGCCGGCAACCCCCTGCCCATGCCTGAGCTTCCGGAAGTCGAAACGGTGCGCCGAGGCCTGGAGCAACGCACCCTCGGCCGCACCCTCACCCAGATCGAGGTGTTGCGCGCACGAGCCATCGGTGGCGACATCGATGGCTCTTCGTTTTGCCAGGGCCTGCAGGGGTGCAGCATCGAAGCCTGGCAGCGGCGAGGCAAATACCTGCTGGCCTCTCTGCATCGCGCCGGGGTGCCAGCCGGCACCTGGGCCGTGCATCTGCGCATGACCGGTCAGTTCCTCTGGCTGGAGCAAGCCCTACCCCCCTGCAGCCACACCCGCGTGCGCCTCTGGTGCGACGGCGCTGTGGAGCTGCGGTTTGTGGATACGCGCAGCTTCGGGCAGATGTGGTGGGCACCCGACGAGCGGCCCCTGCATGCGGTGGTGACCGGCCTGGCCCTGCTGGGCCCGGAGCCCTTCAGCGAAGCTTTCTCGGCCACCTACCTGCGCGAGAAGCTGAAGGGATCGATCCGCCCGATCAAATCGGCCTTGCTCGATCAGCGCCTCGTGGCCGGCGTGGGCAACATCTACGCCGATGAGTCGCTGTTTGCGGCGGGCATCCACCCCCATACCCCCAGCCGTCGCCTGCATGAACCGCAGCTGGAGCACCTGCGACAGGCCCTGGTGAACGTGCTGCAGCAAAGCATCGGAGCGGGGGGTACCACCTTCCGCGACTTTCGCGATCTCACCGGCACCAACGGCAACTATGGCGGCGTGGCGCTGGTGTACCGGCGTGGCGGCCAGCCCTGCCGGCGCTGCGGAACCACCATCCAACGCAGCAAGCTGGGGGGACGCAGCAGCCATTGGTGCCCCCGCTGCCAGCAGGAGCCATGACCCCCGAAACCCAGTCTTGCGACGCGCTGCCGCAGCGGCGCCAGCTGTGCCGCACCATGACAGCCGTGCACCAACGCGGCTGGTGCGATGGCACCGGAGGCAATTTCAGCTGCGTGCTGCAGCGGGAGCCCCTGCAGCTGCTGATGGCACCCAGCGGCGTTGATAAGGGTGCGGTGAGACCCGCTGAGCTGCTCGTGGTGGATGGCCAGGGCAACGTTCTCAAGGGGCAAGGCCGTGCCAGCGCTGAAACCCTGCTCCATTTGGAGATCATCCGTCAAACCGGCGCTGGCGCCGTGTTGCACACCCACTCGCAGTCAGGCACGTTGCTGTCGGCCTGGGCGTTGGAGCAGAGCGGCCGGCACAACGCCGCCTCCGTGGAGCTGCGCGATCGCGAAATGCTCAAAGGCCTGGCCGGCATCGTGACCCACGCGCAGGCCGTGAAGCTGCCTGTGCTCGCCAACGACCAGAACCTTCAGGCCCTCAGCCAAGCTGCCGCACCCCTGCTCAGCCAGGCACCCTATGGATTGTTGATTGCTGGCCATGGCCTCTACGCCTGGGGTGACGACCTGGCCACAGCGCGCCGCCATCTGGAAATCCTCGAGTTTCTGCTGGAACAACGCTGGCGCGCCGTGCTGTTGGCAGCGGCTGCGGCGCCCACCTCGGTTATCCGCCTACCCCAACCCGAGCTGATCCTGCTCGACATCGAAGGCACCACCTGCCCGGTGTCGTTTGTGAGCGAGGTGCTCTTTCCCTATGCCAGCAGCCACATGCAGAGCTTTCTCCACCACCACCAACACGAGGCGGCCGTGCAGACCCTGCTGCGCGAAGCGCAAACGGCGTGGCAGCAGGACAGCCACCCTCAGGCCTGCCAGCTGCTCATGACCCACCCCAACCAAGTGGATGTCTACCTGCAGTGGTTGATGCACCAAGACCGCAAACTGCCATGCCTCAAGGAACTCCAGGGAATGATCTGGAAAGAGGGCTACGCCCAGGGCGAACTCCTCGGGCCCCTGTTCGCCGATGTGCCGGCGGCGCTGAAGCGTTGGCATGCCGAGGGGCTGGCCCTGGCGGTCTATTCCTCGGGTTCCGTAGCTGCGCAACAGCTGATCTACCGCTTCAGCAACGCTGGCGATCTCTCGCCCCTGTTTTGTGGCTGGTTCGATACCCGCAGTGGTTCAAAACTTGAAGTCAGCAGCTACAGCACGATCGCCAGCCAATTGAATCGCGCAACAGAGCAGATTTTGTTTATCAGTGATTCGGTCGCCGAACTCGACGCCGCCTACTCCGCAGGGATGCGAACGCTCTGCAGCTGCCGTACCGACAACCCAACCCACCACGCCGGTCAACATGCTGCCGTCGACAGCTTCGTTGCCGTAGCCTTCCACACCACCAAACCCTAGGACCGGAGGAGCCAGCAGCTCGAATCACCAATAAAAAAAGCCACCCATCGGGTGGCTTCTACAACAGAATGCATAATATGCGGAAATTTTATCCTGGCATCGAGCTATTTTCGC
>JAYKGR010000152.1:0-20012 GCA_035285645.1 Cyanobacteriota bacterium | reverse complement strand
TTTGCCATGGGCCTTGCTCAGGTTGCTGTTGCGGCTGCCAGTTTCAGCACCGCCTGGGGATTGGCCTGCCACTCCAAGGCGAATGGCTCGGGCGAGAGCCGCAGGGCGAGCGGCCGCAACAGCGGGGCATCGTGGCGGGCCACCAGCTGCCCCCTGGTAAAATGAACCACCATCCATCACCGTTCGCATGCATCGAAGCCGCCGACTTTGTTGAGTCTGCGCATCCTGTCGCCAGTGTCATTGCATTGATCTTGCGACCATGAATCCACTGCAAGAAACCATTGAACGTGCCAATGCAGTCTTCCGTGCGCCAGTTGGGCTCCAAGCTTCTTCCCGCTCTTGGGTTGTCGCCTTCCCAGGGGTTTTCGCAGGCTGAGCTCGATCAAGCGCTCGCGGGGCTTCCGGCTCCATTTGTGGCGCGTTTGCTCTCCCTCTACGCCAGCGAACCTCAGCGGGGTTGCGATGGTGAGCTTCACGCCATCGACAGCCTCACCAAGATTCCTCCCGTGCAAGGCAGGATGCTGTACGACCTGTGTCGCTCGATCCAGCCGCGCTCCACCCTCGAGATCGGCATGGCCTATGGCTTCAGCAGCCAGTTCATCCTGGCCGCCCTCGCCCACAACCAGAAGGGTCACCATACGGCTATCGATCCCGTGCAAAAGTCGTACTGGCATGGCATCGGCCTCACCCTCGCCCTCGAGGCATTCCCCCAGCCGGCCGAGGCGGAGCGATTCCGGTTGATGGAGGATCGCTCCGATCGGGCCGCCACCGATCTCGCCCGCGAAGGGCAATCTTTTGATCTGATCTTTATCGACGGCAATCATCGCTATGATGATGTGCTCGTTGATTTTTACCTCTACGCTCAGCTGGTATCTGAGGGGGGCTTCATCGTTCTCGATGACATGTGGATGCCCAGCGTGAAAACCGCTGCCGATTTCATCCGCACCAATCGGCATGACTTCAAGGAGGTGGCCTCCCCCGCACGCAAGGCCTGCCTGTTCCAGAAAATCGGCGATGATTCGCGCAACTGGAACCATTTCAACCGCTTCCGTGTCTTCTGATCTGGCTCCCATGCGCACCGGCACCATCCACCGCGTTACCGGCGAAACCAACGTGCGCGTGAGCCTCAACCTCGATGGCTCCGGCCGCTGCCAGGCGGCCACCGGTGTGCCTTTTCTCGATCACATGCTCCACCAGATCAGCAGCCACGGCCTGATCGATCTCGAGATCACCGCCAGCGGTGACACCCACATCGACGATCACCACACCAACGAAGACGTGGGTATCGCCCTCGGTCAGGCCCTCGCCCAGGCCCTGGGCGAGCGGCGTGGCATCCACCGCTTCGGGCACTTTCTCGCCCCCCTCGATGAGGCGCTGGTGCAAGTGGCCCTCGACTGCAGCGGCCGGCCCCACCTCAGCTTTGGCCTCCAGATTCCCGCAGCCAAGATCGGCACCTACGACACCGAGCTGGTGAAGGAGTTCTACGTGGCCGTGGCCAACAATGCCGGCCTCACCCTTCACATCCGCCAGCTCGATGGCGTGAACTCCCACCACATCGTGGAAGCCAGCTTCAAGGCCTTCGCCCGCGCCCTGCGCCAGGCCACCGAAATCGACCCCCGTCGCGCCGGTGCTATCCCCAGCAGCAAGGGCGTTCTGGAGCAGGCTGGCGCGGCGGGCTGAGGCGCGCCGCCAGCGCCGCCACCGTTTGCCCCGTGGCCGGATCAACCCAGTTCGGGGCGATCTCCGCCAGGGGGCCCAGCACAAAGGCCCGCTCCCGCAGCCGCGGATGGGGCACTTCCAGCCGGGGGCTGCGCAGTTGCCGCTGGCCGTAAAAGATCAGATCGAGGTCGAGGGTGCGGGGGCCCCAGCGCGCGCCCCGCACCCGGCCGAAGTGGGCCTCGATCGCCAGCAGCCGCTGCAGCAGCGCTTCCGGCGTCAAGCTGGTCTCCAGCACGGCGCAGCCGTTGAGGTAATCGGGCTGGAGCGGCCCCACCGGCGCGCTGGCCTGCCAGCTGGAACGCGCCAGCAGCTGCAGCCCCGGGCTGGCGATCAGCATCACCACCGCCGCGTCGAGGGTGGCGCGCCGGTCGCCCAGGTTGCTGCCCAGCGCGATCGCCGCCCGCTCAAGCGTCATGGCGGTCGCGCACCATCTCCACCGCCACCCGCCCGTCGAAGCCGGCGATCGGTGCCGCCACCTTGGTGAGTCGCGAGCGCACCCGCTGCACCGGCCCCAGCGCCAGCACCGCCTCCACAATCACACTGTTGAGCCGCTCGATCGTGCGATACCGGCTCGTCTGCACCAGGCCCTGCACCGTGGTCACCACCGTGGCGTAATTCAGGCTCTGCTCCAGCGCATCGCTCGCACCGGTGCGCGATAGATCCAGCCACAGGGTGAGATCCACCTCAAACCACTGCCCAAGCTTCTGCTCTTCAGCAAAGAAGCCCGTGTACCCATAGGCGCGGATGCCCTCGATGTGCAGGGCGTCGTGGGCCCCGGTGGTGCATGTCACCGCTCAGCCGCGCCGATAAAACGGCCGTTTCACCACCACCGCCGCCTCATCGCGGCCGCGGATCCGCACCGCCACCGCACAGCCCGGTTTGGCCAGCGCGGCCGGCACGTAGGCCAGGGCGATCGCTTCCCCCAGGGTGGGCGACCAGGTGCCGCTGGTCACCTCGCCCACCACCGCGCCGTCGGCGATCACCCCATAGCCATGGCGGGCGATGGCGCGGCCCTGCAGCTTCAGCCCCACCAGCCGCTTGGCCACCCCCTCAGCGCTCTGGCGCTCCAGCGCAGCGCGGCCCACAAACGGGGCAGGCATCTCCAGGTGCACCAGCCAGCCCAGGGAGGCCTCCAGCGGTGTGGTCGTTGCATCCATATCGTTGCCGTAGAGATGCATGGCAGCCTCCAGGCGCAACGTGTCGCGCGCACCCAGGCCGCAGGCGCTTACCCCTTCGGCCAGCAGCTGGCGCCAGAGGGCAAGGCCGGCTTCCGCCTCCAGCAGCAGCTCAAAGCCGTCTTCGCCGGTGTAGCCGGTGCGGCCCACAAAGGCGCTGGCACCGGCGGCGGCTCCCTGGCCGTAGGTCAGGGTGAGATCGCGGTGGCCAAAGCGCGGCAGCCCCTTGAGATCCTCTCCCGTGAGCGCCTCCAGGCGGCTGGGCGCCTCGGGCCCCTGCAGCGCCAGCAGCACGCCACCGCCTTTGCGGTCGGTGATGCTGATGCCCTGCGGTTCCAGGTTCTGGCGCAGCCAGGCGGTATCGCTCTCGGCGCAGGCGGCGTTGATCACCAGCACCACCTCGTCGGTGTCGCCGGCAGCTCCGGGCCGGCGGCCCCGGTCGTACACGATCAGGTCGTCGCGGATGCCGCCCTCCTCGTTGAGCAACACCGTGTAGCAGGCTTCGCCGGCACCGATGCGAAACAGATCGCTGGGCACCAGGGCCTGCAGGGCGTCTTTCACCCCATCGCCCTGGAGGGTGAGCACGCCCATATGCGAGATATCGAACACGCCGCAGCCCTGGCGCACCGCCGTGTGCTCCTGCACCAGGCCGCTGAACTGCACCGCCATCTCCCAGCCGGCGAACGGCACCATCCGCCCGCCGGTGGCTACCGCCTCGCCGTGCAGCGGCGTGCGCCGCAGGGTGGAATCAGAGGCCATGGCGCCACAACGGTTGGGGCGGATCCTATGCAGCCGGGCCGCACCTTCTACCGAATCCCCACCGATCCCGGAAGAAAGCCTGTGATTCCGGTTTGGCTCACCCTCTATGCGTCACAACGCGTGTAGGTTGAGCGCCCCTTCCATCGCCTTGATGGGTCAGCGCCCCTGCTGCCGCAGCTGCCGCCACTGCACCCCTCCAGGTGCGGCTGAGCCGGGCTGGTGCCAGCTGCGGCAGCTGCCGATTCATCCCGATCTGGCCTCCGATCTCTGGTGCCATCACTGGACCGCCCGCCCGCCGCGGCTGCCGGGGCTCGGTGGTGGTGGGCGCAGCGCCCAGGCCGAAGACGGGCAGCTGGTTCTTGGCGAACTGCTGCGGGAAAACTGAAGAGATTCTGTGTTTTCACGCCTGGGCGGCAGCTGATGTGCCAGCGAACCGGCGATTTCAGATTCTGGGCTGTATATCTGATGGGTTCCCAACCACAGGAGGTGACCGGCATTGGTCACGACCCCGGCATCCCGAGCTCCCCTGGAGCTGATGGCTGCGCAGAATGACTGCGAGACCTTCTCGTTTCCCACCGGTGCCCGCATCTTCAGCCGCGGCAGCGCGGCCCGGGCCATCCACGCCGTACGCCACGGCATCGTTGAATTGCTTGCTGAGAACGGCGACCGCACCTGTTATCGCGCCGGCGAGCTCTTCTGTTATCAAGACATCGTCTGGAATGCCGGTGTGTTCCGCAGCGACGCCGTGGCGCTCACCCCGGTGGAAATCCTGCGGCTCGACCGCCTGCACTTTCTCAACCTGCTGCACAACCACCCCTCCCTCGCCCTGCAGCTGATCGGCCAGGAGCACGATCGCCTGCGGGAGCAACGGGCCAGCGGCACCTGCTGCTACTGAGCACCCAGCAGCAGCAGCAGCGATCGGGTCACCTTCGCCGCCAGCACGGTGCTCACGCCCGAGGGATCGAGCTGGGGCGCCAGCTCCACCACATCGGCAGCCACCAGCCGGTGATTGCGGAGTTCGGCCACCAGGGCGGCGAAATCGTTCCACAGAAATCCGCCGGGCTCCGGCGTGCCGGTGCCCGGCAGCACCGCCGGGTCAAACCAGTCGAGATCCACCGTGAGATACAGCGGCCGGCCCCGCAGCGGCTGCAGGGCCTCGGCCATGGCCTCGATCGCCACCAGCCGGCCGCTGTGGCGCAGCTCGTCGAATTCCTCGCGGGTGCCGCTGCGGATGGCGATCTGGCGTAGCTCGCCGCTGGGCAGCACCTCCAGGCAGCGGCGCATGGCGCAGGCGTGGCTGTGGCGGGTGCCCAGCCATTCCTCACGCAGATCGGCGTGGGCATCGAGCTGCACCAGCACCAGATCCGGGTGCTGTGCCGCCACCGCCGCCACCGCACCGCTGCTGATCGAATGCTCGCCGCCCAGCATCAGCGGTCGCAATCCCAGCTCCAGCACAGCGGTGGTGGCCTCCCGCACCGCCGCCACCACCGGCTCTGGCGCGCCGAAGGGGATATCCACCGCCCCCAGGTCGGCGAAGCTCAGATCCAGCAGGTCGCGGTTGAGCTCGGGGCAGTAGGTTTCGAGCCCATTGCTCACCTCCCGCACCGCCGCCGGTCCGAAGCGGGTGCCGGGGCGAAACGAGGTGGTGCCGTCGTACGGCACGCCGAACAGACCCACGCCGCAGCCGTGGGGGTCGCGGCGGGCGCCCATGTAAATGGCGCCGTCGGCGTCAAAACAGGAGAGGTCGGGCATCGTTCAGGCGAGGGCGCGTTCGATGGCGGCGGGGATGGCGTCGAAGGCGCCGCGCTGCCAGCGGGGGCTCCAGATCTCGCAGCCGGCCGCCACCGCCGCGGCCCGCTCCGGCAGCGGCTGGCGGTAACGCGGGCCGTCTACGGCGGCGAAGCTCCAGCTCCACCAGCCGCTGGGATACATCGGCACCCAGCCATACAGGGGGTCGGCGTGGCCGAACACCTCCCGCAGCAGCATCACGGTATCGAGATGCACCTGGCGGAAGGATTCCGGCGATTCGCTCTGGGTGGCGAACACACCGCCGGGCCTCAGGATGCGGCGGCAGTGCTCGAAAAATGCCCGGTTGAACAGGCCCTCGGCCGGGCCGGCCGGGTCGGAGCCGTCCACGATCACCACGTCGTAACTGGCTTCGGCGGCTGCGGCGGCCCAGGCGATGCCATCGCCCACCGTCACATGACAGCGGGGATCGCCCCAGGCGGAGCCGCCGATGCTGGGCAGATGCTGCTGGCTCCACGCCACCACCAGCCCGTCGATCTCCACCAGGTCGAGATGCTGCACCCCCCGATGGCGCAGGCACTCGCGGGCCGTGCCGCCATCGCCGCCGCCGATCACCAGCACCCGCTCGATGCTGGCGGCGCCGCACAGGGCTGGGTGCACGATCGCCTCGTGGTACTGCCGCTCCTGGCGTTCGGCCGTCATCCAGCAGCCATCGAGCAGCAGGCCCTTGCCGTAGCGCTCGCTCTCGATGATCGTCACCCTCTGGACATCGGACTGCCGTTCCTCCACCACGCGGCCGGCCAGGCCGTAGCGAACACCATCGTGGATTTCGTCGATCCAGCCGGGGGTTGATGCAGGTGCGAGACGCATATGACGTTGGCTGGTTGTCGCTATCAGCAATCAAGCATCCCACCCGCCGGTTGGAACGGCGTTTGGAAAAGCCACGCTGTAGAAGGCCACCCCATCATGGCGCCAACCTTCGTCCAACCAACGTCGGCGCTCCTGTCGCGATGCGGTGGTGGCGTGTTGCCCACCGGGTGAGATCATCTGCCATACCGGATCAAGCCCCGTGAGGGGCTTCGCATAGGCGGTAAAAGCAGGGCCGAGGTTGGTGTAACCCCTTCTTTCGAGCTGACGGATTTGATGGGGTCTTGTTGTATAAATTGTGTTGTTGCGTTTGCTGTTCCGGAGTTCGATCACATTCGATGTGTAGCTGTCGGTGGCATTGGTGGCGAACGGTACTCCGATGAACTGCCAGTCGCCAGAGTTCACCCATGTCTTGGCCTCGGTGGAGCTGCTTGTGAGCCGCCACTCGCCCGTGATCGGATCGCGAAGTCGAAAAGCCACAGCCAGATCGTTGGCGCTGTCGTAATTCTCCAAGCGTTGATCCGCCCAGCTCACTGTTGCCGGATCCTTGAGGGCAAACTCCACGGCGAGGGTTTGCCCTGGAGACGGGTGGGTGTAGCGGTAGCTGGGCAGGGGGGCTGTGCCAGGGCCGCCGGGGTTGTAGATGGGGCTGTGAGTGCCGAGGCGTGGATCCGACAGTACCACCGCATCCAGGGATCGAATGGCCTTGGGTTTGGAGGCTTTGATGATCAGATCAAACTGATTGTCGTGGTCTTCTGAATAGGTGTATTCCGGGTCGGCGCTGAGTCCGTTGCCCAAATCGGCGATGCCTTTCACTTGCAAAGTACCGCCCTTCACCCTTACCGTGCTTCCGGCTTTGCTGATCATGATCGCTTGGCCTTTTGGCCCCTCAGCGGTGAGTTGGAAGAAGCGAGAGAACTGCTGAGGTTCCAAGCCGCTGACCCCGTTGGGGGAGAAGCCGCCGGAGGTGAACAGCCGCAACCGATACAGCTTGTCGCTCGTGCCGTAATACTCCACGCCGTGGTTGGCCACGGAGTTGGGAAATGCCGGTGCGGGGTAATCTCCGGCCAGCGAGAGGCGACTGAGCTTGGCCCCCACGAGGGTGGGTCCAGCAAAGGGATCGTAGGGGTTGCTGCTGGTTTGGCTCAGACCCGTGCCCTCCACCAAGCCAGTGGGGGTGATCAGCTGCACGGGTCTACCCCCATTCACAACTTAAAAGCGCGCTGGATGGACGGCATTGGGATCGCTGCTCGGTAGGCGGTTGCCGAAGTATCCAAAGGCCACCAAGGTTTGACGTTCGTTGAAATCCAGGTTGGGGTTTTGGGCGATGTAGAGGGGTGTGACGACCTCGCCCGTATTGAGATGGATGCGGAAGTTTTCCGGCAATACGGTGCTGGGCAGGAGCGGGTGGCTGAACTCGATGGGCATCGCATCCATCAAGGTCTGCGTGACGCGTGTATTGCTGAAGCCGCCGATCTGCACTCCTGTTGGCGCGATGGCCGATGTGATGTTGCGCAGGGGTGCGGCTGGATTCAGGCCCACCAATGGATTCACGACGCCAGCGCCAGCTGCCTTGGCGAGGGCGATTTGGTTTTCACTGAGTAGACCCGGGATGGCCTGAATCCCTTCAAACCCGTAGCCCGCTGCCAGCATTCGGGGCTTGCTTTTGCGGCCGCCATAGATGTCAGCGCGAATCACGATATCGCGATGCAGTTGGTCATAGCTGGAACCCTGGCTCATGGCTGTCAGTCGCTGATTGAGCGGGCGCGGCGAGGAGTCGCGACTAAACCTAAAGAGCCACCTGCCATTCCGCCATGACGCTCGGCCGTCGCCATTTGCTCCAGGGGAGTATGCGGTTTGGCACCGGCGCCCTGGCCCTGGGCCTGGCCGGCACCGCCGCACCCGCCGCCGCCGCCGTGGCCACCGAGGAGCGGCTGCGCATCTGCCGCCCCGCCGGTGATCCGCTCCAGGAGCTGCTGGAGCGCAATGGGGCCTTCTGCCGCGCCTGGCAGGCGGCCGAAGCCAGCGGCGATCCGCAGCAGCGGGTGCGGGCCCTGCTGGCGGCCTGGCCCCAGCACTGCCAGGTGCGACCCGAGGCCCTGGCCAGCGGCCAGCGGCCCTGGGCGGCGGTGCTGGGCTGCGCCGACTCGCGCGTGCCGCCCGAGTGGCTGTTTGCCTGCGGGCCCGGGGAGTTGTTTGAGGTGCGCAGCGCCGGCAACACCGCCTTCGATGCCGGCGTGGCCTCCTTGGAATACGCCGTGGCCGAGCTGGCGGTGCCGCTGATCGTGGTGCTGGGCCACAGCGGCTGCGGCGCCGTGAGCGCTGCCCTGGCCAGCGCACCGCTCACCCCGCTGCTGGAAGACCTGGTGCGGCCGATCCGCGCTGCCCTGGCCCCCGGCTTCGATCTTGCGGCCGCGGTGCAGGCCAATGCCGCCGCCACCGCCGCTGCCCTGCCGCGCCGCAGCCCCCTGCTGGCGGAGGCGATGGCGCAGCAACGCCTGCGCATCGTGGCCGCCACGGTCGACATCGGCAGCGGCCGGGTGCGCCTGGTGTAGCCGCTGCCTTCAGGCAGGCTGGAACGATGGCCGACGACCTGCCCCTCAGCGACGGCCCCGGACGCGGGCTGGTGATTCCGGCGGACGAGCTGCAGTGGCGGTTTTCGCGCTCGGGCGGGCCGGGCGGGCAAGCGGTGAACACCACCGATTCGCGGGTGGAGCTGGTGTACGCCCTGGCGTCCAGCCGGGCCCTGCCGCCGCTGCTGCGCGAGCGGGCTCTGGCCCGGCTGGGGGCGCGGCTGGTGGATGGCGCCCTGGTGGTGGTGGCCTGCGAACACCGCAGCCAGTGGCGCAACCGCCAGGCGGCCCGCCGTCGCCTGCAGGCGCTGCTGCAGGAGGCGCTGCGGCCGCCGCCGCCGCCGCGGCGGCCCACCCGGCCCAGCCGCGGCGCGGTGGAGCGGCGGCTGGCGGCCAAAAAACGCCGGGCTCAGATCAAGGAGCAGCGTCGCGATCGGCCTCAGCTCTGATCGCGGCCTTGGCCGCCTGCCACAGCGCTTCCAGCTCGGCGATGCTGCGGCCGGCCAGATCGCCTTCGAGGGCGGCCTCCACCCGGGCGAAGCGGGCCAGAAAGCGGCTGTTGGTGCCCGCCAGCCCCTCCTCTGGATCGAGCCCGCACCAGCGGGCCACATTCACCAGGGTGAACAGCACATCGCCCAGTTCCTCCTGGGCGTGGGCCTTGTTGCCGCTGGCCACCGCCTCCTTGAGCTCATCGAGCTCCTCGTGCACCTTCTCCCACACGCCGGCCAGGTCGTTCCATTCGAAGCCGGCGGCCGCCGCCTGGCGGGAGATGGCCATCGCGCCGGCGAGGGCGGCCTGGCCCCGCACCCGTCGGGCCAGGCGATCGCTCAGCGGGCTGGCGGAGGCCGCGGCGGTTTGCGCCTGCTCCTGGGCCTTGATCGCCTCCCAGCTGGCCCGTACCGCCGCGCTGTCGGCCGCCGTCGCGCCGGCAAACACATGGGGATGGCGCCGCACCAGCTTGGCGCTGATCCCCCGGGCCACCGCCGCCAGATCAAACTGATCCGCCTCGGCGGCGATGCGGGCCTGCAGCACCACCTGCAGCAGCAGATCGCCCAGTTCCTCCGCCAGATGGCTGGGGTTGCCCTGCCGGATCGCATCGGCCACTTCGTGGGCCTCCTCCAGCACGTAGGGGATCAAGGAGTGGTGGGTCTGCTCCAGATCCCAGGGGCAGCCGCCCTCGGGATCGCGCAAGCGGGCCACCACCGCCACCAGCTCCACCACGGCGGCGGCCACCTCGGCATCGGCCAGGTTGGTGGGGGCAAAGGAGGCCATGGCGGGGGCGTTGTGATGCCTCACCTTCTCATCCGTAGCCGCCACCGCAGCGCCCGCAGCAGCCGGGGTTGGCGGGGCAGCGGGTCGCCATCGAGCAGCAGGTGCAACCAGCTGCTGGCCTCCAGCCCACCCAGGGCCGCCAGCAGCGGCAGCCGCTGCTCCTGCCAGAGCCGCGCCGCCGCCTTGAGCAGCTCCGTGGGCCGCGGCCCGCCCACCAGCGGCAGTCCCTGGGCCAGCAGCAGCAGCCAGCCGGCGAGCAGCGCCAGCCGGCCGGCGCTGCCCAGCAGCGGGCTGTGCGACAGCAGCGAGCGGTGGCGCAGCAGGCGCCGATAGGGCCACCACAGCAGGGCGAGGGGGCCCCAGCGGCGGGTGGCCACGCTGTGGGTATCGAGATCGGGCGAGAGCCACAGCCCCCCCACCAGAAAGCCGCTGGCGCAGGCGATCGCCGCCACCGGGCCCAGCAGCGCCCAGGTCAGGCCAGCCACCGGCAGGGTGAGATGGAGGGTGGCGCGGTCGTGGTGGCGTCCGCTGGCCATGGCCGTGATTCCCCTACCTCGAATTTGTGGGTATGGTGCGGCAACAGGAGAGGCAGTGGTGCCCATGCGGGTTCCCCAGGATCCCCCTTCCGTTCTGGGGGGTGCCGGCGGTGACACCCACCGCCGTGGTCGACGCTCCCGGGTAGGCGCCTGGCGCGTGGCCGGCGACCTGCCGGCCAGCTTTCGCTACGCCGCCCAGGGCCTGGCCTATTCCTTCGCCAGCCAGCGCAACTTCCGCATCCACGTGACCGTGGGGTCGGTGGCTTTCCTGCTCGGGTTGTGGCTGGGTCTGAGCGTTGACCGGCTCGCGGTGCTGGTGCTCACCGTGGCGGCCGTGCTGGTGCTCGAGTTGCTCAACACCGCCACCGAGGCGGTGGTGGATCTGGCGATCGGCCGCCAGTTTCACCCTCTGGCCCGCATCGCCAAAGACTGCGCCGCCGCCGCCGTGCTCGTGGCGGCCCTGTCATCCATGATGATCGCCTTGCTGCTGCTGGTGCCGCCGCTGTGGGCCCGGCTCGGGCTCTGAGGGCCGGCCCTCCCCTCGCCAGGCCCTTCATGCTCCTCGTTCTCGACAACTACGACAGCTTCACCTTCAATCTGGTGCAGTATCTCGGGGAGCTGGCGGCCGATCACCCCCTGGCGGTCCACCTGCGGGTGGAGCGCAATGACGCGCTCGATCTGGAGCAGATCCGCGCTCTCGATCCCGCCGCAATCCTGATTTCGCCGGGGCCTGGCGATCCCGACCAGTCGGGGGTGTGCCTGGAGGTGTTGCGGGAGCTGAGCCCGCGGGTGCCCACCCTGGGGGTGTGCCTCGGGCACCAGTCGATCGCCCAGGTGTACGGCGGCCGGGTGGTTCGCGCCCGCGAACTGATGCACGGCAAAACGTCGCCGGTGCGCCACCACGGGCAGGGGGTGTTTGCCGGTCTGCCGGATCCGCTCATCGCCACCCGCTATCACAGCCTGATCGCCGAGCGTGAGAGCCTGCCCGACTGCCTCGAGATCACCGCCTGGCTGGAGGATGGCACGGTGATGGGCCTGCGTCATCGCGCCTACCCCCACATCGAGGGGGTGCAGTTTCACCCCGAAAGCGTGCTCACCGAGGCGGGCCACCAGCTGCTGGCCAATTTTCTGCGCCTGGCCGCCGCCTGAGCATCGCCGCCCGGCAGGCGTCAGACTGGCCAGCCGATGGCCCTCTCTCCCGTGCCAACCGCTACCGCACTGCCGCCCGGGTTCCGCCGCCCGCGCCGATCCGCTTGCCTCGGGCTGGGTGTTTCGCTGCTGCTGGCCAGTGCGACACCACCGCCGGCCCGGGCCGGCGGTGGTGTCACCATCACCAGCTATGGCCACAGTGCCCTGCTGATCCAGGGTGGGGGCGCCAGCGTGCTGCTCAATCCCTTTCGGGCCGTGGGCTGCGCCGCTGGCCTGGCCGAGCCGCGGGTGGCGGCCAACGTGATTCTGGCCAGCAGCGGCCTGGCCGATGAAGGGGCGCCGGTGGCCAGCGGCCGCATGCTCACCCGGCCCGGCTCCTACCGGGTGGCCGGCCTGCAGATCGAAGGCATCGCCGCTCCCCACGATCGTGTGGGCGGCCGGCGCTTCGGTCAGGCCACGCTGTGGCGCTGGAAGCAGGGGGGCCTGGACTTTGCCCATCTGGGCGGCACGGCCGCCAGCCTCAGCCCCTCCGACCGCGTGCTGCTGGGCCGCCCCGATGTGCTCGTGATCGGCGTGGGTGGGGGGGCCAAGGTGTACACCGGCCCCGAAGCGGCTGCGGTGGTGGCCGACCTGCGGCCGCGTCGGGTGATCCCGGTTCAGTACGGCGGCCGGCCGTCGGAGGTGTGCGACCAGGGCGGTGTGGAACCCTTTCTTCAGGCTCTGCCGCCCGGCACCAGCATGCGGCGCGGCGGGCGCAGCCTCAGCCTCACGCCCCCCCTCGGAGAGGCCACGGTGGTGGAGCTCATGCGCTGAGGGCGCATCTCACCTGGCACCAGCTTTGCCAGAACCGCTCCATCTGCGGCCGGGTGCCGATGCTCACCCGCAGCGAGCCATCGATCAGCGGCTTGCCAGCCATCGAGCGCACCAGGATGCCCGCCTGCCGCAGCTGCTGCTCCACCAGCGCCACCGGCGCCGTGGGCCAGATCAGCAGGTAGTTGCCGCCGTCGGCATGGTGGCGCACGCCTGCGGTTTGCAGCTGCTGCACCAGCCAGTCGCGGGCGGCGCCCACCTCGGCCACGTAGGCCGCCACGTAGTCGGCATCGGCCAGGGCGGCAAAGGCGGCTGTCACCGCAAAGCTGTTGATGTCGTAGGGCCCGGTGACCCGGCCCACCCGATCCACCACCGCCGGGTGGCCGATGGCGAAGCCCATGCGCAGCCCGGCGATGCCCGCCGTTTTCGAGAGGGAGCGCAACACCAGCAGGTTGGGCAAGGCCAGTGACTCCGGCAGCACGCCATCGCCGGTGAAGGCCTCATAGAGCTCATCCACTACCACCAAAGTGCCGGGTGCGGCGGCGGCCAGCTCCAGGATGTGGTGGGGCGCCAGGCGGGTGCCGGTGGGGTTGTTGGGGTTGCAGATCAGCAGCAGCCGCGGTGGCGGGTTGCCGTGCTGCAGGGCGGTGCGGATGGCTTCCAAGGGAAACCCGAAGCCGGGCTGGATGTAGGGGATGGCTTCGATCGCCATCCCTTGCATGCGGGCGCAAGGGGCGTAATAGCCAAAGGTGGGGCTGGTGGTGAGCAGCCGGTCGCCGGGCCCGCCGTAGGCCTGAAAAATGGCATGCAGGGCGCCGTCGACGCCATTGAACAGGCCCACATGCTCCGGTTGCAGGCCATGGGCTGCGCCCCCCAGCGAGGTGGCCACCGCCTGGCGCAGGCCGTCGTATTCCGGGTAGATGGCGTAATCCTCGGCCTGGATGGCGCGGATCGCTTCCACCACCCGCGGGCTCGGCCCCACGGTGTTTTCGTTGAAGTCGAGGCGCAACAGGCCGCGGCGACCCTCCAGAGGGGCGCTGTAGGCCTGGAGACTCTCCACCTCAGGCCGCGCCGTGGGAAAGGAGGGAGTGGGCACGGTGAACGCGGAGCAACCCCCAACCTAGGCAGGGGCCTGTGGCTCAGGGGTTGAAGCGGGTGCTGCCGATCGGAATGGAGATGGGTACCGGCGGTGGCGGCGGCGGAGAGCCGGGGCGCGGGGTGGAGATGATCTCCAGGGTGGGGTGGCCGGCGGGCACTGTGGGTTCGGGCGTTTTGGGAATGGCCCCGGCCACTTTGCGCAACGCTTCGCGGAACTGCACTTCTGTGATCACCTCCTCTTCCAGCAACTGGCGCAGATTCTCGATACGGGCCTTCAGCAGCGATTCCTTGAGCAGGGTTTCGCAGTCCACCGCGGCTTTGCTGCGGTGCAGGGGCACGTGCAGCGTCACCAGGCCGATCAGGGAGCTGTTGGTGTTGATCGAGCTGTTGTTCGACTGGTTGTTGATGGCGATGCCGCTATCGGGATAGGCCCCGGCCGACACGCTCAGGCTGGGCACCGAGCCCCCGTCGGAGGAGCAGCGCACCCCATTGCCGAAGTCGATGATCACGCGGGAGCGGGTCATCGACGGCTGGGTGGGGCTGAGATAGATCTGGGCCTTCAGGGGCGACCCGCTTTGGCCGACGATGGCCCAGCCCAGCGTGAGCAGACCCGCAGCCTGTAGAAGGAATGGTTGGCGACGCTGCATAGAAAGAGCGGAGGGGTTGCCTCGGGGTCAAGAATCTTGTAGGGGAGGGAACGCTTCTGCCCGGGGGCCAGGGTGAAAGAACGGGGCCGGATGCGAATCAGCTTGAGGAAGTCTTCCTCGCTGAGGGGCTTGGCCGCTGGCACCGCCATGTCGCCATCCATGATCTGCAAACGCACCTCCAGGGTCACCTTGAGCGAACGCTGGGTTGGGTTGGCGGTTTGGATGTAGCCCGTTGTGGTGTCGAGCGTGAGCGGCGCCATGGAGAGGGCGCGAGCCGCTCCTGCCGGTAGCAGGGCGACCCCCAGAAGCATGGGCAACAGGGCGCGAAGGGAAAGTCTCATCTCAGAAGCCGGCCTGGAAGCACATCACATCCACCGTGGCGCTGTAGGTGCCGTCGGGAAAAGCGGCTACTGACTGAAAGCGCACATCGGTCTCCACGTCAAGGGTGTTGGCGCCCCGATCGAAGGCCACCATCTGGCGCTGGCTGTAACTGCCCTGGCCCACGCGCACTTCGCTCACCGCCGGGCTGCCGCCGATGAGGGTGGGATTTTCAAAGGTGACCACCGGACCACTGGGGGTACCGGTGCCCACCAAGCCAGAGAGGGTGGCCCGCACCGCGCCAGGGGTGCCCTCCGAGCTGATGGTGCGCCGGGTGTTCTGGTCGTAGTTGAGGGCCCCGTCGCGGGGGGTGAGTTCGCAGGTGGTGGCCAGCACCACCGGGTCGTAGCGGATCTGGGTTTCGGATAACTGGGCCTGGGCGGGAGCACCGAGGCAAAGCCCCGCCACCACCAACGCCAACCGGCCTGCCAAGGGTGCGCGAGACATGAACCTGACCAAAGCAGCTCCCCCTTGTAGCGAGGCGCTCTTCCAGAAGCCTTCCGTTTCGGCCAGTTGCTGCGGTGGCGCGGCGAACTGCAGCACATGTTACATCTTTTCGACTGCGGTGATGCCGAGCAGGCCCAGGCCCAGGCCCAGGGTGTCGGCGGTGAGGCGGCAAAGGGCCAGCCGACAGCCGCGGGCCTCGGGCTCGGCCTTGAGCACCGGCACCTGGTCGTAGAAGCGGTTGAACACTTGGCTGAGTTCGAAGAGGTAGGTGCACAGACGGTTGGGCAGCAGCTCCTGCTCCACCTCGGCGATCACGGCATCGAAGCCGAGCAGCTGCCGCACCAGGGCCCATTCCTGCGGCTCGCTGAATTGCAGCCGATCGGGCCAGGGGTTGTCGGCTGCGCCGGCCATCGCTCCGCCGCGCCGGCCGATGCCGGCGATGCGCACCAAGGCATAGAGGAGATAGGGGGCCGTGTTGCCGGCCAGAGCGAGCATGCGCTCGAAGCTGAACTGGTAATTGGTGAGCCGGTTGGTGCTCAGGTCGGCGTATTTCACCGCCCCGAGGCCCACGGCGGTGGCCACCTGCGCGATGAAGGCCTCCTCCTCCTGGCGGCCCTCCTCGGCCAGGCGCCGGCGCAGGTCGGCGGTGGCCCGCTCCACCGCCTCATCCAGCAAGTCTTTGAGCCGCACGGTGTCGCCGGCGCGGGTTTTGAGCTTCTTGCCGTTTTCGCCCTGCACCAGCCCGAAGGGCACATGCTCCACGCTGGCGCCCGCCGGGATCCAGCCGGCGCGCTCTGCTACCTGAAACACGCCGGCGAAGTGGCTCGCCTGGCCGGCATCGGTCACGTAGATCACGCGGCGGGCGCCATCACCGGCTGGCGGTGGCGCGAAGCGGTAACGAATCGCCGCAAGGTCGGTGGTGGCGTAGTTGAAGCCACCATCGCTTTTCTGCACGATCAGCGGCAGCGGTTGGCCGTCTTTGCCGGTCACACCCTCGAGAAAGACGCACTGGGCGCCGTTGTCGGTCACCAGCAGGCCGGCTGCCTCCAGATCGGCCACCACCGCCGGCAGCAAGGGGTTGTAAAACGATTCGCCCCGTTCGCTCAGGCGGATGCCGAGCCGGTCGTAGATCCGCTGGAATTCGCGGCGACTCTGATCGCAGAGCAGGCGCCAGGCTTTCAGCGACACCGGATCGCCGCCCTGCAGCTTCACCACCTCCTCCCGGGAGGCGGCCTGGAAGGCGTCGTCATCGTCGAAGCGGGCCTTGGCTTGGCGATAGAAGGCCACCAGATCACCCAGGTCCACCGCGTCAGCGGTGGTGAGGGCTGCGGGCGCCACCTGCTTGAGGTGGGTGATCAGCATGCCGAACTGGGTGCCCCAGTCGCCCACGTGGTTGAGCCGCAGCACCCGGTGGCCGCGAAACTCCAGCACCCGTGCCAGGCAGTCGCCGATGATCGTGGAGCGCAGGTGCCCCACGTGCATCTCCTTGGCGATGTTGGGGCTGGAGAAATCCACGATCACCGCCGTGGGATTCGGGGCTTCGGGCACCCCCAGGCGGGGATCGCCCAGCCGCGCCCGCACCTCGGCCGCCAGCCGCTCGGGCCGCAGGGTGAGGTTGATAAAGCCCGGCCCGGCGATCAACGGCTCCAGGCAGAGCTCCGTGAAGGCCGGATCGGCCTGCAGCTGGGCCGCGATCGCCGAGGCGATCGCCCGCGGCTTCTGCTGCAGCGGCTTGGCCAGGGCCAGGGCGCCGTTGACCTGAACATCGCCGAACTCGGGCTTGCTCGCTGGTGCCAGCTGGGGATCGAGGGGTTGCCCCGCCGCCTCAGCCGAGGCCGCCGCCTCGGGGAAGGCCGCCGCCATGGCCTGCCGCAGCTGGGCATCGAGTTGGCTGAAAACCTGGAGCATCGCGGCCGGTGGCGGGTGGGGCTGGTGGCCTGATCATCCCGCGGCGGATGGGGCGGCGAGGGCGGGGGCCCTGGCTGTGCCGGTCATGCTGGAGGATCCTTGGCAGGCCCCGTTCGTCGGCGTGGCCAGCCTGAGGGAGCCAGGGATGCAGCCAAAGGCCTCTCGGCGGTCCCATCGGCCTCAGAATGCCCCGGCAAGTGCGCTTGCCTGATGGCTCCCCCTGGCAGCTCCGACCCCTTGCCCCAGCTGCTTCAGGCACCGCTGCAGTACCAGTTCCGCCGGCTGGAGGATTTCTGCTGCTGGACGTATCCCCTGTTCCGTCTGCACGACTGTGACCCGCTGATACCGCGCCGGCGATGGGACTCGAGCCACCGCAGCCTCAGCATCGGCGCCATCAGCCTGTGCCGCACGGATTACGGCGCCGGGGTACGGCTCGAGTGCACCCTTCAGCAGGGGGTGTTGTTCACCTTCAACGCCAGCGGCCAGACGCACTTCAGGGTCAACAACGCGATCGCCAGCCCGGCGGCAGGCGCCGGCGTGTTGATGGTCACGCCCTGCCAGGGCCACTACATCCGGGAAGCGGGTGGCGGAATTCTGCTCAGCTGTAGGCCCGAAACACTGCTGCAGACCGCCCAGGCCATCGGTGGCCCCAAGGCCGCCCGCCGCCTGCAGCTTCGCTTGGGAGAACCACTGCGGTTCTTCGCCTACGACAGCGGCGCCGAGCCCTCCCTGCCCGGCGGCCTGCTGCGCAGCCTGCACTTGGCCAACAGTCTGCTGGGTCCACGCGGCACCGTGCCGGCTGCCCTATGCCTCGATGATCTGATCTGCCGCCAGCTGGTGTTGATGCTCTGCCCGGAGCTTGCGGTCGACGATGACGCGATCGGGCCGGTACCCGCCAGCAGCGGATTCGAGCTGCTACTGGAGTGGTTGAGCAGCCACGTGGCGGAGCCCCATAGCCTCAGCCAGCTCGAGGCCCGCTCAGGCTATTCACGCCGGGCGCTGCAGCGGGCTTTTCAGCAACGGTTCGGCTGCGGGCCGATGCAGTGGCTGCGGCGGCGGCGCCTGGCCCTGGCCCTGGAGCAGTTGAGCCGGGCGAGCACGGCTGATTCGGTCTCGTCTGTGGCCAGGCGTTGCGGCTATCTGAGCCTGGCCAGCTTCAGCCGGGATTTCCAGCGCGCCTATGGCCGCCAGGCCTCGGACGTTCTGCGCGCCAATCAGGGGAGTCCGGGGTGATCAGGGCGGAATGCCTGCCCAAGTTGCCGACAACGCCAGAAGCTGGCGCCGTAGGCAAAAGCCTGGTGGATTGAGCGGGGGCAGCACTAGGTTTGATTGTACAACCCAGATCAATACAGCCAATGGCAAAAAGCTCAGGATCAACGGGATCGCGCAGGATCCCCGCCAGCTCGTTGCTTGCCGTTCAGTTTGACACATTCAAGATACGTCAAGTCAAGAAAGAAACACAAAAAGACGAGGGCTTCTATCGGCTGATCACAAGTGGAAAGACGCTTGATTCCACCTGGTTCACCGATCGGCCGAAGCGGTTGACGGGGCAATTTCGCTTTGAAGATGTTGCCAGCAAGGACAGCTGGAAGGGCCTTTATGGGAACGACAATCCCAACAGCTCCCTCTCAGGTGACGGCCGCACGATCGTCTTTGAGACGGGCTTCTTCAAGAAACGCGCCAATGGTGGCTATGTGTCCAAGATCAAGCCAAACACAGTTTACCGCGACGAGATCACGGGCAAGTGGGCCAAGGCATCACTCGTGATTGATGCAACACAAAGCGAACTGGACTTCGATAACTACTTTGACAATACCGCCGGCGGCAATGGAATTCTCTCAATCCTCACGGGTGGCTATCCTGACATCACCAGCTCCTGCAGCGAAAGAGGCGTGGGTTTCAACCCAGTCTTTATTGCCAATACGACAGATCAGACACAGTATGTTAACTTCACAATAAACGAAGAACTTGGCAACAACTTAACCATCATTGGGGCTTCAGAGATCAGTGGCTATGAGGCGGCGGCAACAAGTTCAACCGTGCAGTGCGGCGGTGGATATGGCTTGGACACGGGCACAAGCAAGATCCTGTCTATTCCCCCAAATACAACCTGGAGTGGCGGCATGATTTCGGGCGGTGCCGATGGCCCGCACACCGGGATGACCGGCACACAGAATCGCTTGGGCATCGGCGGAGGACAAGATAGTGGTCACTGGTATGACCTTCCATTCAGCGTTTCCGGATTGTACAACAATTACCAGGAGTGGGGTGTGGAGTATCAAGGCACTGGAGGCACCACCGCCGAGGGAAGCAACCAGTTCGGCTTCGTTGTGGTGCAGACCAGCCCTACCACAGGGTCTTCGGGCACCCAGTTCACGGTGACCGACACAGTCTTGACCCCATATTCAGGTAGCTTGAGTTATGGCAGCGGTGGCTCGGGCTACAACGGAGCTGTGCAGTGGCTCAACAATGACGCCATGGCCTTCGCTTTCATCTGAACCCATCCGGGAGAGGCGTTGTTGATTGCTTGGCGGCTATGCCCAGCCGCCCGCAAAACGCATGCTCAGGTCGAGCCAGGGGCTGCGGGTGATGGGGGCGCTGGTGGAGATCAGATCGATGCCGGTGGTGGCGTAGGCGGCCAGCTGCTCGGGAGCTACGCCGGAGGCCTCGAGCACCACGCCCGCACCGCGCTGGGCCGCCAGGGCCCGCAGCTGCGGCACCAGAGCAGCCAGCTCCTGGGGCGGGACCTCATCGAGCAGCACCCCATCGGCGCCAGCGCGCACGGCGGCCTGGGCTTCGGCGGCGGTTTCGGCCTCCACGATCACCCGGGCCGGCCAGGGCGCGGCGGCGCGCACGGCGGCGATCGCCGGGCCCACGCCACCACTCCAGGCCAGGTGGTTCTCCTTGAGCATGGCGGCGTCGTCGAGG
>JAYKGR010000151.1:0-4002 GCA_035285645.1 Cyanobacteriota bacterium | reverse complement strand
GCTCAGCATGGCGTCTTCACGAGCGGCTGATCACGGTGAAGGCCCCCCAGTAGTAGGGGTGCCGATAGGCCGGATTGGCCTTCACCCTGATCAGGGCATCCCGGGCCGCAGCGGGGATGGATCGCGTCAGGGCCGACTGGTAGAACGTCTGCATCCAGAGCGCGGTTGACTCCGAATCCACCCTCCACTGGGACAGCAGCATGGCGGGTGCCCCGGCGTAGATCAGGGCACGGGCCATCCCCTGAAGTTCATTGCCGCGGCTGGCCTCAGCGCGGCCTGTCTCACAACCCGAGAGCACAACCAGGCGGCTGTCGGTGAGGGGAAGCGCAAACATCTCGGCGGCCGTCAGCCAACCATCATCCTTTCCGCCGGCCGCCAGCTTCAGATGGGAGAGCATCGGCTCCGTGGCATTGAATTGTCCGTGCAGGGCCAGGTGCACCACATCCGCACCCGTCAACCGTATCTTGAGATCGTCTTCACGGGCACCATTGGTGATCACCGTGCTGTCGCCAGCGGGAAACAACCTGGCAATCGCCTGGAGTTCCGGGCCAGCGGCCGCAATGCTGGGATCACCTGCGGCAAAGAGCTTGCCGCTGAGAGGGCCCTGCTGCCGCCTGAGCCCCAGCTGGACGGACACGCTCGGGGCATAGGTGAGCTGGAAGCGCTCGCCGAGGAAACGACCATCAGCGGGATTCTGCAGCACCTGGAAGGACAGGTGATTGAGATCGTCGTGGGGGATGATCACGAGCCGATCGCTACGGACACGTATGAGGGCGGGCTGGATGAGATAGAGAAACAGTTCGCGGGCGATCGTTTCGTTGAAAGCCACATTCGGCGTGCTGAGGCTTTGCTGCAGCGCCGCCAGTTTGGTCTTCAACTGCAGGCGGGGCAGAAAGACCGAGCGCACAAAGACTGAATCTGAGCTGATGTGCCAGAGGATCAGGTTGGACTCCATCACCTGATACTGGAAGAGCTCATATTTCTCCTCCCGCATCGACTGCTGCAGCTGCTGGAGACTGGCTGGTGCGGACACCACCAGGCTCTGAAGCTGGGGAGCCTCCCTGCCCATCCGGGTGAGCACGGCCTGGTACTGGAACTCCAGGCCGCGGATCGCTTGCTGCAGGGCCTTGATCTTGGCATTGCTCGCCGCTGTGGCCCGCTGGCTGGTCAACTCGAAAAGTTGGCTCTGCTGATCGCCGATCCGGGTGCGCAGGAGCATCGCTTCGGCATAGAGTTGTTGCTCCGCAGGCCGCCGCAGATCCAGGCGGCGGCTGGAGAGCAGATCTGCGAACACCCTCGAGCGCGAGCGCTCCAGCAGCCCAAATGCCTCGGCATACTGGCGACGTTGAAGAAATTCCAGAATGGCCGTATTGTAATATAATAGTTGCCCCTCACTGAAGGCCCCACGGCTGCGCTCATCACGCAGCTTGCGCCGGTCGCGTTCCACCATGTCGACGGCCTGCACATAAAGATCAAGAGCAGCTTTCGCGTCCCCTTCAAGACTCTTGACATTGCCCCTTGAATAGAGCACACCGGCGTCTTCTTCCAGGTAGTTATTTCGACGCGCCTGCTCCAGCACTTGCTGGGATTGCTGCATCAGGATACGAAAGTCCTTGTCGGTATTAGGCGAAATAAATTGCTCATTCAGAATCACCTGGCTTGCATCCTTTGGGCTGAATGCTGCGGCTGGCTGCTGAAGAGATGTCGCCAGCTCTTCCAGGGGCGAGAGCATGGCGAGCTGGTTCTCAGTCGCCTGCTCACTAATCCGGTTATTGGTGACCAAGTAGGTGTAGCCAAGCCGCTCCAGGATCTGAATTGATGCCTTGATGTCTGCAAGCGATTGATCGAGGTTTTGCTTACAGGCCTGAAAGGCCACTTTGTAATCGCACTTGGAACCCTGCCTGTAAAGCACTTTGTGGCGTCCTAGCAACGCATATACCATCGCCATAGGATCCCTGACCCTGGCGGCTACCGCCAGCTCGCGGTTGATGGTGGCAGCGGCGGCGGTGAGATCGCCCTGGTCGATCTGAATGCCCTCCAGCGTGTTGAGGGCAAGGGCAAGCTGGTCCGTGCTGCCGGCCTGCTCCGCCAGCTGCACCGCCTCCGCGGCATCCGCAAGGGCCTGGCCACGCTCCTGGCGGTACGACTCGGCCAGAGCCTTCCAGGCCAGGGATTCGGACTGCAGACCCCCATCAGCGGCTCGCCGGGCCGCCCCAAGGGCCTCCTGATAGAGCTGAATGGCCATGGGCCACTGGCCCTGGAGGCGGAAGGTGTGGCCCTGCTTGATCAAGCCAAGCGCCAACGCCCGCTGATCGCCGCGCTGGGCAAGCTGGCGGTTGCTCAGGCCCAGGACGGCACGGGCCTGCTCCAGCAGAACGGACTGGGATTGCCGCTCGCCGGTCCGGCGGATGTGGGCGACCACCGCATCAAGGCGCTGTATCGCCTGCTGCTGCAGGGCCATCGGATCAGGCTGAGCTAGCACGGCGGCCGGGGCCAGCCAGAGCAAAAGCCCCCCCGCCTTGAACAGATGACCGAAAAGCCTCGCCATCACCACCATCGATGCCTGCTGCCGAGGGGGCATTAGCAGTACGCATAACAGAGATCTCAACCCTAGCCAGCGCTAACCAGCAGCGCCAAGAGCTACATCCAAGACGCCCTTCGTGGAAACCTGCTTGAAATCACGTCACTACTTTCGCTGTTCGCTCCGATCCTTCGAACGCTGCCCTTGAGTGGCAGGCAGAGAGTCGTGGGTGGCGAAGCTGAGAGCTGAAGGTGGCCTGTCCACTCGAAGGACTTGTTCGAAGTGTCGCGTCCCTGTAGTCAACTTATGCGGACTGTCGCCGAACAAAACAGCCACTACGTAATTCATGGCGGAGGAAGTCCAAGATCCTTGCAGATCTTTCGTACAAGCAATTCCTTGATTTCAGTATGACGCGGAATCGAGCTACGAAGATTTTGTGATGGGTTCCACCATCATGAATAGTTGCCACCCTCTCTGATCTGTTCACAGCCATAGCTGCTGAGGTAGCGAAGCAGATCTCTACGCTTCACAAGTGCAAGGCCAGCTCCTCAGCCCCTGGGCCTGCAGCTTGTAAAGCATCCTGACGATTGAATTCCAGTGCTTCGCGCAATACCTCTCTGAGTGCCTCCAGAAGCGCCTCGCGACTCTGTTCTTGAGCATTCACGCCAGGAACCTCCTCCACCCATCCAATCCACCAAGGTCCATCCTGTCGAATCACAGCTGTGTAGGCGGATGTCGTCGTCATGTTTGTACCCAGGTTCTCTCCTTAACTTAGCTCAGATCAGAGTCGCTGAGAAGGATCTTGACCTCAGGCATCCGAGTGGTCAATCGACCGTGCAAATGATTGTGTCGTCTACCGCACGCTTGTTGCCATGCTCCTTGAATTCACGGCGATGGCTTCGCTGTTCCCCCCGAACCTTTGAACAGTACATGGGCGGACCCCCCCCAAAAAATACCCCCTGTACCGTCGCTCTCGCCGCATACAGGCGGAAGATCGGCTACAGCCGACTGTAAGCTCACCTGCGGTGACAGGTGAACTCGCGCAAGTCGCATGCATTCCGGGTTTATAGGCGGACCCGACTAAAAGGGTTAAAAGTGTTACAACAGATCGGCGAGGCTGGTCGCGCCCAAGGTGCTCGAGGCTCCGTGGATGCCCATCTGTGGTCAAGCCAATCAAAAGGAGAATCGTAGAAACTACGGACGCTTCTGTGCTCTTTCGCATGACTTAATGGGAGGAAGCTATCATCTTTGTTCTCCTCCGCCTTCCGGCCGCCGGCCTCCCCCTCAATCCACCGCATGCGCATGCCGCCGATACAGAAAGTCCATCGCCTCATTCCTTAGCGCCCCGTAGCGGGGATCGGCCTGGATGCGTTCGTAGCTGCGGGGGCGTTCGAAGGGCACCGTGAGGATGTCGCCGATGGTGGCGGAGGGGCCGTTGGTCATCATCACGATGCGGTCGGCCAGGAACAGGGCTTCGTCGA
>JAYKGR010000150.1:0-25560 GCA_035285645.1 Cyanobacteriota bacterium | reverse complement strand
GTTGCAGCATGTAGGAAAACTGCAGGCCCTGTTGGCCGGTGGAGTAGTTCCAACCGTGCAGGTAGGGCACGGTGTCTTCCCCGAAGCGGCTCTGGTATTCGGAACTGTCGATGTACGCGTCGATTTCTGCGTCGTAGCCCTGTTCCTGCAGGATGGTGAAGTGCTCCAGCATCTCCGCTTTGTTCTGGGGAGCGCGGCCAAGGAGATGCTTGAAGTTCAGCTCGATGAAGCGGTAGGCATTGCAGTTTTGGAAGAACCGCTCCTTGTAAAGCCCACTGCGCGCCACCTGGCGCACGAATTCACGGGTGCTGAGATAACCGCGGCGGAAGAGAGATTCAGGACCCTCCAGCCGCTCGCTCTTCATGACGTACTGGTACCCCAGCACCTGCTGATACACAGCGCGGATGATGGTCGCTTTGGCGGCTTCGGAGGCATCAGGCCAGTTGGCCTTGTCGCGATCAGAGGCGTAACGCTCGATGCCCAGATAGGCGGCGTTGGCAAGTGTCATGGGCGTGATGGCCCGGCCGGAAGCCTGGCGCGGAGGGAGAAACGGGACGAGGGCGGGCAGTGCTGCTGGCCGACTGAAAGTGAGACGACCGACCGCTGCTTGGCGGATCCTATGGGGCTGTCACGGCTGCACGGCATCGCTTTCAGAATCGTTACAAAGCCGTGGCCCCTGGCGTCTGGCGTCTGGCTCGTTACCATCCGGCCCATCAATCACCCGAGGCAGTGATGGATCCGGTGGTGCCCCTCCCGGCCAGCTTTCTTCAGCTGGCTGACCAACTGCAGCGGCTCTCGGAGGTGGCCGAAGGGCTTACCTATCGCCTGCTTGAAGTGGAAGAGCGCCTCGGTGCCACCGAAGCCAGCCTGGCCAGGCGACTCGAGGCGGAGCATGATGCTGCCCAGATTGAGGCTATCGAACAGGCCGAACGTCGGCTGATGGATACCGAGGAGCGGCTTGATCGTCTGGAGACGCTGCTAAGCCAGGGCTCCCTGACGCCGTCGGCTGCTTCTAGTCTCACGTTGGTTCAGGATGACACCCGTCACGCCGAAAAATTCCTCCCCGACGACAGTGAGTTCATCGAGGAGGGTGAACAGGCGTTTATGGATGAATTGATCGCCTGAGCGCGGCCTGGAGACTTCCTCTGGGGTCAGCCGGCGCCCGCAGTGCTCAGCATGGTTGCAGCTGTGTACAACACCAGGGCGGTGAGGGCAAAGCCACCCGTTGTCACCACCCCTTGCCAGATCCGGCGGGCCAGAGGGGAGGGGGCACCGGCCAGCCAGGTTGGCTGCGGCCAGGATGGGTTGCCACCGGAGGGCCTCCAAGCTGTGCCAAGGCCAGCTGGTGCGCGACGTTCCATCGCCTGACGCCAGTAGCGGCCATAGCGGGGCGCCTGCTGGTTGAAGGGCATCGCTGCGACGCCGTGGCCGGTGATGACCCGGCCGCGCTGATAGGGCACCAAGTCGTTTCCGAAGTTCTCCAGGTATTCGCTCGAGTCGAGCAGGTAGTCGACCATGCCGCTGAGACCCTGCTCTGCGATCAGTATCGAGAGGGCGATGCGTTCTCGATCACCATGCACTTGGCGACCGAGCACGCGACCAACGATCTGATCCACCATCTGGTAGTTGCTGTTGCAGCGATAGAAATCATTGCGGAACTTGGCAGAGTTCAGCAGACCTCGCACAAAGTCGCGCATGGTGATCTGACCGCTGCGCAGGCGCGACTCCAACACGGGCTCACGATCCACCTTGAAGGCATGGAAGAAGATCTGGCGGTAGGCCCTTTCGATCTGTTCGTCCAGATCGTCGCCTGGTTGGAGTTGGAGGCCAGCCAGTTGGCGAGGCGATTCATCGCTGCCCACGGGGAAGGGGTGCACCCTCGCGTTCTGTGTGAGGGGGGGCGTGCTGATGAGCGGGAGCGGCATGGCTGCTGTTGTGAAACCGCCGAACCGTACGCAGTTGCCCCAATCTATGGGCTGGCGAACCCGAAACTACACAGAGAGTGTTACCTAAACGGGCATCAGCTCTCGAGAGCAGCCATCCAGCCGAGGGGAATTTCGGCGCTGTAGTCGTGGGTGCGCTCAAATTCAAAGGGGCCGGCCAGCGATCCCCACAGATGCTCATGGCTCTCGGGATCGTGGCCCCTGTCGATGGTGCGCATGCCGCCTGGGTGCAACTCCAGACTGCTGACGAGGTAGGCGGTGCGCCCTTTGCGCTCTACCAGGCAGCGGCAGCCGGGCTCCACCTCGCCCACGAAGCCGTCACCCTGTTCCCGCACGATGTAGGTGCAGCCCTCCAGAGGGCGCAGATCGGTGGGACTGATCCGTTCGCGCCGCTCGCTGTCCGCCACGGCACCCCAGAAGCGCTGCTCATCGTTGAGAGCCTGGTTCACGATGACCAGCTGGCCATCGCGGCGAGCCACCCGCAGCACCCTGATGCGGTAGGGCGTGGTGGGGGTGATCGCATAGGCCTGCTCCAGCAGGAGTGATCCCGGCTCCAGTTGGGGCAGGGGGCGGAAGTTCACCAAGATGTGGGCGTAGAGAGGTGGGTTCTCGAACGCCTGGCTCTGGTTGCTGAAGCCGGCGCAGAGCATCCGGATCAGGCGGCTGGGGGCACTGCTCATGGGGGCAACCTACAGACCGAGCAGTCGGATCCGAAACTCGCCCACCTTGCGGGCCAGCTCGCGGTTCTCTAGGCAGAAAGGATGGTCGGCCAGATCGTCGAGGATCTGCTCCAGTTGTTCGGGTTTGCCCAGGTTGCCAGCGTTGAGGCTGGTGCGCTGCTGCCAGGCGATATCAAAGGCCTGGGCAAAGCTGTCCGCATTGTTGAAGACGCGATCGCCGCTCGGGCGTGAGGGCGGATGATCGGGAGACGACGCCGTCATGGGCACTCTGCATCAGAGATGGGTACTGATGCCGGTGTGGACGCTGATGCCAGGACCCAGATTTGAACTGGGGACACGGCGATTTTCAGTCGCCTGCTCTACCAACTGAGCTATCCCGGCCTGTCGCTGCAGCGACATGGCCATCTTAGATCACCGCCGCTGCCGCTCTGGCGTGCGGGCCAGGCAGAGCAGGCCCCGCACGCTCCAGCCTGCCAGCTCCAAGGCTTCGCTGGCGGCAAGGGCCGTGGCGCCGCTGGTGAGGATGTCGTCGACGAGCAGCAGGGGTTGATGGCGCTGGTGGCGCCTCGCGGGCTGGCCACAGTGGAAGGCGCCTTGCTGGTTGGTGAGGCGCAGCGGGCGGGCCAGGTGATGTTGACCGAGCACCGGTCGGCTGCGCCCCAGCAGATCCAGCGACCGGCCCCCAAGGCGCTTGGCCGCCACGCACGCCAGCCGGCTGGGCAGCTGGTTGGCCCGGTGGCGGCGTTTCCAGCTGGGAATGGGCACCAGCAGCGGCGCTGAGGCCAGGGGTGGCAGGGCGGGCAGGGCTCGATCCACCAGCCACTCCAGCGCGCGCTGGCGCGGCTCGCGCTTCAGCTCAAGAATCACCCCCCGCAGGCGTCCCTGGTAGGCCCCGGCCGCCCACCAGGCCAGCGGGCGCCGGCCCTGCAGGCCGCCGGTCGGCAATTCCGCTGCTGTGGCGCAGGTGCAGCGGGCCGGGGCGTGGCGGCAGAGCGGGCAGCGGGGCTGCACGAGCCAGTTCAAGGGAAGCCAGAGGGCGCCAGGGGCGGGGATCAGCTCAGGAGACATGAGGGCCAGCTGCCACCGGGCAGCACCGATCTCCCTCAGGGTTCCCGCCGGATGTCTTCAGCCGGGCAGGGCCCTCAGCATCGCCACCAGGGTGCGGTGGGCATCGTCGCTGTCGGTGAGGGTGTGGTCGAAGGGCACCTCCACCACGGTGCCGTCGACATCGAGGCGCATCGCTTCGGGTGCCACGGCCAGCATGCGAGCCGTGGCGGCCTGACTCAATCCGCCGTAGTGGCGTGCGTAGGCCAGAACCGCTTCGGCATGGTCGTGGTTCATGTGCCGGCAGATCCGGTCGCTCACGGCGGGGCTGAGGGGGTCGGCGGCCATGGGAGGGGATGGAACCGTGGTCATTGTGGATCAACCGGCGCCAAACCGCTGCCAGAGCAACAGGCCCAGGCGGATGGCACTGAAGCCCACGTAACCGGCCAGAACCACAAACAGGGCCATGGCGGCGATGGAGCGCAAGCGGTCATTCATGGCGGATGGCCAGCGGAAGATCCCCCATGCTGACGCGAGCCAGCTGGGCCATCCCCAGGGCGGCCGTGAGGCGGGGCCTGTTGAGCACGGGCACACCCAGGGCCTGCTCGCGCAGGGCCCGCCACTGGGGGTTCACGGCTCCGCCGCCCAGGCTGATCACCCGCTGCAGCGGTGGCGCCCCGCAGGCCGCCAGGCGCTGCCAGCCCGCCCGTTCGATGGCGGTCAGTCCCTCGAGCAGGGCCTGCAGGTAGAGCGCATCGCTCACGGGTCGCGGCTCCAGCACTGGTTCGAGAGCGGGATCGTCCACCGGAAAGCGTTCGCCCGTGCGCATCAGGGGACGCAGCTGCAGGCCGCTGGGGCGGCGGGGATCGATCTGGCGGCTGAGCTCCTTCAGTTGCTGATCGCCAAAGAAGCGCCTGAGGATGCCGGCTCCCGTGTTGGAGGCTCCACCAGCAATCCAGCAACCGCCCACGCGATGGCAGCTGATACCTGGCCCATCGATCGGGGCGTTCACCCGTTGTTTGAGCACTAGGGTGGTACCCAGCACCGCAATGCCATCACCCTCAGAGGGTTGGGCGGCCAGCACGGCGGCGTTGGCGTCGGTGCTGCCCGCCACAACCCAACAGCCTTGGGGAAGGCCGAGCAGCCGGGCTACTGCCTCAGGCATGGCGCCCAGCACGCTGCCGCTGGGCTGAATGCGGGGCAAGGCGGTGGCCCAGGGCTGCTGGCCGATCCGGCCGGCCCAGCGGCAGCGCTGCAGATCCCAGCCCAGTCGCACGTTGTTGCCTGCTTCGCCCTGGCTCCAATCGTTGAGCAGCCAGCCGCTGATCCAGTCGGCCTGATGGCGCAGGAGCATCGTCTTGGTGGCGGCTTGCATGGACGCGCCGGCCAACTCCATCAGGTGCAGGGCGCGGGCCAGGCTGCCACTGCTGCTAGCCGCCGGCCCCTGGGCGCCGGGGTCATCGCGCAACAGCTGAGCGACGGCGGCCCGATGGTCGGGGCAGCTGCGGTGATAGGGCAGGGCCAGGGCGAGCGGTCCGTCGAGCAGGCGCCCATCGGCACCGCAGAGCAGCAGGGTGCCGGAGGTGCCATCGACGGCCATGGCCCCAATCCGATGGCGCACAGCCCGATCGAGGCTCGCCATCAGTCCGATGAGGCCATCCCGCCAACCTCGCGGGTCGTCGAAGGGGGCGGTGTAGGTGCCGGCGAGCTCCTGCACAAGTAGGCCGGCACCATCCACCACCGCCAGGCGCAGGCCGCTGCTGCCCAGATCGATGCCAAGGGCCCAGGGTTCGGGTGCCCTCTCCAGGTTCAGGCCGTGGCGGCCAACCGGCTGGCGGTGGCCTGCTGCAGGGTGGCGGCGATGTCGCTCACGTTTTCCCAGGGCAGCTGCAGGTCAGCTCGACCGAAGTGGCCGTAGGCGGCCACATCTTGGTAGAAACGCCCACCACGCTGCTGGGGCAGCTGCCGCAAGCCAAACGTTTCGATGATGGCACCGGGGCGCAGATCGAAATGCTCCTGCACCAGGGCGGTGAGGTCGTCGTTGCTGAGCTTGCCGGTGCCGAAGCTCTCCACCAGGATGCTCACCGGCCGCGCCACCCCGATGGCGTAGCTCAGCTGCACTTCGGCCTTGCGGGCCAGGCCGGCGGCTACCAGGGCTTTGGCCACGTAGCGGGCGGCGTAGGCGGCGGAGCGGTCCACCTTGGTGGGGTCTTTGCCCGAGAAGGCACCGCCCCCGTGGCGGGCGTAGCCGCCATAGGTGTCCACAATGATCTTGCGGCCGGTGAGGCCAGCATCGCCCTGGGGGCCACCTACCACAAACTTACCGGTGGGGTTCACAAGAAAGCGGGTGTTGCCTTCGCTCGGACGCAGGCTGAGGTCGGAGGTGGCAGGCAGTACCACGTGGGTCCAGAGATCGGCGGTGATCCGTTCGCGCACGGCCTTCTCCTCGGTGATGCCCTCCACTTCTGCTGTGTGCTGGGTGGAGATGAGCAGGGTGTCGATCGCCACGGGTTGATCGTTTTCGTACACCACGCTCACCTGGGTTTTGCCATCGGGCAGCAGGTACCCGAGGGTGCCGTTGTGGCGCACTTCGGCCAGGCGGCGGGCAAGGCGATGGGCGAGGCTGATGGGCAGCGGCATCAGCTCGGGGGTTTCATCGCAGGCAAAGCCAAACATGATGCCTTGGTCGCCGGCACCAACCAGGTCGAGAGGGTCACCGGCGTGGTCGTCGGCTTCATTGACGCCTTGGGCGATGTCGGGCGATTGTTGATCGAGGGCCACGAGCACAGCGCAGCTGCGGGCATCAAAGCCACCGGCCCGGGCGCCGCTGTAGCCGATGCCATCGATCACGCCCCGCACCAAACCCTGAAAGTCAACGCGGGCATTGGTGGTGATTTCGCCGGTGATCAAGCAGAGCCCTGTGTTGACCACGGTTTCGCAGGCCACGCGGCTGGAAGGGTCTTGGGCCAGCACCGCGTCGAGCACGGCATCGCTCACTTGATCGCAGATTTTGTCGGGATGGCCCTCGGTGACGGATTCAGAGGTGAAGACGTAGCGGCTCATCCCGGATGCAAAGGCTGGGTATGGCTGGTGAGCCTAACCCCCACCTGCAGATCATCCCAGTGGTTGAGGTGCGGATAAGAGGGGTCGAGCTGGGGTGCGCGGCTCCAGCCGGCCCGATAGCCGATGGCGGCCGCCAGGCCTGCTCGGCGCGCCATGTGCAGATCGCTGTTGGCATCGCCGATCAGAGCACAGCGCTCGGGTGGGGTTCCCAAACGTCGGCAGAGGCCCAGGGCGGCGTCTGGGCTTGGCTTGGTCGGTGGGTGGTCGGCGCTCCACAGCTCGGCATCAAAGAAGTGGGTGAGGGCTTGGCGAGCCAGAAAGCGCCGGATGCCGGCCTCGCTGTCGTTGCTGATCACGGCCAGGCGCAACCCGGCGGCGGCCAGCCGCTCGAGCATCGGACGCAGCGCTTCGGTGCTGCGCACCTCCTCCCCGGGCCGACCGTGGAGATGGTCGGTGTGCTCAAACACCTCTTCGGCGATCGCCAGCGCTTCAGGCCAGCCCAGGCCCTGCTGAGCCAGGGCCGTGGCGGTGGAGATCAGGTTGTGCAGGCGGCTACCAACGGCGGTCGCCCCGGCGGGATGGATCGCCCCATCGTTGAGACCGTAGGCACGTGCCAGCAGAACCCTGAGCCTGTGGCTGGCCCTAGCCAGTTCCGGGTGGCGCTGGTCCAGCAGCTCCTGGCATCGGCGAAGCCGCGCCTGGGCCAATCCGAAGAGCATGGGCTCACTGCAGGACAGGGTGCCGTCCTTGTCGAACAGCACCACATCCACTTGGGCCAGAGGTGTTCCGCGCAGCAGCAGCAGGGCCATCGAACGCGGGGACTAAGGGATGGTGCTCAGTCGAGCGCCACGCCCATGGGTTCGCCGTCTTCGGCCTGCTCAAGCAACATCTGCTTGTAGCGAGCCGCCATTTCCTCCGCCTTATCAAACACCTTCTGGGGATCGGTGAGCATGTCGCCGGGTTCGGGCTCGAGAGCCTTGGTCGACAGCGAGATCCGACCGCGTTCCGCATCGAGGTCGATGATCATCACCTTCATCTGGTCGTTCACATTGAGCACTGTGTGCGGCGTTTCGATGTGCTCGTGGCTGATCTCGGAGATGTGCAGCAGACCGCTCACGCCACCGATATCGATAAAGGCGCCATAGGGCTTGATGCCGCGTACCGTGCCCAGCACCACCTCGCCCACCTCAAGGCGGTTCATCTTGCGCTCAACCAGAGCTCGACGATGGCTCAGCACCAAGCGGTTGCGCTCTTCGTCCACCTCCAGAAATTTGAGGGGTAGGAAGTCGGCCACTAACTCTTCTTTGGCCTTGCGGGTGCTGATATGGCTGCCGGGAATGAAGCCACGCAAGCCTTCCACACGCACCAGGGCACCCCCGCGGTTGGTGGCGAACACCTCGGAGTAGATGGTGGCGTCTTCCTTCTGCAGTTGTCGCACCCGCTCCCAGGCTCGCTGATATTCGATACGGCGGATCGAGAGCGTGAGCTGGCCGTCTTCGTTCTCTTCGCTGAGAATGAAGAATTCACGCACCTCGCCTGGCTCAAGCACGTCGGAGAGGCCTTCCACCCGGTTGATGGAAACCTCCTGCAGGGGCATGAAGGCCGCTGTTTTGGCGCCGATGTCGATCATGGCGCCTTTGGATTCCAGCGCAAAGACCGTGCCGTTGACGACGTCGCCGGGCTTGAAGTTGTAGTCGTACTTACTGAGCAGCGATGCGAACTCATCGAGGGTGAAGCCCACGTCGTCGCTCCTGCGGCTGTGGCGGCTGCTGGCGTCGTCGGCGGCAGGCACCTCCTCGGGGATCTCAAGGTCAAGATCGGGTGCTTCAGTGTCGGCGGACACGAGGTCAGCGGTGTCGATCTCGGAGGAGGGAGTTACGGTCATGGGCTGCTGGCGGCCTGCCTGGAGCAGGAGGAGGGAAGAGCGCGTGCCAGCCCGCCAGCCAGCATCACGCAGCCCGGAACTCTACCAAGCCGGGTGTCAGGGCATCAGGGCCAGGCGCCGCCGGCTGCCCTGGTGCAATCCCTCCAGGGTGGCCACAAAATCGCTGACGCCCTGGAACTGCCGATACACCGAGGCAAACCGTACGTAAGCCACCTCGCTGATGCCGCGCAGTTGCTCCAGTACCAGTTCGCCGATTTCGGCGCTGCTTACCTCGCGATTGCTGCGCTGCTGCAGGGCCAGCTCGATCTCGTCAACCACGCATTCGAGGCGGGCTGGTTCCAGGCCGGTTTTTTCGCAGGCGCGCAGCAAGCCATGCAGCAGCTTGGCACGGTTGAAGGTTTCGCGGGTACCGTGGCGCTTGATCACCGTCACCGGAACCGTTTCCACCCGTTCATAGGTGGTGAAGCGGAAGTCGCAGTTGAGGCACTCTCGCCGGCGGCGCACACTCCTGCCCCCATCGGCCGCCCGTGATTCCAGAACGCGGCTGTCGGTGTGTTGGCAGGAGGGGCATTGCATCCCCGAAATGCGGGTAATTATGCAAAGTGTAAGCAGCCGGTTGCCGATTGGAAAGGGGCAATAAAAAAACCCTGCCCGAAGACAGGGTGAAAATGTTGCTGGCGGCCAGCCTCACTTGCCGATCTTCGGGGGGTCGCGGAAAGCGATGGCGAAGAACAGAGTGGAAATGGCCAGGGCCAGAATCAGGATGTAGGCGAAGCTCTCCATGGGGAGTTCTCGTTGGGGGTGGGCTGGGAGAGGGTCGTAGGGCCTGGGTCAGCTGAGGGTGGAGCCGGCGGGTGGCACGTAGCCCTCCGGCAGACGACGGGTGGAACGGTCGCCCAGCTTCTGGAACAGACCAAACTCCACCTGCTCACCGAGATCGGGATCGATACCGGCGAAGACATCACGGTAGAGGGTGCGGGCACCATGCCAGATGTGGCCGAAGAAGAACAGGAGCGCAAAGGTGGCGTGGCCGAAGGTGAACCAGCCGCGAGGGGAACTGCGGAAGGTGCCATCGGAGTGGTAGGTCTCGCGGTCAAACTCGAAGGCTTCACCCAATTGAGCCTTGCGGGCAAGGCGCTTCACGTCGGCTGGATCGGCGAAGGTCTGACCGGCGAGGGCACCGCCATAGACCTTGGCGGTGACACCCTGCTGTTCAAAGGAGTACTTCGCCTCGGCGCGACGGAAGGGAATGTCGGCACGCACCACGCCCTGGTCGTCTTGGAGAACCACAGGGAAGTTCTCGAAGAAGTTGGGCAGACGCCTGACTTCCAGTTCCCGGCCTTCCTTGTCGGTGAAGCTGATGTGGCCAAGCCATCCGGTGGGGAGACCATCGCCGTTCACCATCGGGCCGACGCGGAAGAGGCCACCCTTGGCAGGGCTGTTGCCCACGTAGTCGTAGAAGGCAAGCTTCTCGGGAATGGAAGCCCAGGCCTGTTCCAAGGAGGAGCCATTGTCGAGCGCGGTTTGCACCCGTCGATTGATCTCAGTTTTGAAATAGCTCTGGTCCCACTGATAGCGGGTGGGGCCGAACAGCTCGATCGGTGTGGCGGCGGCGCCGTACCACATGGTGCCTGCCACAATGAAGGCGGCAAAGAACACGGCCGCGATGGCACTGGCCAGAACCGTTTCGATGTTGCCCATGCGTAAGGCCTTGTAGAGCCGTTCCGGTGGGCGGGTGGTGATGTGGAAGATGCCGGCAATGATTCCGACGATGCCAGCGGCGATGTGGTGCGCCACGATGCCCCCAGGATTGAAGGGGTTGAAGCCTTCAGGCCCCCAGGCCGGCTGCACAGCTTCGAGATGGCCGTTCAACCCGTAGGCATCGGATACCCACATGCCGGGGCCGAACACACCGGTGAGGTGGAAGGCGCCGAAGCCGAAGCAGCCGAGGCCGGCGAGCAAGAGGTGGATGCCGAAGATCTTGGGAAGGTCGAGGGCCGGTTCGCCCGTCCGCGGGTCCTGCCAGATTTCCAGATCCCAGTAGGTCCAGTGCCAGATGGCCGCCAGGAAGAGCAGACCACTGAAAATGATGTGGGCGGCGGCAACGCCTTCGAAGCTCCAGAAGCCGGGATCAACGCCGGTTTCACCGGTGATGCTCCAGCCACCCCAGCTGCCGGTCACGCCTAGGCGGGCCATGAAGGGCATCACAAACATGCCCTGCCGCCACATGGGGTTGAGCACAGGGTCGGATGGGTCGAAGATGGCGAGCTCGTAAAGCGCCATGGAGCCGGCCCAGCCGGCTACCAGTGCAGTGTGCATGAGGTGCACGGCGAGCAAACGGCCCGGGTCGTTGATGACGACCGTGTGCACCCGATACCAGGGCAATCCCATGGGGGGGTCAGGTCTGGGTGTGCTGGCGATGGTAAAGGTTGCGCCGGCGAGTGCGGGGCTTCCGGTAACGGTCCGCAACTGGCAGGGGCAGAATCGATGGGTTGTCTGCGCCCCGAGCCATGCCTGTGATTCGCTTTCTGCGGGAAGGCCGCGATGTGGAGTGCTACCCCGGCGAAAACCTGCGCGAGGTGGCGCTGCGGGAGGGGATGGAGATCTACGGCCTCAAGGGACGGCTGGGCAACTGCGGCGGATGCGGGCAGTGCATCACTTGTTTTGTCGATGTTTTTGAGGAGGGCAGCGAGGCTCTCTCCCCGCGCACGCGTGTGGAGGAGTTGAAGCTGCGGCGTCGGCCTCAGACGTGGCGTCTCGCCTGTCAGACCCTGGTGGAGCGTTCGCTGGTTGTGCTGACCCGCCCGCAGGTGGCTATGCAGGGGTTGGATCGGCAGCTTGCCGAGGCACGGGCGACGGCGCTGCCCCCCGGCCCTACCGCCTGGCCTGTGGTGGACCCAATCTCCGAAGAGGATGCCGCCGAATCGACCGAGGATTTGGGCACCTCCGCAACGAGCGGTGAAGGGGGAGCCGAAGCGGCCGATCAACGGTGATACCGTCTCACCACCCTCCGAGTCCCCATGGAAACCAACGATCTCGGCTTCGTTGCCAGCCTGCTGTTCGTATTGGTGCCGGCTGTGTTTCTGATCGTTCTGTACATCCAGACCAGCAGCCGCCAGGGGGGCTGAGCGCCCGCACTCAGCCCCCCTGCTCCGGTTCGCGAACCAGGAGTACCGGTGCTGGTGCGTGCACCCGGATGTAATCGCTCACCGAACTGCCCAGCAAGCGGTCAAGGTCAACCAAGGCCTTCGCGACCAAGGGTCGCCGATCCTGCGAGGCGATCACAACCAGATCGGCTTTCACCTCCTCAGCTGTGCCGCACACCGTGCGTCCGATGTCGCCGCAGCGGTGCAGCGGTTGCAGCGTCACCCCGAAGTTCCGCGCCCGTTGCACAGCCTTGACCAGCACCTCGTCGGCAGGGCTTTTGCCACCGCGGGTGGGAGCCATGTCCTGACGGGTCACATGCACGCCGCTGAGGCTGCCGCCGGGAATCGCCGCCACCAGCTCGCAGGCCAGGCGCAGGGCGTCATCACCCACTCCCGTGCCATCAACGGCCACCAGCACACGGTTGATGGCCCGCACGTAGAGGTCGTCGCGCACCAGCAGCATCGGCCGGGTTGACAGCTGAAACACGTACTGGCTGGCGCTGTTGCTGAGGATCGACTGCAGGCGGCCCAAGCCCCGTGAACCCATCACGATAAGATCGGCATCGAGTTCGTCGGCCACCTTGAGAACGGTCTGCTTGGCGTCGCCGTTGCGGATGAGGGTGTTGACGGATCCGGCTTCGAGGTTGAGGCGCTTCATCGCTTCGGCGAGCAGGGTTTCGGCCCGTTGGCGGTGCTCCTGAAGGTCGGCTGCCGACTGCTCCGGCACCACGTGTAGCAGGTTGACACGGGCCTGCCGGCAGGGCGGGATCTCACGCAGCATGCGCACCATGTCTTCGACATGGCCCTTGCCGGAATCGGCGATGAGGATGTTGCGAAACACGGTCGTGGTGAAGGCTCCTTGGCAGCCTATGGCGCGATTCCTTCCGGCCGAACGAAGCCATGCACTCCTTGACCCTCCACCGCCGGGTGCTGCCCCAGCACACCGACCATGCCGGCGTGATGTGGCATGGCGCCTACCTGGCCTGGCTGGAGGAGGCGCGGGTGGAGGCGCTGGCGGCCGTTGGACTCCCCTACAGCGCACTATCGGCGCGCGGCCTGGAGCTGCCGGTTGTCAGCCTGGCGATTCAGTACCGCCAGCCCCTGCGGCACGGTGATCTGGTGGAGATCCGTTCGCAGGCTTTGCCCCGGCGGGGGCTGCGCTTCCCGTGGCAGAGCCGTTTTCTGGCACCGGAGGGCCATGTGGCTGCGGAGGCGCGCGTGGAGCTGGTCTTGGTGGCGATGGAGGGCGTCAACGGCGTACGGCGCTTGCTGCGCACGCTGCCCCCCGATCTGGAGCAGGCGATCGAACGGCTCACGGCCGCATCGACACCCACCGTGTAGAGTGGTACTGGTGTACTGAATTTGGCCCATGGGTGAGTTGGTTGCCCTGAGCTTCGGCGGCTCCCGGCTGGCTCCCGATTTGCCGGATCGGCGGGAGCAGCGGCTCTGGTGGCTGCTCTGGAGCCGTTGCCCCGGAGTGGCAGGGGCGCGCCTGCGCGCCCTCGAACAGCGCTTCCCCCACTTGGAGATGGCTTGGCGAGCGCCGGCGAAGCAACTTCGGCAGCTGCCGGGCTTTGGCGCCGCCACGGTGGCGGCGATCGAGGGCTATCGCCAGCGCTGGGGCTCCTCGCCCTTGCAGGCAGTGGCGGCAGCCTGGCAGGGCGGCCGGCGTGTGTTGCTGCCCGGCGATGGCTGCTGGCCGCAGGCCATGGCCCAGCTGCAGCGCCCGCCGGTGGCGCTGGCGTGGCAGGGTCGTGGCAGCCTCTGGCCATGGCTGGCCCGGGGGCGAGCTGTGGCTGTGGTGGGCACCCGGAAGCCGTCGCCCCACGGGGTCTTGATGGCCCGTCGTATTGGCGAGGCGCTGGCCCGCGCTGGCTGGCCGGTGGTGAGTGGGTTGGCGGAGGGAATCGATGCGGCGGCCCATCGCGGTTGCCTGGCCGCCGGCGGAGCCACGGTGGCGGTGTTGGGCACACCCCTGGAGCGGGTGTATCCGCGGCACCATGCCCCCCTTCAGCGGCAGATCGCCCGTCGGGGGCTGCTGGTCAGCGAACAGCCCCCCGGTGCAGTGGTGCAGGCGGGCCAATTTGCCGCCCGCAACAGGCTGCAGGTGGCCCTGGCCTGTGCCGTGGTGGTGGTGGAGTGTCCGGTGTCGAGCGGGGCGCTCCATTCCGCCCGGCTTGCGGAGCAATTGCAGCTGCCGGTGTGGGCGGTGCCGGCTGACGCGGGGCGGTTGTCGGCCTTGGGCAGTAACCAGCTGCTGGCTCGCGGTGCCGCGGCCTTGCTTCGTCCAGAGGATCTGGTGGCGGCTCTTCCCCAGCCGCCGCCTCTGCCCTGCCGGCCGCCGCTTGAGGCACCAGCCCCCGCTGCCGGCCAGCAGGCCCTGCTGCGTGCTGTGGGTTGCGGTGCCCACTTGTCGGATCTGGCCCAGTGTCTCGGGCAGGCGCCGGAGCGGCTGGCGCCGCAGCTGCTGGCTCTGGAGCTGGCCGGCCTGCTCCGGGCCGAGCCTGGTCTCTTCTGGCGGCCTGCCTAGGCTGGAGGCCATGCAGCCGTCGATTCCTGCTACTCAGCTTGTCGATCCGGCCATACCAGCCGAGCGGTTGCTGCGTTGGCGTCGCGAGCAGCTGGCCTTGGGCGGCGAGCCCGCCCAGCTCGACTGGCTGTTGGAGATGGAGGGCGGTTTGGGTTGGCAGGCTCTCCAGGCGCTGCGTCTTCATTCCGACCGGTCGGTGAAGTTGCGGTGTTCCCTGACCCATCTGCATCACCTGTGGCAGTGTCACCTCCAGCGGCGCGAGCCGTTGCAATACCTGGTTGGGTGCTCTCCGTGGCGCGATCTGCAGCTGGCGGTGGGGCCAGGGGTGTTGATCCCGCGCCAGGAAACCGAGCTGTTGGTGGAGCTGGCCCTTGATCACGTTCAAGGGCTGCTCCCCCAGTTGCCGTTGGCTTGGGCCGATCTGGGCACGGGCTCCGGGTGCGTGGCCATCGCCCTGGCCCAGGCACTGCGTGCCAGCCCCGGGTTGGCGGTGGATTGCAGCCCCGCAGCCCTCAGCCAGGCTGCAGCCAACGGCCTGGCCTGCGGTGTGAACGGCCGATTGGAGTGGCTACAAGGCTCATGGTGGCAGCCGCTGCGGCCCTGGTGGGGGCAGCTGGGGCTGGTGGTGAGCAACCCGCCCTACATCCCCACGGCGGAGCTGGCCAGCCTCGATCCCGTGGTGCGCTGGCATGAGCCGCTTCTTGCCCTGGATGGCGGACCCGATGGTCTGGCAGCCCTCCGCGCCGTGGCGCAGGGTGCCGCCGCAGCATTGGCGCCGGGGGGTGTGCTGCTGCTGGAGCATCATTACGATCAGAGCCCGGCTGTGCTCGCCCTGTGCCACGCCGCGGGGCTGGTGCATGTGCAGGCCCATCGCGACCTGGAGGGGCGTTGGCGCTTTGCCAGTGCTCGGCGGAGGCAGCCATGACCGTCACGGCCCCGGCCATGCTGGCCGCTGATCTGGCCCTGGCTGCCCGCAACGGCGGGGCAGTGATCTTTCCCACCGACACCCTGCCGGCCCTGGCCACGCTGCCCAGCCAGGCCAATCAGATCTGGCAGCTCAAGCAGCGACCGCGCGATAAACCCCTGATCTTGATGGCGGCCCACCAGGAGGCGCTTGAAGCCGCCACGGGCGTGCGGTGGCGGCCGGAGTGGAAGGCTGCGGCGGCACTAGTGTGGCCTGGTGCTTTCACCCTGGTCTTGCCGGCGAGCGGTTGGCTGGCGCAGGCCCTCCATCCCGGTGGCGGCACCCTGGGCCTGCGTATCCCTGCTGCCGGGGCTGCCCTGGAGCTGCTGGAGATCACCGGCCCGCTGGCCACCACCAGCGCTAACCGCTCCGGCGCCCCGGCTTGCCGCGATGCGGAGGAGGCGGCCCTTTACTTTCCAGCCGTGCCGCGGCTGGCGCCCCTCCCCTGGCGCCCGGGTAGTGGTGAGGCGAGCACGGTGCTCGCCTGGAGTGGCCAAGGCTGGCGCACCCTGCGGGCTGGTGCGCAGCCCACCCCATATCTGGAGCCGCCATGATTGCGCTAATTGTGGTGGTGAGCCTGGTGCTGGCCCTCTGCCAGCAGGTGATCCAGCCGCTGGAGCAGCTGCTGGATCCAGTGCTGTCGCTGGGCTGGCTGGGCTGGGTGGCCCTGGCGGCCCTGGCGTGGTTGCTGGCCGGTCAGCGCCACTGAAGCCGTTGGCTCTCATTGGCTCAGCTTTTTCCCCAGGATGGGGGGGCCTGAGGTTGCCACCATGGTGCACAACGTGTTGGGTGCCAACGACCGTCGCAAGCTCGACGACAACGACGACGCCCTGTTTTATTCAGAACCCCGATTTGTGCAGCATCTCGATGGCGCCTTTCGGGCGCGGCTCACTGAGCTATACCGCGACCGGTTGCCGGTCGATGGGGTGCTGCTTGATCTGATGAGTAGTTGGGTGAGCCATCTGCCCCCGGAGGCGTGTTACCGCCAGGTGATCGGCCATGGGCTTAACGAGCAGGAGCTGGCTGCCAACCCCCGCCTCGATCGCCACTGGCTTCAGGACCTCAACCGTGATCAGCGTCTACCCCTGGATGACGCCAGCGTGGATGCAGCCTTGATGGTGGCCGGTTGGCAGTATCTGCAATGGCCGGAGGCGTTGGCTGCCGAGCTGCTGCGGGTGGTGCGGCCTGGCGGGCAGGTGCTGGTGTCGTTCTCCAACCGCATGTTTGTCACCAAGGCGCCGCAGATCTGGGCCAATGGCAACGATCGCGACCATTTGAGCTATGTGGCGGAGGTGCTCAGCGCCCAAGGTTGGCAACGGCCTGAGCTGATCGCCGAATCCACCCGCGCCATTGGATGGAAAGGACTGGTGGGCGGCGGTGGTGATCCATTTTTCTCTGTGGTCGCGCGGCGGCCGGAGGTGGTGGCATGAGCCTGGGGTTGGACCAGCTTTTGGCGCTGGAGAATCAGCGACGCCGCAGTGGTACCGGGCTGAAAACCAGCGACCTGGTGGGCTGCTGGCAGTTGCAACGGGTTTGGTCCAAGGGCAGTCGGCGAGAGGCGGTGCTGGGCGGCTGGCTGTTGCGGGGCCTGGCGGCGCGGTTGGAGATCTCGGCTGTTGAGCGGGCAGACAAGGCGGCACAGGGTGACGATCAGGCAGCCGTTGCCGACCCCGCCTTGCGGCTTAGCAATGCGGTGAATCTGGGCCTGCTCGAGTTGCGCTTCCACGGGCCCGGGCGATTGCAAGGGCGCCGGCCGCTGTTGATGTTCCAGTTCGATCAGCTGCAGTTGATCGTGGCGGGGCGGGTGGTGCTGCAGCGCCAGCTGCCGGCGCCAGTGCCGACTCGATTGCCCTTTTTCGCCTTGATCAGCCGTGAGCCCGAAGGCTGGCTCAGCGCCCGCGGGCGCGGCGGCGGCCTCGCCCAGTGGCGATTGCAACGGCCGCTCGCTGATGCGAGAGCGCAGCCTGAACTGGAGCCATGATGCGCCGCGATTCAGTGTCTATCCAATCGATTTGATTGGCGTGTAATGCTGGATGTTTGCAGGTGTCGCTGGCGTAGATGTGATTTCTGCAAAAAACCTCAAATGACATCTGATCGCTGATGTTCACTCCTTCTCTCCTGTAGTAGGGTGATGCAGCGACAGCTCAGGGATTGTGTCCATCAGAAAATGGGAAAAAGCTGTTAAAGTACTCTTTGCTTGCAATTGAAGACCTGCGTCAGTTGGCATTCCCTTAGAGGGATAACTCTTGCTATTCCTCGGGGGCTCTATTGGTGAATAGACACGGTAAGTTTTTGTTGTATCGCGATGAATCGACGCGGATTCACTCGTCAAGTCGCGACCGCGCTGCTGTGGTGTGGCGTGTGCCGGGTTTTTGAGCATGGCCAGGCTTGCCACAGTGCGCGTTGGCCGCGCCGTCAGGCAGCGCGGGGGGGGCAGCAGCTAGGGCCATTCCAGTGTGGCGGGTGGGGGCATTGCTGCCAACAAGCCGGCTAACGGATTTGAACCGATGGCCTTCGCTTTACAAAAGCGCTGCTCTACCGCTGAGCTAAGCCGGCTGTAGGCACTACTTTATCGCTCACCGAGAGCCCAGAGCAGCAGCTGGGCGCGGTTGCGGCAGCCGGTTTTGGCCAGCAGGTGTGACACATGATCCTCCACCGTGCGGTGGCTTACCACCATTTCAGCGGCGATGGCCCGGTTGCTGCCGCCGCGGCAGAGCGCCTCCAGCACTTTGCCTTCGGTGGGGGTGAGGGGCGCCAGTGGCGTGGAACAGGAGCGTGCCGGCATGGGTGAAGCAGACGCAATGACGGATTCAGCGTTCCCGCGCCCCGCTGACTTCAGTCGGCCGGCGGCTCCACCCATTCCGGCTCGGGTGGCACTGGAGGCTGCTCCGCTGGAGGTCCGGTCTCATCAGGTGGGGCAGGCTCCACCGGTCGGGCTCGCAGAATCGGCAGATTGGCCACAAGAGCGGTAACCCGATCCTCCGTTTCCAGGCTCACATCACCGGCTGCGGTGTCGATCTCCACATAGCGCGACACCACCTCGAGGATTTCGCGCCGCATCTGCTCCAGCAGCTCGGGGTTGAGATCACTGCGATCATGGGCCAGCACGAGCTGCAGGCGCTGCCGGGCTGTGGAAGCACTGGGGGCTTGTCGACCCAGCAGGCGATTGATGAAATCCATCAGGGCCATTGCCGTCAGAAAATCCGGGTCGTCATCAGTTTCCGCAGGCGGGAGCGCAGGCCCCGCCGCTCTGTGCTGGGATCCACGATCGGCACCGCGTCGCCGCGCAGCCGTCGCGCCACGTTCTGATAGGCGCAGCCTGCAGGTGTGCTGGGTTCGCCCAGCGTCAGCGGTTCGCCCTTGTTCGTCGACACGATCACCTGCTTGTCTTCCTGCACAAGCCCCAGCAGCGGCAGCGCCAGAATGTCGGTCACATCCGTCACCGACAGCATCTCCTGATTGGCCATCATCTCGGGCCGCACCCGGTTGAGCACCAGTTGCACCGGTTTCACTCCCATGCTGTTCAGCAGTCCGATCACACGGTCGGCATCGCGCACCGCTGACACCTCCGGGGTTGTGACCACAATCGCCTCTTCCGCCGCCGCTGCCGCGTTGCGGAAGCCGTCTTCGATGCCGGCTGGGCAATCGATCAGCACAAAGCGAAACTGTTCGGCCAGCAAGGCTGCGATGCGGCGCATGTCGTCGGGAGTGATCCACTCGAGCATGCGCGGATTGCCGGCCGGCAGCAGCGAGAGGGTGGGTTGCTGCTTATGCCGCACCAGAGCTTGCTCCAGCCGGCAGGTGCCAGCAAGCACATCCTGAGCTGTGTAGATGATCCGGTTCTCAAGGCCGAGCAGCAGATCCAGGTTGCGCAGGCCGAAGTCGGCATCGAGCACAGCCACGCTTTCACCTTGGCGGGCCAGGGCGATGCCCAGATTGGCGGTGAGGGTGGTCTTGCCCACGCCCCCCTTACCGGAACAGATCAAAATGAGTCGGGCGTTGGCTGACGTCACGGCGTTGGTCGACGCCGCACGACATTAAGGCCCATCATCCGGGCGCGCTCGCCACGGTGATCAGTTCGCCAGGGGCCACAGGGGTGAAGCGGCCTCGATGCGAATCTCCCTCCCCACCAGCACGGCCTGCTCCGCCAGGCCCGGCGGAGGGTCGTCATCAGGGCCGCGGGCCACCACATCGGCAATGCGCAATTGCAGCGGTCGCAGCTGCAGAGCTGTGATCCGTGCGCGCCGGTCTCCGTTTTTTCCCGCATGGGCCTTGCCCCGCAACCGGCCCCACACCAGCACATGGCCCGCGGCGCTCACCATTGCGCCCGGATTCACATCCCCCAGCACCAGCACAGAGCCCATGCTGCTCACCTGATCGCCTGAGCGCAGCGTACGCCGCAGAATCGTGAGCTCCGGGGGGGCGTTCTCGTCGGAGCCTCTGGGGGCAACCACGGGTTCCGGCCAGCTGGTCACCAGTCCCAGTGCCGCTGCGGCCACCAACGTATCTGGTGCGCTGGCCTGCACCTCCACCAGCCGCAACCCTTGGCGCTCCAACCTGCCCCCGATCGCCCGCAGCTCCGGCAGCGTGAGGCTGCGGTTGCGGCAGGTGAGCCGTAGCGGGCCCACCAGCCTCCGCTCGCTGTGCCGCAGACCCTCCAGTGCATCGGCCACGGCGGTGAGGGCCTCGGTGTCGCCCGTGCGATCGCCCAGATCCAGGGAGTGGGGCTGCCCGGAAACTGGACCGGCAATCAGATGGGCGGCCATCGTGGCGGCGCAACCAAGGGGCTGCAGCGACCGTAGCCGGCTTCAGGCCAGTTGGCGGCGAAGCGCTTCGCTCACCTCCGCCGGGTGAATCAGCCAGGCGATGTGGGTGGGTTCGATCAGGCTCTGCACCAGCGCCGACCGCTGCTCCAGAGCCTGGAGCCGCCGGCCGTCCCAGAGCCGCAGCCCGCCTTTGTAAGGGTGATACCCCTGGTTTTGCTGCTGGTGCAGCCCGCAGCAGTGATCGGGCGACATCCCGGCCGCCTCGCTGAGGCTGCGGGCCCGCGCCAGCAACGCGAGTCGCTCTTGGCTGCTGAGGTCGCTCACGTCGGTGGCTTTGAGCAGACGGCGCTCAATCAGGCGGCGGCACAACCCTGCCAGGGCTGGTGGGCCATCTTCCGCCCAACGATGCAGATGATACCCGGTGCGGATGTCGTCGTTGGCCAAAAAGTCGAGCACCGTGAGCTCCTCCGGATGCCAGAGCCACAGCGCCATCACCCGGTCGGCCCATATCGCCCCAGGCCCCAGTTGGCGGGCGGTCGCGATCGTGCGGCTCAGCAACCAGTTGCTCACCACATTCAGGCGGTGGTTGTACACGCTGCGATACATCAGATTTCGCACCACCAGGTAATGCTCCACGGCCATCAGCCCCCGCGGATGGATCGCCACGCTGCCATCGGGAGCCAGGGTGAGGCTCGAGAGAATCCGCTCCAGATCGAGCTGGCCGTAGCGCGTGCCTGTGCTGTAGCTGTCGCGCAGCAGGTAATCGAGCCGGTCGCAGTCAAGCTGGCTGCTCACCAGGGCGGTGATCGCCGCTGGTGCCCCCTGGCCCCGCTCCAGCAGGGCCGCCGTGCGTTCGGCCAGGTCGGGGTGATGGTGATCCAGCAGCTGGCGCAGCCCAGCATGTTCGCGGATCACCCGCGCCGACCACCGTTCGTGCTGCAGGCCGTACATCTCCTCCCCCGAGTGGCTCAAGGGGCCATGTCCCAGGTCGTGCAGCAATGCCGCCACATACAGCAGGCTGCGGTGCTCCTGCAGCGCGGCATCGTGCCGTTGCAGATGGGCCATCGCTCGGCGGGCCACGTGCAGCACGCCGAGCGAATGGGTAAAGCGGCTGGATTCAGCCCCGTGAAAGGTAAGAAACGCGGGGCCAAGCTGGCGGATCCGTCGCAGCCGCTGAAACGGCTCCGTATCCACCAGCTCGATCACCAGGGCTTCGGCAGCGTCGTGGCGGTCGAGCTCGATCGCCCCATGCAGGGGATCGTGATAAACGCGACGGCTCATGTCAGCTGCTCCAGCGCCGCCCGCAGCCAGGGGTCATCGTCGCCGCCAGGGTCGAGGGGCTCGGCTTCGGCCGGTTCCATGTCGGGGGCGATGCCCTGGTTCTGAATGTCCCGGCCACCTGGGGTCTCGTAGCGCGCCACCGTCACCGCCAGGCCGCTTCCATCGCTCAGGGAGATCAGAGTCTGAATCAGACCCTTGCCGAAGGTGCGCCGGCCCAGCAGTCGCGACCGGCCATCGTCTTGAAGGGCTCCGGCCACGATCTCGCTTGCGCTCGCGGTGCCGCTGTTCACCAGGGTGAGCATCGGCCCGCCGTAGAGCTGGCCGGGTCGTGCTTCCTGCTCCACCGCCACTCCGTCGCGGTCGATCGTGGCCACGATCGGCGCCCCGTCGAGCAGGTCGTTGGCCACTGCCAGCCCGGCTTCCACCAGTCCGCCGGAGTTGTTGCGCAAATCGAGAATCAATCCATCGAGCTGTGCGGTTGGATTGCCGCTGTTGGCTGCGAGTCGCTCGAGGGCCTCGGCAAACTGCTGGGGCACCGGCTCACTGAACTGGGTGATCCGCACGTAGCCGATGCGCCGATCCCCCTGGCGAATCAACCGCTCCCGCAACGGTTGCAGGTCGACATCACGCCGCTTCAGACTCACGTCGAGGGGCCGTCCATGGGGCGGTTGCAGCTCCAAAAGCACCTCCGTGCCGGCGGCCCCCCGCAAGGCTGCGGCCGTGCCTTCCAGCCCCAGCTCCGTGGCCGGCTGGCCGTTCACCCGCAGGATCTCGCTGCCCGAGGCGATGCCTGCGGCGGCAGCAGGCGAGCCATCGAGGGGGGCGATCACCACCACCTGGGCATCGCGCAGGGCCAGCTGCAGGCCCACCCCGCTCACGCTGCCGCGGGTGGTGGCTTTCAGGGCGCGGTACGCGTCGGGCCGCAGCAGCCGGGTGTACGGATCCCCCAGTGGGCGCAGCATCGCCTCGATCGCCCCATGGGCATCGGCATAGGTCTGAATGGGTCGCTCCAGGGCCTTCTGGCGCAGGCGCCGCCAGCCCACCGCCTCGAAGCGGGCCGGGTCCACGTAGCTTTGGTTCACCAGCCGCCAGGCTTCCACCACCAGCTGCTGGGGATCGTTGAGCGCCAGGGCCGGTGGGCACCACAGCAGCACCAGCAGCAAAACGGCTGTTGCGAAGCGTTGAGGGCCGTGGCGGCACGGGGTAGCAGGGCTCACGTTGGGCGCGGTGCGGTCGGTAGACTCTCGCAACCCAAAGTCCTCCGCTGCATGGCGAACTCCTCCCCAGCTGCGCCTGACGCCAAGGCCAACCCCGTCTACGACTGGTTCCAGGAGCGCCTTGAAATCCAGGCCATCGCTGACGACATCTCGGCCAAGTACGTGCCGCCGCACGTCAACATCTTTTATTGCTTGGGCGGCATCACTCTGGTGTGCTTCCTGATTCAGTTCGCGACCGGGTTCGCGATGACCTTCTATTACAAGCCCACGGTTGCCGAGGCCTATGCCTCCGTGCAATACCTCATGACCGACGTCAGCTTTGGCTGGCTGATCCGCTCCGTGCACCGCTGGAGCGCCTCCATGATGGTTTTGATGTTGATCCTTCACGTGTTCCGCGTGTATCTCACCGGTGGTTTCAAGCGTCCCCGTGAGCTCACCTGGATCACCGGCGTCACCATGGCCGTCATCACGGTGTCCTTCGGTGTCACCGGATACTCGCTTCCCTGGGATCAGGTCGGCTACTGGGCCGTCAAGATCGTGTCCGGTGTACCAGCAGCCGTTCCCGTTGTTGGCGATTTCATGGTTGAGCTCCTCCGTGGTGGAGAAAGCGTGGGTCAGGCCACACTCACCCGTTTTTACAGCCTGCATACCTTTGTGATGCCTTGGTTGTTGGCGGTGTTCATGCTCATGCACTTCCTGATGATCCGTAAGCAGGGCATCTCTGGTCCCTTGTGATCAAACCCTCGGCTCTCTTGTTATTCCAATCCCTTCTGAGTCCAAGCCATGCACATCCTCAAGAAGCCTGATCTCACCGATCCACGCCTGCGCGCCAAGTTGGCCAAGGGAATGGGTCACAACTATTACGGTGAGCCAGCCTGGCCCAACGATCTCCTTTACATCTTCCCGGTCGTCATTCTCGGCACCATCGCTTGTGTGGTGGGCTTGGCTGTACTCGATCCAGCCATGCTCGGTGATAAGGCCGATCCATTTGCCACCCCGCTGGAAATTCTTCCTGAGTGGTATCTCTATCCTGTATTCCAAATCCTGCGCGTGGTGCCGAACAAGCTGCTTGGCATTGCCCTGCAAACCATGGTGCCCCTTGGCCTGATGCTGGTGCCCTTCATTGAGAGCTTTAACAAGTTCCAGAATCCCTTCCGTCGGCCTGTGGCGATGGGTGTTTTCCTCTTCGGCACCCTGTTCACCATCTACCTCGGCATCGGTGCCGCCCTGCCGATCGATAAGTCGCTGACTCTCGGTCTTTTCTGATCCCACTAGGGCCTTCGTCCTTGTTCCATCAGCCGCAGCCTTCCCGCTGCGGCTTTTTTATGCCTCCAGGTCGAGCAGCGTCACATCACCAGGGTTCACTCGCAACAGGTGATGCAGCAGGAGAAAGCCCACGATGGTCCAGGTCTGGTAGGTGCGGGCCTGCTGGCCCACCCAGGTGCCCGTCGGTCCATCGAAATATTCGGCCCACTGCTGTCGTGGCAGCTGATTGAGTTGGCTCCAGTAGCACTCTTCCACCATCGTGCGCGTCTGACTCATCAGCAGTACATCCGCTTCCGGATGGCGCTGTTCATGCAGCAGTACCGCGGCTCCCAGGTACCAAAGCAGGCTGGGCCAGTGGCCACCATTGTGGTAACTCCAGGGCCAGTTTTTCGGATCAGACCCCGTTTTGTTGCTCCATTCCTCCCGATCGAGCGGGGGATGGCAGATCCGCATCGGCATCTGCGCCATCAGGTGCTGGCGGTTGTGCAGCACCAGCCGAAACAAGGCCCGTTGTTGTGGTGCTGTGAGCAGGCCAAACAGGCAGGCCAGGGCATTGCCCAGGCTGTAGAAACGGAAATCGGGTCGTCCGGTGCGCATGTTGCCGATCAGATAGCCGCCCCGGTTCTCCAGCCAGTCCTGCAGCCAGGGTGGAATCACCTGGGGTTGCACGTTGAACTCGTTCTCGTGCTGGTCTTCGCCGTACTGCTCGGTGGGCCGCCGGCGCAGCACCTGCATGGTTTTACTGGTCACCCAGTAGTGCTTCAGCAGAAAAGAGCGCAGGTCGTGCAGCCACTGGCGGGTGAGCACCAGGCGTTGGTCGAGCAGTCGGCTCATGTTGTCGCGCCGAGCGAGTTCCATCAGCTGGCAGCAGCTGCGCAGGCAGCCGTAGAGCAGCACCTCCACCTCCAGTGGTGCACCCCATACATCCATCGGCCGATCGATCATGAAGGCGCAGTCGGGCACAAACAGCACCGGCGTGCCCTCAAATGTGGGATGGAGCACCAGATCCAGCAGTAGCTGGACACCCCGTTGCACCTTCTGGCTGGCGCCGAAACTCTGATCACCGCTGCGGCGCACATACATCCAGCACAACACCGGCCACCAGAGGCTGGCATCCACGGAGGTGATGCGGCCGATCGAGCGCTGGCCATAGTCGGCGATCAGCTGCCCGTCCTGTTCCACGAAGCTGGTGGGAAACACGCCTCGCGTCTGATAAGTGCTGCTCTGCAGGTCGAGGCACACCGTCAGGAAGTGGCGCACCACGTCGTAGCGCCCCTGCAGCAGCAGATACACCATGACCGGCACATTGTCGCGCAGGAACACCTCCCCGTAGTTGGCGGCGTCACTGCTGCGCGGGTGCTCCAGTGCTGCCACCGAGCCCACCACCTGGCCGGCCGCCTGCACGAGGGTGCGCTCGAAATGTTCCTGTGCCCGCAGCACCACTCCTTCTTCTCGGGAGCTGGGCCGTACTCGCAGCCGCTCTTGGCTGAACTGCTTGGCCACCGTGTTCCTGCTGCTGATCGCAAGCTAGGAACGCTGACTGCTGGTGGCTACGGGAGGAGCCTTGCACGTGTGCTACATTCTTTGGCTGTGGCGGTGCTTCCTGTGAAGCCCTCCGCCCCTCACAAGCCCCAGGCGTCCGCCAGGGTGTAAGTTGAGGGAGTCACCCGAGAACCGAGCGAGACGTTGCGAGACGGCGCGAGGGATTGGGTGAAGAAGTCGTAGGAGCCGAGGACGGTTTTTGCGGCGAATCCGAACCGAAGGAGGCGGAAGCC
>JAYKGR010000149.1:0-4166 GCA_035285645.1 Cyanobacteriota bacterium | reverse complement strand
CCATCGGGCCAGCGGATCGCATCGATGCGTCCACTGCGCTCCAGCCGCGCGAGCAGTGGTCGGGCTGCGGGGCTGAAGCCCAAGGCCAGCAGGCGAGGGATGGGGCTCATGGCCTGTTCCCCTGCTCCACCGGTTCCTCGGCTGCGTCTGTCACGACCGGCTCATCGCGGGCGGTGCGCTCGGGTGGCATGGCGGGCTCTTCAGGGTCGGCAGGCTGGTCGGCGGGGCTGGTGTTAGGCGCGATATCGATGGCAGAGTCCTGTGCCGGATCGCGGCTCTCTTCAGCCACGGGCTGCTCCGTCTCCGCCATGGGCTGCTCCGTCACGATTGGCGGCGGTGGGGCTTCGCCCAGCAGCTGGGCCAGCTCCTCGCTCTCCAGGGGGCCCTGTCGCCAACGCGGCGTAGGCGCGGAGGTGTCCAGCTGCACGTCGAGCACCTGGCTGGTGTAGGGGGGATTGAGGGGTTCGCCGCGAGCGTTGAGAAGCTCAAGCACCAGCGCATTGCTGCCCGCTCTCCAGCCCGACAACCACAGTGGATGCTGACGCTCGAGCAACACGCTGTCGCCGTTGAGCGTGAGGCGCAGCCGCCAGCCTGTGTCTTCAGGACGCAGGTTCTGGAGTGGAGCCTGAGGCATCAACCAGTCCACGAGGATGGGTTCGGCGGCGGCCGTCGCCGGGGGGGGCACGGCGATCAGCTGCGGGGCATCGACTGCGGGAAGCCCCTGTGGATCAGCGGCCACCCGATGCACCCGCACCTGCGCAAAGGCCCCGGGCTGTTTCACCGCCTCCCCCCAGGGACGGGCCGCCACCACCGAAATGCGATGACTCCCTGGGGCGAGGGCGGGCAAGCGCAAGCGGGTGGTTGTTGTCGGCAGCGGGGGCTGGTCGTCGACCATCACCAGAAGGTGTGGACCAAGACCCAGTGCACCCGCCTCCACCAGGGGCCAGTCGTTCACCTGCAAGCTCAGCTCCCACTCTCCGGCGGGTAGAAGAGCGTCATCGGCCGGCGAGAGAATCCTGATCTGTGGCTGCCGGCCATCAAGGGCGGCGAGCAACTGTTGAACGGCCAGCGGGGGGGCCTGCTCCTGGAGATTGGTGCTCGGGCGGGGAGCCGGCTTGGGGAGGCTGGGGGCGCGGCCTGGCCACGGCACAGCCCAGGCCACTCCGCCTCCTCCGAGCGATGCCGGCAGGGGAGCCAGCACCAATAGCGCCAGCAGCAGCGCCCAGCCGAGATGGGCCAGGGCGCGGCAGCCGGGCCGGCGGCAATGGTGCCCCCGGCGCACGATCGATCGACGAAAGGTCATGACGCTTCATTCTGCTGGCCAGGCGAGCCGCTGCAGTGAAGTGGCACTAAAGCAGCACGATTGGAGACAAAAGCTGTTGCGTGAATGCCGCTTTGCGGGTGATCTCGTTGATAACAATCGCCCCTGAGAGCCAAGATCCCGCCTGGGATGGCCGGGGATTGAACCTTTGTTACTTGCCTCGGAATTGCTTTGGATGAGGCCTTTATACTTCCGCCAGCGGTCCCCCTGTGGGGCCCAAAGCACCAGTCGTATCAAGGGTTTTCGCTTCGGCGCTTGCCCTGCGGCTGGCGCCCGCGTCACTGCCTGGTCGGTCACTCCCTCCATGGTGTTGGCGCCGGGCCCACAGCGTCGGTTGCGGTTGCCCATCGGTGTCCGCAAGCCGATGCAGGGGTGGACCCCCACCTCGATCCCGTCCCTCGAGGAACGTCTCGATGACCATCAGCCCACCAGAGCGTGGGAAAACGGCTAAGGAGATGGTTGACCGGAATCCCGTTCCGGCCACGTTCGAGCTTTTCGAAAAGCCCGGGCATTTCGACCGCACCCTGGCCAAAGGTCCCAAAACCACCACCTGGATTTGGAACCTCCACGCCAACGCTCACGACTTTGATAGCCACACGAGCGATCTTGAAGAGGTTTCCCGCAAGATCTTCTCGGCTCACTTCGGCCATCTGGCCGTCATCTTCATCTGGTTGAGCGGCGCCTTCTACCACGGAGCCCGCTTCTCCAACTACTCCGGCTGGCTCGCCGACCCCACGCACGTCAAACCCAGTGCGCAGGTGGTGTGGCCGATCTTTGGCCAGGAGATTCTCAATGGCGATGTGGGTGCCGGTTTCCACGGTATCCAGATCACCTCCGGCCTCTTCCACATGTGGAGGGCCTGGGGCTACACCAATGAGTTCCAGCTTCTGTGCACGGCCATTGGCGCCCTCGTGATGGCCGGCCTGATGCTCAATGCCGGCGTCTTCCACTACCACAAAGCCGCCCCCAAGCTCGAGTGGTTCCAGAACGTTGAGTCGATGCTCAACCACCATCTGGCCGGTCTGCTGGGTCTTGGCTCCCTGTCGTGGACAGGCCACCTGCTGCATGTGTCGCTGCCCACCACCCAGCTGATGGATGCCATTGATGCTGGTCAGCCTCTGGCGATCAATGGCAAAACCATCGCCTCGGTGGCCGACATCCCGCTGCCGCACGAGTTTCTCAACAACGACGTGCTCTCGCAGTTGTTCCCGGGTTTTGGTGCTGGCATCTCAGCGTTCTTCACCGGCAACTGGGCGGCTTACAGCGATTTTCTCACCTTCAAGGGTGGACTGAATCCTGTAACCGGCAGCCTCTGGATGACTGACATTGCGCATCACCATCTGGCGATCGCGGTGCTGTTCATCGTGGCCGGTCACATGTACCGCACCAACTGGGGTATTGGCCACAGCATCAAGGAGATCCTTGAGGGGCAGAAGGGCGATCCCCTGTTGTTCCCTGCTCCGAATGGCCATAACGGGCTGTTTGAGTTCATGACCACCTCCTGGCACGCCCAGTTGGCTGTGAACCTGGCCCTGCTCGGCTCCCTGAGCATCATCGTGGCCCACCACATGTATGCGATGCCTCCGTATCCGTACATTGGCGTGAGCTATGCAACCCAGCTGTCGCTGTTTACACACCATGTGTGGATCGGCGGATTTCTGATCGTTGGAGCCGGTGCCCATGCCGCCATCGCGATGGTGCGCGATTACGACCCCGCTAAGCACATCGACAACGTGCTCGATCGGGTGCTCAAAGCGCGCGATGCTCTCATCAGCCATCTCAATTGGGTGTGCATCTGGCTTGGCTTCCACAGCTTCGGCCTCTACATCCACAACGACACCATGCGTGCCCTGGGTCGCCCCCAGGACATGTTCAGTGACACCGCGATCCAGCTGAAGCCTGTCTTCGCGCAGTGGATCCAGGGTCTGCATGCCGCCGCTGCCGGCAGCACCGCTCCCAACGCCCTTGCCGGTGTGAGCGAGGTGTTCAACGGCGCTGTGGTGGCCGTGGGTGGCAAGGTGGCCGCTGCGCCGATTCCCTTGGGAACGGCCGATTTCATGGTGCATCACATCCATGCCTTCACGATCCACGTGACCGTGTTGATCCTGCTCAAGGGTGTGCTGTACAGCCGTAGCTCGCGCCTGATTCCCGACAAGGCGAATCTCGGTTTCCGCTTCCCCTGCGACGGCCCCGGCCGTGGCGGTACCTGCCAGGTGTCGGCTTGGGACCATGTGTTCCTGGGCCTCTTCTGGATGTACAACTCCCTGTCGATCGTGATCTTCCACTTCAGCTGGAAGATGCAGAGCGACGTCTGGGGCACTGTCAACCCCGATGGCACCGTTCAGCACATCACCAACGGCAACTTTGCTCAGAGCGCCATCACCATCAATGGTTGGCTGCGTGACTTCCTGTGGGCCCAGGCCGCACAGGTCATCAACAGCTACGGCTCCAGCAGCAGTGCCTACGGTCTGATGTTCCTCGGCGCCCACTTCATTTGGGCCTTCAGCCTCATGTTCCTGTTCAGTGGCCGCGGTTACTGGCAGGAATTGATTGAGTCCATCGTCTGGGCTCATAACAAGCTGAAGGTTGCGCCCGCCATCCAGCCGCGTGCGCTCTCCATCACCCAGGGCCGTGCCGTGGGTGTTGCCCACTATCTGCTGGGTGGCATTGCGACCACCTGGTCCTTCTTCCTGGCCCGCATGATTGCGGTCGGCTGATTTCCACCTGACCTTTCCCAATGGCAACGAAATTTCCTTCGTTCAGCCAGGGTCTGGCACAGGACCCGACAACCCGCCGTATCTGGTACGGCATTGCCACGGCTCACGACTTCGAGAGCCACGACGGC
>JAYKGR010000148.1:0-10881 GCA_035285645.1 Cyanobacteriota bacterium | reverse complement strand
GAGCAGGGGAACAGGCCATGAGCCCCATCCCTCGCCTGCTGGCCTTGGGCTTCAGCCCCGCAGCCCGACCACTGCTCGCGCGGCTGGAGCGCAGTGGACGCATCGATGCGATCCGCTGGCCCGATGGCAACAGCGAACCCAGCGACACCTGGCTTGCCCGGCACTGGGGGGAAGCCCAGGCGGTGCTGGCGGTGGGGGCCTGCGGCCTGATCACGCGCCTGATCGCACCGATGATCAGCGACAAACACCGTGATCCAGCGGTGCTGGCCATTGATCCCCAGGGCCGCTTCGTGGTGCCCCTGCTGGGCGGGCATGCCGCCGGGGCGAATCAGCTGGCCCAGGAAATCGCGGCTCTTCTGGACGCCACCTGCGTGCTCACCGGCGCTGCCGAAAGCGAGGGTCGCTTACCCCTCGATGCGTTCGGCCAGGCTTGGGGCTGGCGCCGGGGTGGTGGCAACTGGGGCGATCTGATGCGGAGCGACGCCAGCCAGGATGCAGCCCGAGCCCTGCGGGTGCGTCAAGAGGCTGGCCAGGAGCGATGGCGCGACCTGGAGGGAGCCGCCCACCTGGTCACGGCCACCGAAGCCGTGGAGGCAGATCTGGTGATCGGTCCTGGGATCGGCCCTGGCTGCCGCTGGCATCCTCCCTGTCTGTGGCTTGGGATTGGTTGCGAGCGAAACACCAGCCTCTCGGTGCTGGAGCGGTTGGTCGACGACACCCTCAGCGCCCACCACCTTGCGCCCCAGGCCGTGGCCGGGATGGCCAGCGCCAGCCGCAAAGGGGATGAACAAGCGATTCTAGCGCTGGCGCACCAACGGGGCTGGCCCCTGCGCCTCTGGTCGGCCGCGGAGCTGGCCCAGGTGGCCGTTCCCAACCCATCGGCGGCGGTAGCCGCCGAAATGGGCACCCCCAGCGTGGCGGAGGCCGCGGCGCGTTTAGCGGCCGGCAACGAGGCCCCTTTGCTGGTCGAAAAAACCATCGAGCGGACGCAGGGCGATGAGCAAGGTGCAGCCACGCTGGCCGTAGCACTTGCCCACGAGCAATGGGCCCCAGCCAGGGGGGAACTCCACCTGGTGGGCAGCGGTCCTGGAACCCTAGATCTGCTCTGTCCAGACGCCAGGGCAGCTCTGGCTGGCTGCAGCGTCTGGGTGGGCTACGGGCTTTATCTCGATTTGCTCGAGCCCTTGCGCCAACCCCACCAACTCCGTCGCGACGGGCGGCTCACCGAGGAGCGCCAGCGCTGCCGGGAAGCCCTTGATCTGGCCCGTCAAGGCATCAAAGTGGCCCTGATCTCCTCGGGCGACAGCGGGATCTACGGCATGGCTGGCCTGGCCCTCGACCAGTGGCTTGCCCTGGAGCCTGAGCAGCGCCCAGCGTTTCAGGTGCATCCGGGCCTGTCGGCCCTGCAGCTGGCGGCAGCCCGGGCCGGCGCTCCCCTGATGCATGATTTCTGCACGATCAGCCTGAGCGATCGGCTGACTCCCTGGGAGGTGATCGAAGAGCGCCTGAAGGCAGCGGCGGCTGGCGATTTCGTGGTAGCCCTCTACAACCCCCGTTCCGCCGGGCGTGGGTGGCAACTGCAACGGGCCCAGGAACTGCTGCTGCAACACCGCCCTGCCCACACGCCCGTACTACTGGCACGCCAGCTCGGCCGAGCCGAGGAGAGCACCAGCCTGCATCAGCTGGCCGATTTGCCGATCGACCAAGTGGACATGCTGACGTTGGTGTTGGTTGGCAACAGCACCAGCCGCCAACAGGACGGCTGGATGGTGACGCCGAGGGGGTATCCCGGAGCTGAACTGGGCTGAATCGGGATGACAGGATTCGAACCTGCGGCCCCTTCGTCCCGAACGAAGTGCGCTACCAAGCTGCGCTACATCCCGATGGGCCGAGCTTAAAGGATCGAGGGGTCGCGCCTTCCGTTTCTACAGTTGGGCCATTCTGCGGCTCCGCCATGAGCGCAAGCTCTGTGCCCGACCTTGAGGCTGGGAGCAAACCCGACTGGCTGCGGGTCAAAGCACCCCAGCGGGAGCGGATCGGCGCCGTTGCCGATCTGCTGCTGGACCTGCGCCTCAACACGGTCTGCCAGGAGGCCAGCTGTCCCAACATCGGAGAGTGTTTCGCCGAAGGCACGGCCACGTTTTTAATCATGGGCCCGGGTTGTACGCGGGCCTGCCCTTATTGCGACATCGACTTTGACAGGAGCGTGCGCCCGCTCGATGCCAGCGAGCCGGAACGGCTGGGTGAAGCGGTAGCGCGTCTGGGGCTCAGCCATGTGGTGATCACATCGGTCAACCGCGACGACCTGCCCGACGGTGGCGCCAGTCAATTTGTGGCCTGCATCATGGCCGTGCGGACGCGGGCACCGCAGACGACCATCGAACTGCTGATCCCCGATTTTTGCGGCGATACGGGGGCTCTGGAGGCTGTGATGACCGCAGGGCCGGATGTTCTCAACCACAACATTGAAACCGTGCCGCGGCTCTACCGGCGAGCCCGCCCCCAGGGGAACTACGAACGCTCCCTGACGGTGCTGCAGATGGTGCGAAGCGGCTGGCCCAAGACCTACACAAAGTCAGGGCTGATGGTGGGACTGGGGGAGACGGATGACGAAGTGATGGCCGTGTTGGCCGATCTGAAGCGCCACCAGGTCGATATCGTGACCATCGGTCAATATCTGTCGCCAGGACCGAAACACCTGCCGGTGGATCGGTTCGTCACCCCCCAGCAATTCGCGCACTTCCGTCAGCACGGCGAGGAGAACCTGGGCCTTCTCCAGGTGGTCAGCAGCCCACTCACCCGCAGCAGCTATCACGCCGGAGAGGTGCGAAGGCTGATGCGGAACTTTCCCCGCTGAGGGCGACGGCTCAGGCCACCACAGCCTCCCGCTCCGCCAGGCCCATGGCCATCCGCTCGCTCGGGGGCACCATCACCCGGAAGCGGGGCAGCCAGCCGCCCCAGTCGGCCAGGATGGAGGCGGCGCGCTTACTACCGGTGTGCTCTAGATGGGCATCCAGCAGCCCCCGCAGCAGTTGTTCCTGTTCCGTCGTGGTGATGGCCAGCATCTGCAAAGTCTCGGGATTGAGGCGGTCCTTCAGGAGGCCATCGTCGAGAAGGAAGGCCACACCGCCGGTCATGCCGGCGCCCACATTGCGGCCCGTGCTGCCCAGCACCGCTACCACGCCTCCGGTCATGTACTCACAGCAATGGTCACCCGCACCTTCCACCACAGCGCGGGCCCCACTGTTGCGCACCCCGAAACGCTCTCCAGCACGCCCCAGGGCGAACAGCTCGCCCCCGGTGGCGCCATACAGACAGGTGTTACCAAGTATCACCTGCTCCCCAGGGGCGCGAACACCAGCGGGTGGAACCACGATGATGCGGCCTCCATTGATGCCCTTGCCCACATAGTCGTTGGCTTCGCCCACCAGGCGCATGCTCATGCCCTGCAGCAGAAAAGCGCCGAAACTCTGACCCGCCGCGCCGGTAAAGCCGAGATCCAAGCGACCACCGAATCCCTTGTTGCCATGGAGGGCCGCGATATCACCCGCGAGGCGAGCGCCCACGCTGCGATCGGTGTTCACGATGGTGAGCGTGCGCTCCAGGTGGCCATGCCCCGCGATCGCTGCCTGAACCTGGGGGTCGGCCAGCAGCTGATCTTCCAGGATCGGGCCGTTGCCGTGGGCTTCGGACTCGTGGTGCAACCAACCGCGATCGGCTGGGTCACCGGCAGGAGTGAGCAAACAGGAGAGATCGAGAGCGCGGGCCTTGGCCAGGGTCACATCGCGGACGGTCAGCAAATCGGCACGACCAATGAGATCCTCGAGCCGCGCCACGCCCAGCACACTCAAAAGCTGGCGCACTTCCTCGGCCACATAAAGGAAGAAGTTCACCACATGCTCCGGCAGACCAGTGAAGCGTTTCCTGAGGGCTTCCTTCTGCGTAGCAACCCCTACAGGACAATTGTTGGTGTGACAAACGCGGGCCATGATGCAGCCTTCGGCAATCATCGCCACCGATCCAAAACCAAATTCCTCAGCTCCCAGCAGGGCCGCAATCACCACATCCCAGCCAGTTTTGAGGCCACCATCGGCACGCAGCAATACGCGATCCCGTAGACCGTTGTCGAGCAAGGAGCGGTGCACTTCGGTGAGCCCCAACTCCCAGGGGCTGCCGGCATGTTTGATCGAACTCAGGGGGGATGCCCCAGTACCACCATCATGGCCGGAGATTTGAATCACGTCGGCGTTGGCCTTGGCCACGCCCGCAGCGATGGTTCCGATACCGATCTCGGCAACCAGCTTCACACTCACCTTGGCGGCAGGGTGCACCTGGTGCAGGTCGTGGATCAGCTGGGCCAGATCTTCGATCGAATAGATGTCGTGGTGCGGTGGGGGTGAGATCAACGCCACCCCGGGTTTGCTGTTGCGCAGCCAGGCGATGTAGGCATCGACCTTGGGGCCAGGCAACTGGCCACCCTCACCGGGCTTGGCACCCTGGGCCACCTTGATCTCGAGCTGCCGCCCGCTGCGCAGGTATTCAGGGGTCACGCCAAAGCGACCCGACGCCACCTGCTTGATCGCTGAGCAGGCTGTATCGCCATTGCGCAGGCCAGCCAGGGTGGGCAAAGTTTGGGAATGACCTGCAGCATCCACATCGTTGAGTGTGTGGAAGCGAGCGGGGTCTTCCCCACCCTCGCCGCTGTTGCTCTTGCCGCCGATGCGGTTCATGGCCACCGCCAGCACCTCATGGGCTTCGCGGGAGAGGGCGCCCAAGCTCATGCCGCCCGTGCAGAAGCGAGCACATAGGCTTTCAACGCTTTCCACCTGCTCGAGTGGTAAGGGGACCGGGGCTGGCTTGAGCTGCAACAGATCACGCAAGGCCGTGACCGGGCGGTTTTCCAGCAGGGTCTGATAGGTGCGGAAGTGGTCGTAGCCCGGGCCCGCAGCCACGGCGGCGTGCAACGCCTTGGCCATGTCGGGGCTGTTGAGGTGGTATTCACCGCCAGTGCGATATTGCACGAATCCCATGAACTCGAGCTTGGTGCGATCCAGCTCGGGGAAAGCCTTGGCGTGGAAGGAGAGGGTTTCACTAGCCAGCTCGACAAGACTCAGCCCTGCCACCCGGCTTGTGGTGCCACGGAAAGCCAGCTCAATCAGATCTGCACCGATACCAATGGCCTCAAAGATCTGAGCACCATGATAACTCGCCAGCAAGGAGATGCCGATCTTTGAAAGGATCTTGCGGAGGCCATCTTCCAGCGCCCGGCGCACATTGGCCTGGGCTTGGTCCACGCTGAGGGGGGCCAGCTTGCCCCGCTCGATCAGGGAGCGGGTTCGGGGGTGAGCAAGCCAGTGGCGGGTTGTTTCCCAAGTCAACCAAGGGCACACGGCGCTGGCGCCGTAGCCGATCAGGCAGGCGAGATGGTGGGTGCTCCAACACTGGGCGGTGTCAACCACCAGGGAGGTCTGCAAACGCAGGCCCAGACGGAGCAGGTGGTGATGCACGGCGCCAACCGCCAGCAGGGGCGGCACGTAGCTGGTGCTGGCCGTGATGGTGGCAGGCCGGGCCTCATGGGTGCAGCGATCGGAAAGCACCAGAATCGAACAACCAGCCCGAACAGCCGACTCAGCCTCCCGGCAAAGCCGGCTGACCGCCTGCTCAAGGCCTCCTGGCCCATCACTCACAGGCAGCAGCGTGGACAGCTTATTCAGCGACTGGCCCTGATCAGCCAAGAGAGCCAATTCGGCCTCATTGAGCACCGGCGAAGACAGATGCAGCACGGAGGCGGCGGAGGGCTCTGGGCGGAGTGCGGAACCGCGTCGGCCCAGATGCATCTCCAGGCTCATCACCAGCTTTTCGCGCAATGGGTCGATCGGCGGGTTGGTGACCTGGGCGAAGCGTTGCTTGAAATAGTCGTAGAGGAGGTGCGGCTTACTGGACAGCACCGCCAGAGGGATATCATCGCCCATGCAATAGGTGGGCTCTTTGCCGGCGCCCGCCATATCCTCAATCACCAGTTCCAGATCTTCAGCGGTGAAGCCGAAGGCGCTCTGAAGTTGTAGCAACTCCAGGTCGCTGAGGCGACGGTCCTGCTCCCAGGGCTGGGGAGAGAGGCTGCGACGGTGCTCGGCAAGCCAGTCGCCGTAGGGATGGCGCCTGGCCGCCTCCTCCTTCACGTCCCAGTTGCGCAGCAGGCGCCCCTGCTCGAGATCCACAGCCAGCATCTGGCCCGGCCCGAGACGGCCCTTCTCGAGGATGCGCTCCTCTTCCAGCTCCACCACGCCGGTTTCCGAACCCATCACCACATAGCCATCGGCGGTGAGGCAGTAGCGGGCGGGACGCAGGCCATTGCGGTCTAGCGTGGCACCCACCATGCGGCCATCGGCGAACACCAACAGGGCCGGGCCATCCCAGGGCTCCTGCAAACAAGCGCTGTACTCATAAAAGGCCGTGATCTCGGGCCTGGCCTCAAGTTCGGGCTGCTGGCGGAAGGCCTCCGGCACCAGCGTCAGGAGGCTGTCGGTGATGGGGCGACCACTGCGCACCAGCAGTTCAAGGGTGGCATCGAGATTGGCCGAGTCGCTGAAACTGGGATTGACCAGAGGGCGCAGATCAGCGGCGGCCTCACCCCACACCGCCTCAAGGTTGGCCTCGGCGGCGCTGGCCCAGTTGATGTTGCCGAGCAGGGTATTGATCTCGCCGTTGTGACCCAGCAGGCGCATGGGCTGGGCCAGGGGCCAGCGCGGCAGGGTATTGGTGCTGAAGCGCCGGTGATACACCGCAAAGCTCACGGCGAAGCGCTCATCGCTCAGGTCGCCGTAAAAGGGAGCCAGCACGGCCGAACGCACCATGCCTTTGTACACCACGGTGCGACAGCTGATCGAAGCGAAGTACAGATCGGTGTAGGCCGCTCCCCACAACGCCCGGGCTCGATCCACAGCGCGGCGGCGCAAGCGAAACAGAAGCGCTTCCAGGGCATCCGCATCGGTGGAGGCTGCAGCTGGCACAAGCAACCACTGCTGGATACAAGGTGCGTTGGCGCGAGCGAGGGGGCCGAGCACCAAAGGATCCACCGGCACATCCCGCCAACCGAGGCTCGACAGCCCCAGGCGTTCCGCTTCCTGCTCGCACAGCGCCATCACCCGATGCCGCTGCTCCGCATCGGGCGGCAGAAACACCATGGCCAATCCGCGCTGGCCCGGGGCCCTGGCAGCGGCCGCAGGCCACACAGACTCGAGAAAAGACCAGGGAATCCCGCAGAGAATGCCGGCACCATCTCCGGAATCAGCATCCCCACCACAGCCGCCGCGATGTTCCATGCAATCGAGACCACGCAGGGCCTGCTGCAGCACCCAGTGACTGGCGACACCCTGCTGATGGGCGATGAAGCCAACCCCGCAGGCATCTTTCTCGCCTGCCACCGCCGCCGGCGCCGGACTGTCGCAATGGGGCCAGACGGCGGTGGAGTTTTGAGGCATGTCCTGGTCTTCGCTGGGGTGACCGCCCCCCACGCCCGTTGGCTGAGGCGGTGAGCCTCCAATCCTAAAGATCCGTTCCGCCTTGGCGGGCAGCGGAGCTAGGTTCCCTCCACCGGTTCCGTGGATGCGGATGGTCTCCTGGTCGGCTCTGCCAGCCCTGATCGCCTGGGTGGCTGTAGCCGGTGCAACCGATCTGGCCATGGCTCCGCCCCTGGCTCCGCCGCCGCCGGATGGCGCCCCCAGGGCCCGCCCGCACCCCACGCTCAGCGGCCGACAGGTGCAGATCCATGGACAAGCGCAGCAGGCCTCCTGGCTGCTCCTGGGTGATGCCGGCCAGCCGACGGCCCTCTGGCTGCCGCTGGAAGTGCTGCAGAATCAACTTGGCGTGAGCAGCCGCACCCGCCCCGATGGCCGGATTGATCTGGAGTGGTACGGGCGCAAAATGGTGGTGCCGGCAGCAGCACAGCGCAGCCTCGACGACGAAGTGGCGATCGATGTGCTGCCACTGGTTCAGGGCACCGGAGTGCGGATCCGGCCGGCAGCCGACACCTTGACCCTCGACTGGCCACCCGCCAGGCTGCAGGGCATTCGCACCGCGGAGAGCGCTGCAGGCCGCCGCCTGGTTCTGGATCTCCAAGGGCCCGCCCTGGTGCGCCAGGGGGACGGCAGCCTGGATCTGGCCCTGACGGCCTCGCCGCAGCAGGTGCAGGAGCTTGGCCGCCTTGGGCTGGCCGTGCAGGCGAATGGCCCAGGGCTGCAGCTCCCGTTGAAGGGTACGGGCCCACCGCCGCGATGGCTCAGCCTCGGCAGCCCCTATCGGTTGGTCATCGACCTGCCGGCAACCAGCCGCAACGCCAGCGCGCCGGTCGCTCCACTGGACCCGCGCTTGCAGACTCTGCTGGGCAGCGCCGTGGTCTGGCAACGGCAGGAGCTCAGCACCGGCAGCGGCAGGGTACGGATCAACGCCGTGGGAGTAGATCCCACCGCGGCGCCTGTGCAGCTGCGCCCCCTGGAGCAGGGGGCGAGCATGGAGGGGCTCACCACCCTCAGCCAGCTGGCCCAGCGGCACGATGCGCTCGTCGCCATCAACGGAGGCTATTTCAACCGTGTGCGACGCCTGCCGCTCGGGGCATTGCGGCGCGATGGGCGCTGGCTGTCAGGACCGATCCTCAACCGCGGCGCCGTGGGCTGGGAACAGCGCCAGCTGCCACGCTTTGGTCGCCTGCAGCTTCAGGAATGGATCGTTGATGAGGCAGGCCAGCGTTGGCCCCTCCAGGTGCTCAACAGCGGCTACGTGCAAGGGGGACTGAGCCGCTACACCCCCGACTGGGGGCCCCAGTACCGGGCCTTGAGCGGCCAGGAATCGGCAGTGCGCCTACGACAGGGCCTGGTGGTGGAACGCTTGGACGGGAGCCGGTTGGCAGCAGGCGTGGGGATCGGTCCCGAGGACCAACTGATCGTGGCGCGGGGCGGTGTGACGGCACCCTGGCCTCCAGGCGCACGCCTCGAGCTGGTGAGCCGCAGTCAGGATCCGGTGGGTGAGGCCTCCCATGTGGTGGGGGGGGGACCACTGCTGCTCCTCCAGGGGCGGGTTGTGCTGAATGGGGCGATCGAAGGGTTTTCCCAGGCCTTCCTCACCCAGGGCGCCCCGCGCACGGTGATCGCCAGCGATGGCCAGCGCATTTGGCTGGTCACCATGGAGGGCATCGAATCGGCGGGGCCCACGCTCGCGGAAACCGCCTGGCTGTTGCAGCGGCTCGGCCTGCGGGATGCCCTCAACCTGGATGGGGGCAGCTCCACGGGCCTGATGATGGGCGGCCAGCAAACCGTGAAGGGCCGCGGTGTGGTGGGGTCGGTGCACCACGGTCTGGGTCTGGTGCCAGCGCCTTGAGCCGCCGTTCCGAAGCCGCCTGCCAGAGTGGATCCACCTCCTCTGCTGCCATGCCCCGCGGCCACAGCCTGCGCATCACTGCCGCCGCTGCTGCCGAGCTGTGCCGCCAGGCAGCCGTGGCCGGCACACCCGGCTCCATGCACATCGACCTCCTGGAGGGCAGCTGTGAACGCTGGTCCATCCGGTTGCGACCTGGCCACCTGGCTGGGGTGCCGCTGGCTCGGGCTGACGGCATCACGCTTTATGCCCCGTCGACCCAGGTATCGCTGCTCACCGGTCTCGCCCTTGACTACCGCGGAGACCTCAGCGGCGGGGGATTTCTGGTACGCGCCGGCGATGGGGTCCGCAGCTGCGCCTGCGGTGCCGCGTTCAGCCTGTTGGAGGGTGGACCCGCGGGGAAGTAAGGTCGCAGATTGTCGTCATCGGCCGATGCTCGGCCTCACGTTCGAAGGCCCTCGATGCCCACCATTCAGCAACTGATCCGCAGCGAGCGGCAGCGCCTCATCCGCAAGACCAAGTCACCGGCTCTGCGGGCCTGTCCGGAGCGCCGGGGCGTGTGCACACGCGTCTATACCTCCACGCCGAAAAAACCCAACTCGGCCCTGCGCAAGGTGGCCCGGGTGCGGCTCACCTCAGGCTTTGAGGTCACGGCCTACATCCCCGGCATCGGCCACAACCTGCAGGAGCACTCGGTGGTGCTGATCCGCGGCGGGCGCGTCAAGGATCTACCTGGCGTGCGCTACCACATCATCCGAGGCACTCTCGACACAGCCGGGGTGAAGGATCGGCGCCAGTCCCGCTCCAAATACGGCGCCAAGACGCCGAAGGCCTGATCCCATCCCTTCCCCCTCCCTCCGTTCTCCCTCACCCCCCGTTCCATGTCGCGCCGCAACGCAGCCGAGAAACGGCCCGTTCTCCCCGATCCCCAGTTCAACAGCCGACTGGCTTCGATGATCGTTGCCCGTCTGATGAAGCACGGCAAAAAGTCCACCGCCCAACGGATCCTCTCCGATGCCTTCAGCCTGATCGGTGAGCGCACCGGGGGCGACCCCCTGGAGCTGTTTGAGACGGCCGTTCGCAACGCCACGCCCTTGGTGGAGGTCCGGGCCCGCCGCGTGGGCGGTGCCACTTACCAAGTGCCGATGGAGGTGCGCCAGGAACGAGGCACAGCCATGGCCCTGCGCTGGCTTGTGAATTACTCGCGGGCCCGCAATGGCCGCAGCATGGCCCACAAACTTGCCGGCGAACTGATGGACGCCGCGAACGAATCGGGCAGTGCTGTTCGCAAGCGCGAGGAAACCCACAAGATGGCTGAAGCCAACAAGGCATTTGCCCACTACCGGTACTGATCCCCTCCAGACGACTCGGCTCATGCGTCGTGCGTCTGTAAAGTAACGCCCGCTTTTTACCCGACCACCCCCGGAGAACCTTCCCGTGGCCCGCGCCTACCCCCTTGAACGCGTCAGAAATATCGGCATCGCCGCTCACATCGACGCGGGCAAAACCACC
>JAYKGR010000147.1:0-10254 GCA_035285645.1 Cyanobacteriota bacterium | reverse complement strand
GTTTTGAAGGGATTGCTGATGGGTTGCGCTACCCGTTTCAGGCGCCTACGGCGCCATCCCAAAAAACCAAAAGCCCAACAGCCAGAGTAAATATTTAAGAGTTTAAGGGTAAAGAAGCAGAGCCCTGGGGGAGGCAACAGACGCGGAAACCGATGATGTCGGAGCGGTTGACCGGGCGGCCGTTGCTGCGATAAGCCGAGCGGCAGTTCCTGGGGAGGGAGGTCCACGAGCCGCCGCGCAGCAGCCTGCGTTCTGTATCATTATCTTTATTATCTGATCCCACAACATCCACCCAGGCACTGCCATCAGCGGGCGCTCCTTTATAGCTGTTGCGCCATTCATCCAGGCACCATTCCCATACATTGCCGTGCATGTCATGCAGGCCCCAGGCGTTGGCTGGAAACGTTCCCACATCCGTGGTTTGCAGCGCGTTGTAAGTCGCCAGGTCCGGGCTGATTGTTTCGGCAAAGTGATACGGCGTGCTGGTGCCGGCGCGGCAGGCGTATTCCCATTGGGCTTCGCTGGGCAGCGTGTACGCCTTGCCCGTGTGTTGGCTCAGGCGGTTACAGAATTCCTGGACATCAAACCAGCTCACGCCCCCACTCCTTACCATCAAGCGTCTGCCACTGCGCCACCGCACGCCACTGGGCCTGGGTGATCGGTGTTTGGCCCAGCAGAAACTCTTCCAATTGCACCTGCTAAATCAATCGCCCCCGTGCAGGATTAACGTCGCCACCATCACGGGCGCCCCGCAGAAAGCTGCCGGCCGGAATCCGGGCCAGGCTGAGCACCACAGCCGGCGCCAGCTCCTGCCGGTGCACCAGCACTCGGCTACGCCAGCGCAGCAGCTCCCAGGCTTGGGCCTGACTCATGGCACCTCATCCGAGCCGCCCCGACGCTGGAGCAGGGCAAGGCGCCGCTCCTACCGGCCATGTCAATCGCTCGGTTGCAGAGTTCGGGTCACAGCAGCGATCTTGCTTGGCAACTGTCATACGAAACTGCGAGGGGAGCCAAGCAGCCCTCCCATACTCCCTCAACAACGACCCATTCCCCGCCAGCAGAGCACCGTGATGAGCATTCATATCTTCGACAACGGCATTCAGATTTACGATCACCACATCCTTGAGCCGCAGCGTGTTCGCTACAGCCATTGCAACGTGCACGAAGAAGACGAGGAACAGGCTTTTTTCGACACCATTCATGCTCTGCCGCAAGGAAGTTGCTACGCCAGCATTGGCACCGCCGTTGGTTATTACCCCTTGCTGGCCCGCAAGCTACGGCCCGATCTGCGCATCTGCTGCCTGGAGCCGCTGCCACGGCATCGCCAGTTCTTTCAAGACAACATCAGCCTCAATGGCTACAACGCCGCTGATTTTGAGCTCTACAACCTCGCCGTTTCCACCCACGACAGCCAGGTGACCCTGGTGGATCAGGATTACCGCAGCTTTCTTACGGCCGCAGCACCCATCAGCCGGGCGCGGCAACTGGCTCGCCGCCTGCTCCATCGCCAGCCCCGCCAACCGCGCCTCCAGGTGGAGGCGATCGCCCTGGCCAACCTCTTCTCCCGGCTGAACACCCCCACCATCGCCCTCGCCCAGATGGACATTCAGGGCCATGAAGAGGCCGTGCTCCGGGCGTATTTCCGCACGGCCGCCGGCAGCCGGCAGCGGGTGGAGTGGTTTCTGGTGGGCACCCACGGCGATGCCATCCACAGCGCCTGCGCCCACCTGCTCCAGGCCAACGGCTACACGCTGCTGATCGACGACCCCGACACCCAGCACCAGCCGGACGGCATCCTGCTGGCCCGGCTTCACCCTTGATCAAACCAGGACTCTAATTCTCAAACGCCGCTGTGTGCAGCAGGCGTGCCAGCTTGCTGCGGGCAGCCGACCCAGCCGGCGGAGCTGTGGGAGGGCTGAGGGTGAGGTATGGCCCCACGCCATTCCAGACTTCTGCCACCACCGGCGCCCGAGCGCCCTGACCCGCACCCCCCCACCGATCGACGCCCCCTTGGGCGCCACCGCCACCGCCCACTGGCGCCACTGGCTGGAGGCCTCGCTGGCGGCCGTGCCGCCCCAGCGGCGGCGGGGCCTGCGGGGCCTGGCCCCCGGGGGCCCCGCCGAACTGCGGCCCGGCCCGCTGGCGGGCCGCCCCCTGCTCGATCTGGCCAGCAACGACTACCTCGGCCTCAGCCGCCACCCGGCCGTGCTGGCCGCCGCCACCGCCGAGCTGGCCGCCAGCGGCCTTGGGGCCGGCGCCTCGCGGCTGGTGAGCGGCACCCGGCCGGTGCATCTGCAGCTGGAAGCCGCCCTGGCCGCCTGGCTGGGGCGCGAGCGGGTGCTGCTGTTTCCCAGCGGCTTTCAGGCCAACATCGCCGCCGTGGGGGCTCTCGCCGATCGCCACACCCTGGTGCTGGCCGACCGCCTGATCCACCACTCCATGCTGGCCGGCGTGCGGGCCAGCGGCGCCAGCCTGCAGCGCTTTCATCACAACGATCCAGCCCACCTGGAGCAGCGCCTCACCGCCGCCCGCCGCCGCGCACCCCACCGCCGGTTGCTGGTGCTCTGCGAAAGCCTCTACAGCATGGAGGGCACCGCGGCGCCGCTGGCGGCCCTGGCGGCGCTCTGCGCCCGCTTTGGCGCCGCCCTGCTGGTGGATGAAGCCCACGCCCTAGGGCTGCTGGGCCCCGGCGGCCGGGGCCTGGCCCATGGCCTGGCCGATGTGGCACTGGTGAGCGGCACCTTCGGCAAGTCCTTCGGCAGTGGCGGCGCCTTTCTGGCGGCCGATGCCGCCGTGGGCGAATGGCTGCTGCAGCACAGCGGCGCCTTTCGCTACAGCACCGCCCTGGCGCCGCCCCTCGCCGCCGGGGCCCTCGCTGCCCTGGCGCTGCTGGCCGCTCCGGCGGCCGCAGCCGAGCGCGCCGGGCTGCTAGCCCGCGCCGCCCGCTGGCGCCAGGCCCTGGGTGCCGCCGGCTGGCCGCGCCCGCCCGGCGATGGGCCGATCCTTCCCCTGCTGGTGGGCGCCAGCCAGCGCGCGCTTGATCTGCAGCACCGCCTCGAGCAGGCCGGCCTGCTGGCGGTGGCGATCCGGCCGCCCACCGTGCCCCAGGGCTGCGCCCGGCTGCGGCTGGTGCTACGCCAGGATCTGCCCCGGGGCACCCTGCCCCGGCTGCTGGCCGCCCTCGGTTCTCCCCCGCCATGCCCGCTCCCGAGCTGATCGCCATGCACGGCTGGGCCGGCGATGGCGCCGGCTGGGATGCCTGGCAGCCGGCGGTGGCTCGGCTCGGCTGGCACCTGCGCGCCGGCGAACGCGGCTACGGCAGCCGCACCCCGGCTGCACCCACCTGGCAGAGCCCCGGCCCCCGGGTGGTGCTCGCCCATTCCATGGGCCCCCACCTGCTCGATCCGGCGGTGCTGGCGGCCGCCGATGCGGTGGTGCTGCTCGCCAGCTTCGGGCGTTTTGTGCCGCCGGGCCCCGAGGGCCGGGCGCTGCGTACCGCCCTCGCCGGCATGGAAGCAGCCCTCGCCGATGCCGGCGCCACCGCCGAGGAGGAAGCCGCCCGGGCCGCCACCGCCCAGCGCATGCTGCAGCGGTTTCTGGAGCGGGTCGCCGCCCCCGCACCGGCCGATCGGCTGCCCCATGGCCCCGCCGCCCGGCCGATTGCCGCCGTCGGGCGGGCGCTGCTGCGGGCCGACCTGGGCCGGCTGGCCGCCACCACCGGCCTGCCGGAGGGCTGGCCCCGCACCGCCAGGGTGCTGATCGTGGAGGCCGGCGCCGACGCCATCGTGGGCCCGGCGGTGCGGGCCCTGCTGCGGGCCGAGCTGCCGGAGGCCACCGTGCTGGAACGCCCCGCCGCCGGACATGCCCTGCTCGACCCCGAACTGATTCCCCTGGTGCTGGGCTGGCTGGAGCGCACCCTGTTTCCCCAGCAGGTGCGCCGGCGCTTCGCCCAGAAGGCCTCCCACTACAGCCAACACGCCCGCCTGCAGCGGGGTTTGGCGGCACGGCTGGGCCGGCTCGGCCGCGCCCTGGAGCTGCCCGCCGGCCCCCGGGCCGACCTCGGCGCCGGCACCGGCCTGCTCAGCAGTGCCCTCACCGCCGCCTGGCCCGCCCTGGCCGGCACGCCCCCCCTGCAGCTCGACCTCTGCCCCGAACTGCTGGCCCGCAACCCCCACGGGCGGGGCCTGGTGTGGGACCTCAACACCGGCCTGCCGCCCCAGCTCCAGGGCGCCGCCCTGCTGGCCTCGGGCTTTGCCGTGCAGTGGCTCGAGGATCCAGCCGCCGCCCTGGCCGCCTGGGCCGCTGCCCTCGCCCCCGGTGGCCTGCTCGCCCTCACCGTGCCCACCGCCGGCAGCTTTGGCCAGTGGCGCACGGCGGCGGCCGCGGCCGGCGTGCCCTGCACCGCCCTCGCCCTGCCCGAGGCCTCCGCCCTGCTGGCGGCCGCGGGCGGCCTGGAGCCGCTGCAGGCCCAGCTGCTGCGCTTTCACCGGCCCGCCGGCAGCCCCCAGGCTGCCCTCGCCCCGCTGCGGCGGCTGGGGGCCGGCGCCAGCCGCCACGCTCCCCTCAGCCCCAGCCAATGGCGCCGCCTGTTGGCCCACTGGCCTGCCCCCGGCCTCAGCTGGGAGGTTCTGCTTCTGCTCGCCCGTCGCCCCTGATCGCCATGCGCCTTGTGATTGCCGGCACCGACACCGACGTGGGCAAAACCGTGGTGAGCGCCCTGGTCACCCAGGGCCTGGGGGCCCACTACTGGAAACCGGTGCAGAGCGGCCTGGAGGGCTCCACCGACAGCGCGCGCGTACGCGAACTGATCCAGCTGCCAGCGGCGCGGCTGCTGCCGGAGGCCTACCGGCTCACCGCGCCGGTGTCGCCCCACTGGGCGGCCGAACGCGACGGGGTGGTGATCGACCCGGCGCGGCTGGCCCTGCCGGCCGCCGATCCGCTGGTGGTGGAAACCGCCGGCGGTCTGCTGGTGCCCCTCAGCCGCCACTGGCTGCAGATCGAGCAGATGGCGGCCTGGGGGCTGCCGGTGCTGCTGGTGGCCCGCAGTGGCCTCGGCACCCTCAACCACACCCTGTTGTCACTGGAGGCCCTGCGGGCCCGCGCCATTCCGGTGCTGGGCCTGGTGCTCAACGGCCCCCTCCATGCCGACAATCCCCGCACCCTCGCCGCCCTGGGCGGCGTGCCGGTGCTGGCCCAGCTGCCGCCCCTCAACCCGCTCAGCGGCGCGGCCCTGGCTGCGGTATGGCAGGCCAGTGCCCTGGCGTCTACCTTGCGGCCATGAGCGCCTCCCGCCCCCGCCACGGCCTCGTCACCGCCGCCGTGCTGTTGATCTGCGCGGCCATCCTGACGCTGTTCACCGACATCGAAACGCGGGCGCTGCGCCGGCTCACACCAACCGCGACGCCTTCAGCGGGCAAGAGCCGGTAAGCGCCGCCACATTGCGGCGGGCCACCGCCAGGGGCCAGCCCTGCCGCAGCTGTTCATGCACCCGCTCGATCTGGGAGGGATTCCAACCCTCGCCCTCCAGCATCACCCGAATCGCCTGCCACTGTCCGTCGGCAAACAGCTCACCCAGGGCCCAAGGGCGGCTGCGGTTCCCCGCCTCCACGGGTGGCAGGAACCGGCGAGACAGCGATCGCGGGATGGATCGGGCCATGGATCCATCATGCCAAGAAGCCCCCGTGCGCACCATGGCCGAAGCCGCCTGGCATCCCCATCTCTGGCATCCCTTCACCCAGGTGGGTCGCGTTGACCCGCTGCCGCGGGTGCTCAGGGCCCAGGGGGTGTGGCTGGAGCTCGACGACGGCCGCCGCCTCATCGATGCCATCAGCAGCTGGTGGGTGACGCTGCACGGCCACGGCGAACCGACAATCGCGGCGGCGATCGCCCGCCAGGCCCTGGAACTCGAGCAGGTGATCTTCGCGGAATTTCGCCATCAGCCCGCCGAACGGCTGGCCGAACGGCTGGCCCCCCTCACCGGCCTCGAGCGCCTCTTCTTCTCCGACAACGGCTCAACCGCCGTGGAGGTGGCCCTCAAGATCGCCTGGCAGTGGTGGCACAACCGCGGCGAACCCCGCAGCCAGCTGATCGCCTTCGAAGGCGCCTACCACGGCGATACCTTCGGGGCGATGGCGGTGGGCGAACGCTCCCTGTTTTCGGCTCCCTTCGAGCCGTTGCTCTGCGCCGTGGCCCGCGCCCCCTGGCCCGCCACCTGGTGGGGCGACACGGGCGTGGCCGAACGGGAGGCCGCGGCCCTCCACACCCTCGAGCAGCTGCTGCGCACCCCTACCGCCGCCGTGATCCTGGAGCCGCTGCTGCAGGGGGCCGGCGGCATGGCGATGGTGCGGCCGGAGTTTCTGCGCGGCATAGCCGAGCGCGTGCGCGCCGCCGGCGCCCTGCTGATCGCCGATGAGGTGCTCACCGGCTTCGGCCGCACCGGCGCGCTCTTCGCCTGCCAGCGGGCGGGCATCCACCCCGATCTGATGGCCCTCTCCAAGGGCCTCACAGGCGGCTTCCTGCCGATGGGAGTCACCATGGCCAGCGAACGGCTGTTTGCGGGCTTCAGCGGCACCGATCCGCAGCGCACCTTCTTTCACGGCCACAGCTTCACGGCCAACCCCCTGGGTTGCGCCGCCGCCCTGGCCAGCCTCGATCGACTGGAGCGCGAACCCGAGCGCTACCAAACCCTCGAACAGCGCCACCGCCCCCACCTGGAAGCCCTGGCGCTCCATCCGGCGGTGCGGCGGCCCCGGCTGCTGGGCACCATCGCCGCCTTCCATCTAGAGCGGCCCGGCGCCGGCGGCAGCGGCGGCTACCTCGATCCGGTGGGCCCGCGCCTCAAGGCGCTGCTGCGAGCCGACGGGGTGCTGATCCGACCGCTGGGTTCGGTGGTGTACCTGCTGCCGCCGCTGGTGATCAGCGACGACGAGCTGGCCCACTGCTACGCCGCCCTGGAGCGCGGCATCGACCAACTCTGACGCTTACGGGCCCGCCAGGATCGCCGCCTGAACATCGTCGCGGGAGAGGCCGTAGGGAAAGGCACGGGCGCTCTCCTGCCCGTCGTGCTGCCAGCTCACCCGCAGATCTTCCACATCCAGCAGGATGCGGGCGCTCCATTCGGGCCGGTGCAGATCCCACACGCTGCCGTTGGGCCCCTGTTGCACCGCCCCCAGATCCCGCAGCCAGCGCTCCAGCGCCGGCAGCGGATGGTGGTAAAGCGGCGTGGTGGCGGGGGGGAGATCGGTGGTCATGGCGGTGGCAGGGGGCTCGGTGGTGATCCAACTGGGCGGACGCATCAGCTCCACACCCCGCGCCCAGGCGAGGCCCAGGCCCAGCACCAGGCTGAGCAGCAGGGCGCCCGCCAGCAGCAGCAGCGCCAGCCATTCCCCGCCCGAGAGGGCTCGCCGCACCGACACCAGCCTTGGCGGCGCCAGCACCGGCGGCGCCGAGGCGGCCGCCAGCTGCTGGTCGTAAACCCGGCGGCTGTGGGGGTCGGCCAGCACCGCATAGGCCGCCCGCAGCTGGGCGAAGGCCTGGCGTGCCTGCTCCGCCGGCAGGCTGGTGGTATCGGGGTGGTAGCGCTTGCTCAGCCGGCGAAAGGCCTGGCGCAGCTCCTCGGCCGTGGCCGCCGCCGGCAGTTCCAGCAGCTCATAGTGCGACGGAATGGGCGCCATGCCGGCGGGCAACGGTGCGAGGGGGAGCTGGCATGGGGGATCCTAGGGAGAGCGATCCGGTGCCGTTCCGCGGATGCGGCCACACCCCCTGCCCATGCCCGACACCCCAGCGGCCGAGCCTCCCGGGGGCGATGCTCCAGCAGACGCGTTCTGGCAGGCCCTGGGCTGGCGGCCCAACGACGATCAGCTGCAGCGTCTGCAGGCCCTGCAGGAGCAGCTGCGCCACTGGAACCGCCGCCTCAACCTCACCCGCCTGGTGGAGGGCTCCGACTACTGGGTGGCCCAGATCGTGGACAGCCTCTGGCCCCTGGTGCCCCTGCTCGGCCAACCGGCCACCGGCCCGCTGCGGGTGATCGATGTGGGCACCGGCGGGGGATTTCCCGGGTTGGCAGTGGCGATCGCCCTGCCCCACGCCCACCTCACCCTGGTGGATTCGGTGGGCCGCAAGCTGGAGGCCGTGCGGGCCATGGCCTCCAACCTGGGGCTGGCGGAGCGCGTGCAGCTGCGGGCCGAGCGGGTGGAGCGCACCGGCCGCCAGGCCGAGCACCGCGGCCGCTACGACCTGGCCATGGCCCGGGCCGTGGCGCCGGCGCCGGTGGTGGCCGAATATCTGGTGCCCCTGCTGGCGCCCCAGGGCCGGGCCCTGCTCTACCGCGGCCAGTGGCCGCCGCACGACGGCCAGCAGCTGGAGGCGGCGGCGCTGCGGCTGCAGGCCGCCGTGGAACGGGTGGAGCGGCGCGAGCTGCCGCAGCAGCGGGGCGTGCGCCATGCGGTGTGGCTGCGGCCCCTGGGCCCGTGCCCGGCCGCCTACCCCCGGGCGGTGGGGCTGCCGGCCAAGCAGCCGCTCGCCGGCTGAACGCGCCGGTGGGTCAGGGCTGCTGCAAGCGCCGCTGCTCACGGCCCCCGAGCCGCTGCCGCAGCCGCCGCAGCAGCGGCGGGATCGCCTCCGCCCAGGGGCTGGCGGCCAGCACCTGGCGCAGCTGCCCTTCGCTCACCCCCTGATCGAGCGCATCGGCATTGGCGCCTGGAAACCAGTGGCCACCGTGGCCCAGCAATCCATAACGAGACTGGCCATAGCCCTCCAGCCCCCAGGCCTCCAGGAGGTTATGGAGCCACAGCAGCACCGGCAGGTTGATCTGGCCGGGGGTGTCGCTCCACTCCGGCAGGCCCTCACGCCAGCTGGCCAGCCAGGCATCGCCCAGCGCCTGGCGCCGCACCGCCTCCAGCCGGTCGAGGATCGGCGGCAGCAGCTCCGCTGCCCGGGGCAGCAGCGCCACCGCTTCCAGGTGCCGATCGAGGTCGGTGGGCCGCGCCGCCCCCACGCTGATCGTGTGCACGCCGGGGTGGCTGAGGCAGAAGAGATCGTGGAACACGATCGGATGCAAGGGAGCGCACAAGGCCGCAAAACGGGGAGCCGGGGTATGCAGATGGCCCCCTTTATCGGTGGGGCTGATCAGAAACACGCCCATATCGTGGGCGCGGGCCGCCGCGATGGCCGGTTCATTGTCTTGGCGTATGAAATACCAATGCAGGTTGATGTAATCAAAAGCATCGCTGGCGATCGCCTCCAGGATCAAGGGCAGGGGCCCATGGGTGGAAAAGCCGATGGCACCGATCCGCCCCTGCTCACGCCAGCGCCGCAGCACCTCCACACAACCACCGGGCCGCAGGCTGGCCTCCAGGTGCTCCGGCAGGTTGATGCCATGCACCGCCACCAGATCGAGCCGCTCCACCCCAAGCCGCTGGGCACTGAGCTCGAGCTGGGCGGCGAAGCGGCTGGCATCGTCATCGGGGGCCACCTTGGTCTGCAGCAACCGGCGCTGATCCGGCAGCTGCCGCAGCAACGAGCCCAGCTGCCGCTCGGAGCTGCCGTAGCCCCGCGCCGTTTCCAGGTGATGCAATCCCGCCGCGATCGCGCGCTCGAGAATCGCCCGCAGGTTGGCCTGGCTCTCGGCGCTGATCTGATCGGCCGGTAGATCGCTCCAGCTCTGCTGAAAGCGCATGCCCCCCAGGGAGAGCACCGGCATGGCCAGGCCAGTGCGGCCGAATCGGCGGCAGGGCACCGGGGTCCCCAGCCCAGCGGCGCCGCTCATGGCCGCGGCAGAATCCGCCGGCGCCGCACGGGCGAGGGCAGCCCGAGGGGCTGCAGCTCCTGTTCGGCCAGTTGGGCCTCCAGCCGCGGCAGATCGTCGTAAGGCACCCAGTGGATGCAATCCACCGGACAGGTCTCGATCGCTTCCTGGATCCTCTCGGTGGAATCACCGTCTTGACGGATCGCCCGGGAGCGGCCGTAGTGGGGCTCCACCAGAAACGTGTTGGCGGCCACATGGGCGCAGTAGCGGCAGCCGATGCACGCCGCTTCATCCACCCACACCGCCTTCTGCCGCAACGCCCCTCCCAGTAACGGCTCAGCGCCGCTGGGCGTGGGCGAGGGGGCGGCTGCCGCCTGAAAAGCCAGCGATGGGTCCACCATCAGCGGCGCAGCGGCTGCTCAGCCATCCCAGCGGGTCACCACCAGCTCGATGCTGCCGTCGAGCTGGTTGGTTTGCTCCTGCACCTGAAAGCCCTCCTCGGCGGTGGC
>JAYKGR010000146.1:0-7923 GCA_035285645.1 Cyanobacteriota bacterium | reverse complement strand
TCTGCGCTGCCACCTGCTGATCGGCCAGCCCGCCAGCGGCAAAACCACCCTGGCCAAGGCCCTCGCCCCCCTGCTCACCGGCCCTGGCGAACCGCCCGCCCAGGTGCTCTCCACCGATGCGATCCGCGCCGAGGTGTTCGGCGATGCGGCGGTGCAGGGCCCCTGGATCGACATTGAAGCCCGGCTGCATCAGCGCATCCAGGAGGCGGTGGCTGCCGGCATCCCGGTGATCGTGGATGCCACCCATGCCCGTCGCGCCTGGCGCCTGGCGATCACCCAGGCCCTGCCCCTGCCCGCTGCGGTGGAGTGGATCGGCTGGTGGCTCTACACACCCCTGCCCACCTCCCTGGCCTGGAATGCCACGCGCCAGCGGCCGGTGCCGGTGCCGGTGATCCAGGAGATGGCCGCCGCCCTGGCCGACCCCCATTTCGGACCGTCGCGCTCGGAGGGCTTTGCGGCCATCTGTGCCGTGGTGTCCTGCCACCACAGCGACCTGAGCGCGGTGCTGCGGGCCGAGCTGGCGGCCCTTGATCGCCGCATCCGCGCCGCCACCAACCGCGAGCGCAGGCTGCAGCGCCATGGCTACTCCCGGCTGCTCGATCTTGAGCGGCTGCTTTATTTGATCAGGCTGCTGAGCACCTGGCCGGATCTGGCCGCCACCGATCCCGCCAGCGCCGAAGAGCTGGAGGCGATCCTCTCGCCCCTGCCGCAGGGCGATCTGGCCGATCGGGCCGCCGCCTTCCTGGGCCGCCTGCACGGCTCCTGCTACGCCGATGCCGCTGCCATCCGCTCGGACCTGGCCTGGCTGGAGGCCAACGGCTTCTGCTCCCCTGCCCCGGTGCGGTCGCCGATCCAGCTGGCGCCCGCGCCGCCGGGGCCGACCGCCGCTGCCCCGGTTGCCCTGCACGGCGGCTTGCCGCCCCTGGGCGATGGGCCGGTGTTCCTGCGGGTGATGACCCTGCTGCGCCACCTGCTGCAGACGCCCTTTGATCGACCGCTTGAGCGCGGAATCAGCCTGCATGAGCACCTGATCCGTGCCACCGCCGGCATTCCCGGTGGCTATCTGCCGGGTGAAACCGCCACCCTGCGCAAGGACCTCGAAAAGCTGCTCACCCCCTATGGACTCCGCAGCCGCAACGACAACGTGCGCCACGGCTACTGCCTGGGCACGGCCCTGTTCTCACCCCCGCGCTTGCGGGAGCTGCACAACGTGGTGCGCCAGGCCGCCGGCCGGCTGGCCGATCCTTCGGCCCAGGACCTGCTGGCCGAGCTGGATGAGCGGCTGGGGTGGGCGGGGATCAGCGCCGATGGCCTGCCACCGGTGCGCAGCTATGCCCGCCATGCGGTGGTGGACACGGCCCTGGTGCGGCGCGATTCCCTGGCCGCACCGCGGCGGGCCGAGGCGATCGAGGCGGCGATCGTGGAGCACCGGCGGGTGCTGCTGCAGCGCTTCCCCGGCGTGGGCACCAATCTGGACAGCCCGGATGGGGAGCTGCGGGTGTGGCCCCTGCAGCTGATCTTCCACAACGTGGGCTGGTACCTGCTGTTTGAACACGACCAGATCGGCCAGGAGCAGGGGCTGATCCGCAGCGAGCGGCTCGATCGCCTCACCCTGGGCAGGAGCCATGGCGACCTGCGACGCAACGCGGAGCAACACCGCTCGGCCCTGGCCCGCTTGGAGCGGTTGCTGCACCACAGCGGCGGCATCTTCTTTGGTAGCGATCTGGAGCAGCAGCTGCAGCTGGCCAGTCCCTCGGCCCAGCGGCGCGCCCAGGTTCTGGTGACCAGGCGCTTCTGCTGTGCCCCCTGGGCCTTTGCCTTCATCCGCGAGGGGTTGCAGCGCTACCCGATCGAGCACACCCGCTTCTCCAGGCCACTGCCCGCCGATACCTGGTGGCACCATCCGAAAGCGCCACATGTGCTGGAGCCCGGCCCGGCCGGCTCCAGTCACCCCTACCCGGTGGAGCTGGATCTGCCCAGCTGGACCGTGGCGGCCGACATCGACCTGCGCAGCTGGCTGTTCGCCTTCGGGGGCGGCATCCGCATCGAGAGCCCCGACGCCCTGCGCGAGGAGCTGCTGCAGCGCTGCAGGGAGGCGATCGAGGCGAATAGTAAGCAGACACCACAGCAGCAGCTGCCGAAAGAGCAGCCCGCCCCGCGATTCTTCCCCAGTCGGCTTTGCCGGGACTGAGGTGGGTGATGCACGTTTTGCATCGTCAATTCCTTGTGTACACCGCTATCTCACCGTGGTCTGGATGGCACCTGGCGGCATAGCTTGAATCGGCCAGGTCATCAGCTTGCCAATGGATCTCTCTGCGCTGTTGCTGGGTTTTGTCGCCGGCCTCGCCATTGTTGTCCTGGTGCTCGTCATCTGGCGACTGCTACGTCGCGCGTCCAAAACAGCTGCTGCACACACCGAGACCCGTCCAGCGCATGCACCCAAGCCTGCTGATCTGCAGGCAGTGGTGACTGCTACGCCACCTGTCGTCCCGCCTTCACCTCCTGCAGATGCGACCGCGGCAGTCGAGCCAGCATCGGCCAGCGCGCCTGATGCACGGGGCATCGCTGCTTTGATGAGCTACACCAAGGCCGATGGCTCAACAAGCGTTCGTGAGCTGACGATCTACAGCCGCAATCTCAGGGATGGTCAGACCCACTCATTGAACTGCCGCCAGCAAGGTGAGCAGATCACCAAGCAGTTCCTGCTCAGTGGCATCTCCCGGCTAGAGCTGACTGGCTCATTTCCACCGCTGATGCTCAGCAGCAACCAGAACATCGCCGCTTGGTTGGAGCGCAATATCCCCGAACGCCGCACCCCATCCAAGCCATCCAGGCCTTCGATCAAGCAAGCACCACCCAGCAAAGTTCCAACATCTGAACAGGGTCAAAGTCCTGATCCCATCCCGGCTTTTCCGCCCCTGCCAGCGACTCTGCAAGAGCAGAAGCAGGCGCCAGCGCTATCAACGCTGCCAAAGCCCCTGCCTGATCTGCTCCCGGATGGTGCACGCGGGTTTGCTGTGCTCGATCTGGAAACCACAGGCACTGGCCATAGTTGCCGGATCGTGGAGATCGCATTGGTGCGCCTCAACTCCCAGGGCCGCATCACAGAGGAGTGGGAAACGCTGGTCCACCCGGGGATCGCGATCCCCAATGCCCACATCCATGGCATCGACGATGCGCTGGTTGCCGGGGCGCCCTCCTTTGCGGAGATTGCCGGCACACTTGCCGCCAAGCTCCATGAGCACGTGCTCGTGGCCCACAACCTGCGCGGTTTTGACGGGCCGATCCTGGAAGCCCACTTTGCTGAGGTCGATGGCATCGACCTCTCCCTTGGTTCAGGGGTCGACACCATGCCCAGGCCCCGCGTGAAGCTCGTTGACCTCTGTGCCCAACACGGCGTGGTACTCGATCCTGATGTGGCCCACACGGCCCTGGGTGACACCCGTGCGCTGACGAAGGCATTGCAGTGCGGCATGGCCCACCTGGTACCTGCGGAACGAGCTGTGACCGTTGAGCGCAACGGTTTGCTGGGACAGCCGGCCCGGATGCTGACGCGGGCGATGGCGGCAGCATCAACCGGACCCTCTGGTTGGACGGCAGTGTCTATCCAGCTGGAAGTCGGGCAACTGTTCTTCACCACGGGTCCTGCCTCCACCAAGACCGATACGGAAATCAAGCGTGCCGAGTCCCATGGCAAACGGCTCGGTCTGGAGTACCGGAAAGTGAATGCGATACCGAAACGCAATCCACCTGCTTTTTTACTGAGCACCAGCCTCACATTGGCCAATCGGAAGATGACCGACGCGCGTGAGCTGCAGCTCCCTGTCGTCCTGTGTCGGGACTTTATGCAGGCGCGCTGCGGAACCAGCGTGCGTGCCTGGCGGTACCAAGGCTGAAAGCCATGAACGAACTGATTACCTATTGCTCTTGAGGACGGCAGGTGATCAGGCCAGGGAATCAATCCTCGTCTGCCCCGCCGGCCGGCAGCAGCTGGATCTGCTTGCGGCCCAGCTGGATCTCGAACTCATCGCCGGGCTCCAGGCCCAACTGGGCGGTGTAGGCCTTGCCGACAAGCAGGTTGCCATTGAACTGAACCTTGGCCACATAGCGGAGGGTACGGCCTGGTTTCCCCTTGGCCTTACCACTTCCCTCGCCGAACGGCATGACCTTGGCCTCCAGCAGGGCCTCATAGAAGGCGGTGAAGTTCAGCCGCTCGGTGCCATCCTTCTTGGCGCTCACGTAGCCGCACTGGCGCACCAGTTCGGACTTGGATACATTGGAATCCTGAAGCTTTGAATCACTCAGCCACAAATCGAGGCACTGCAAGGAAGCTTGCTTCTTTCTTCAGTCTTGACCGAGTGGAAACCAAGCAAACCAGAGGATTACACTCAAAAAGCCTACGAGGTCAAACTCGCAGGGAAGCTGACCAATCCAGTCACCGGAAGTAGCAAGGTCACTCTGACTTTTTGGACAGATAAATCAACCTCCCTCTATCTAGCACTCGACGACGAAACCGACTGATCGACTCCCAAACATCCTATATCCAGAAAGTATGCACCACCTAAACTCGACAGCAGACAGAAAGACGAAAAACGCATTTGCAGAAATGGAAACAGTTTTACGCTCAAGAATGGGATACAAACGTACCAATGACAGCAACCGCAAGGGGCAATCTTTGCAAGAACGCAATTTACAGAGATATTGGTAAATATCTGCCCACCCAATCATAGGTGCGGAACTACAGGTGGTATTGCTTTTAGAGGCATGAGCATTGATTAAGCCATCAGCTCAAGCCACCTCCTTCTCGCAAGCTGTATTGACGCTGACCTCGAACTCGGTCTTGTGCATGCGGTGCTTCTTAAACTCGTTTGGACAAGGCTTTGCCAACGGCTGGAGCCCCCCCTTCAGGGGCGGTACCCCCCCTCAGAGGTTAACGATAGGACCGGTCAAGAAAAGCCAGACCACCGCACACCTCAGAGTCGATGACCAAGGATCAATAGTGCTCGCATCTCTCGCGAACCTTGCTAGTCTAATTTTACGCAAGTCGCGGGGGAGCAGCTACTTTGACAATGCCACCAAGCCACCATTATCATGCCTGGTATTAAGTTCAGCATTGGTATCGCCGCAGTTGCGGCGATTATAGCAGTGCTTATAGTCTCTCTTTTTGAGACCTTTAGTGGAATTCCTTATGCTCTGCTTTTTTTTGTTGGTTTCATGCTTGGCATCTGGGCCTGGGGACTCGCTGCAAACACAGTAATCTACCCCAGACCTAGTGAAGGAGTTGGAAAGCGGATTTTTATCATTGTCGTTTCTTTAGCTTTTGCTTCGTTTGCAAGGGCTGTGGTTGGCTGGGGCGGGCTTCAGACATCAGTGCCGGTGAAATAAGCATCCAGACCGCCTTTTTATCTGCATGCCTAGGTGTAGCTTCAGTCTTTTTTTCTCCGGCGAAGTAAGTTCTGTCTCTAGGGTCAAAAACTTTTCATCCAGTGCGTTCTGCAAGATCAACAAGCGGTTCGGCTTCAAGAAGACGCGGTGACTCGACTCCAGCGTGTTGGATTGGCCCGACATCTCCATTCGGACTCGCTGCATTCGAAGGCCAGTGCCTTTGGGGCCGAGCGCTTCCCACTTGATCGATGTGGCACGACCATCCACAACGTCCAACGCAAGGTTAACGATCCACAAACGCTCAAAAGCGCTGCCGAACTTATCGGCCCCTCCTCCCGTCATTTCGGACATGGTGAAAGCCTGGTACGCAGCCCGGTATTAGTTATAGAGACTTTACTCAGTCATCTCATCCTGCTCTGAAGGGTGCCGATATGGGTGGGCTGGTTGTTCTGCACACGGCCTACATTGATCTTCTGCGGAGTGGTTTTTTCAGGAAAGAGCGTTGATATGTACAGCCGAATTGGACCTTGTAAACCAGGCAACTCTGCTTATCTGCATCTGGATAGGATCCTCTCTATACACCTGGCGACGCTTGGCAGCCAGTTTCCCGCTCAGCGGATCAAGGCGCCGGAGGCCGGCGCGGTTCGCTCCAGCAGCAGCTCCAGCTGCCGGTCCTGACGCTCCAGCACCGCCATGAAGCTCGCCACGGTGATGCCCAGCACCGCCAGCCAGGCCAGGGAGGTCCAGGCCACCAGCGTCCAGGGGTTGGCCGCCAGCGCTGGACGCCATGGCCTGGTGGGACGGGAAGCGCGGCCTGCGATGGGCTGCTCGGCTTCCAGATCCAGCAGCACCCGCAGCAAGACTTCCGGCGTCAACGGCACCAGCGCCGAAGACATCGGTCCGAAAGCGGTTTCCGCCTCACCAGCCTGAGCGAGGAGCAGGTCGCGGCAGTGCTGCAGCCCGCCGCCAGCCCAGAACAGCCCCCAGGCCCGTCGGTCCTGCTGCAGCGCTACCCAGCGGTGGGGGCGCACGTCGTTACGGATCAGCTGCGCTGCTTTGGCCAGGCTCCAGCTGCGGCCAGCAGCCAGGGCAGGCTGCGACTCCAGCAGCAGCCTGCCCTGGGAATCTCTGGTGTAGCCCGTTGTTACCTGAAGTGAGAACACGTCGATGATCTGTACCTTGGCGGCTGGCTTGCGGTCTGCCGTATCGGTAGACCAGAAGACCAGAGCTCCGCGCTCACGGGCAATACAGCCCTGCATCTCTGTGTTGATGGGCATGGTCTGAGATCCCCAAGAGTCCTGCAGACAGTGTGATCGAATCTCGTTTAATCCACAGCACCCAGCCGTATCTTCTCGGCTGGCACCAAAGCTGGATTGCGTTCGGCCCAGGTCTTTACGCTTGCGTTCGCTTCCAAGTAACTCTGCCAGCTACAGCTGTAGGGCTTCAAGGGGCGGGCGCAGTCCAGAGACGCCACACGGGCTTTCTCGGCTGATTCAGCACGGATCTGATCAATCCGTGCCTGCAGAGAGGTGTTCACCTGGCCCACGGTCAAGCCGGTCATCCCCATCATTTCCATCATGAACTGATTGGCTGGGGTGTTGTTCTTGAAGGCGATGGCTGTGGCCTGGATGTTGCCAGTGGAGTCCACATAGTTGATCGAATACACGTAGTCGTGTTTTTTGGCCGCAAAGCCGATCAGTCCGGGCAGCCCAAACAGAATCAATCCGCCAACGCCCATGCCCACGTCGGTCTGGGAGCCGGAGCCGCCCTGGGACCAGGAGAGGATCGATTCCTTGGGGATCGTCAGTCCGGGCATCGAGATCTGGCCATTCATCAAGGTGACGGAGCAGGCTGAGCCTCCAGCGCACAGTGCTTGGTAGACACCGGCCAGCGCACTGCCCTGCTGCACAACCAGCAGCGTTGCAGTGGCCTGGAGCGCAAGACGCATCGCTCGACGCGAGGGCTTGGCCATTTGTTGATTCACCAGTTGTCTGATCATTTCCTCTGCTCTCTAAGGGTGTTTCCTGCCAACGTATGAATCCGTCAGCTCACTTCCCTGTGCTGATGCCAACACCGCATCCCTCTTACAGGCTGTAACGGAACGCCGCAATTAATGGCCATGAAAGCTGATGGCTTTCTGATGTGAAGAGCTAGGGATCGAACAGCTCTTTGGCAGCTGGAGCGCCCAAGCTCAAGCGCATCCGCCGAGTCCGCTCCCAGGCGGCAGACACGCCGTACCTGCTCCGCGTCGGCTCTACCCCGGCCTTCAGGGCCTGATCTCCAGCTGATGGGGCGTTTCGATCACCACTGGCTGGTTCGCCAGCTGGTGCTGCAGGGCCAGGACCTTGAGTGGGCGCCCGCGCAGGTCGTTCAGCACCTGAAACACCGCGCTCTGCTCCAGCACGGCCCGTTCCATCACCACCGCCAGGGATTGGCGGTCTGCGGTGGAGAGCTCGATGCGCACGCGATCGCCATCCAGGCGCACCGCGTCAATCCAGCCCTCCACCACGCTGATCCGTTCGCTGCTGGGGCAGTGCA
>JAYKGR010000145.1:0-18027 GCA_035285645.1 Cyanobacteriota bacterium | reverse complement strand
TCACGGCCGTGTATGCCGTGCGCCTGTTCAACCGCGTGGCCTTCGGCCGTCTGGATAACAGGCGCGCCGATTGGCAGAGCACCCGCCTCGCCGAGCGGTTGCCGGCCGTGGTGCTCACCGCTCTGGTGGTACTCGCCGGCATCTGGCCCACCGGTCTCACCGCCTGGAGCGAGGCGAGCACGGCGGCCATTGCCCTGCGCCACAGCGATGCGGTGGTGCAGCAGCTCGCCCAGGCCCCGCAATCTCCCTCCACGCCCCTGCCCGCATGACCACCGCCACCGCTGCCGTGGGCACGACAACGCCCCTGATTCCCCCCTCCACCCACCGCTACGCCGAGGTGATCCACCGGCTCGAGGCCGGAGGTTCGATGCTGCCGGACACGCCGGAGAACCTCAAGCAGATCATCGGCATCTACAAGGCCTACGCCGTGCCGATGGATTTCTATTGGCGTGACTTGCTCTACATCGCCGAGCAGGTGTTCCTGAATCCACTACCGGCCTTCAAATACCTCATCTCCCAGGAGTATCTCGATCGCCCCTGCTCCTATTCCGGTGATCAGTCCAAGCTGCGCATCTGGCGGGGTGGTGAGAAGGCCCATCCGGAGCTGGTGGAGTTCATGGAGCGGGGCGAAACGCGCCCCATGCCCAGGCTGCTCCATCACCTCTGGCACGACCGGGTGAACATGGAGTTCGCCGAAGCCTGTATGCAGGCCATGTTCTGGCACCAGGGCATGGGCGGTCGCTTCAACGACTATCTCGACAGCGAGGCCTACCGCGCCAACGCTGACCGGGCGATCAAGGCCTACTTCCGCGGCAATCCGCTGATGCTCGGCCTCTACAAGCTCTTCCCGGAGATGCTCCTGGAGCAGGTGAAGCAGCTCAGCTACTACGCCAACCTCGGGCTGTTCTGGGAGGTGATGGCGCCGGTGTTCTTCGAGATGAGCGACCTCTACGACGAGGGCCAGCTCACCTCGGTGCCCGAGGCGATGGACTTTCTGGTGAACGGCATCTTCGCGGTGGCGGGCCGGCCCATCTACCACCAAGTGTTCATCCGCGGCGAGTGCTTCGAGATCATCCCCAAGAGCGAGGGCTTGACCTGGCTCTATGAGGCGGCATTGCCCTATGTGGAGGCGGTTTTTTACCGCACCTCCCCCTTCCGCGGCACCAAGAGTTACAACGCCCAGGCCGGCCAGGTGCCAGGCAACCAGGCCGACTTCCACTACGGCATCCTCTACGCCGACGTGTTTCCCGTGGGCTCAGCTGGGATTCCGCCCACCCTGCTGATGCAGGACATGCTCCATTTCCTGCCCCCCTACCTCCAGGAGCTGTACCGCACTCACAAGCGCGGCGAGGAGGACCAGCTGATCCAGCTCGGTATCAGTTTCCAGCGCTCGATGTACAACGTGACCTCGGCCGTGATCCAGGCTCTGCGCATCGCCCTGCTGTACCCTCTCGACGACTGCGATCCACAGCATCTTCTGGCTAATCGCCACTTCTTTGAAGCCCAGATGGATCGTTTTCTGAGGCCTGAAGCCCGTCTGCCCCAGATCCAGAGCCAGGCCTACCGCTGATGGCCACCATTCTCGAAACCGCTGCCGCCGTTGGCTGCTTCCAAACCCTGCTGGCGGCCGTGGAGGCGGCTGGCCTGGGTGCCGCCCTCGCCAGCGACGGACCCTTCACCGTGTTCGCCCCGGTGGATGCCGCCTTCGCCGCCCTGCCCCCCGGCTGCGTGCAGACGCTTGTGGATCATCCACCCCAGCTGGCACGCATCCTCCAATACCACGTGCTCAGCGGTGCCCACCTGCGCCAGGAGTTGGTGACCCAACCTGAATGGCCCTCCTTGGAGGGAGCGCCGGTGCCGGTGCGCTGCACCGATCCGTTCGAGATCAAAAACGCCATGGTGATCCAGGCCGACGTGGTCTGCGACAACGGCGTGGTGCACATCATCAATCGGGTGATCCTGCCGGGCTGAGCTGGGCCTGGCTGGTGCCAGCCACCGGGCTGCCCGTGCTCGATCGACCGCAGGGCTGCAGCCTGCCACAATGCAGCCACTTTTCTGATCGGATGCCGTCTTCATGCGCCCTCTCGGCCGCCTCGTCTGGTCTGTGCTCGCACTCAGCGCTTCCCTGCTGGCGGGCTGCGCCTCCGAAGGGGGCTCCGGGGTGCAAAGCGTGAAGATGGCGGCGATCAAAAGCCGCGGCAAACTCATCTGCGGTGTGGAGGGCAAATTGCCCGGCTTCAGCTTCGTGAAGCCCGATGGCGCCTACAGCGGCCTCGACGTGGACACCTGCAAGGCCGTGGCCGCCGCGGTGCTGGGCGATCCCGCCAAGGTGGAATACCGCGACCTCAACTCAGCGGAGCGTTTCGCCGCCCTGGCGAGCGGTGAAGTGGACATGCTGGCTCGCAACACCACAGTGACCCTGGGCCGCGATGCCGCCGGCGGCAATGGCCTCAGCTTTGCACCGGTCACCTTCTACGACGGGCAGGGGGTGATGGTGCCCAACGCCAGCGGCATCACCACCCTGAAGGATCTGGCGGGCAAGCCCATCTGCGTGGAAAGCGGCACCACCACCGAGCTCAACCTGGCCGATCGGATGCGGCAGCTCAACGTGCCCTATACGCCGCTCAAATTCCAGAACAGCGATCAAACCTTTGCGGCTTACATGGGGGCGCGCTGCGTGGCTGTGACCAGTGATCGCTCGCAGCTGGCGGGCAAGCGTTCCAGCTTCCCCAATCCTGCTGCCCACACCATTCTCAGTGATGTGCTCAGCAAGGAGCCGTTGGCCCCGGCCACGGTGAATGCCGATCCTGCCTGGGCCGATGCCGTGCGTTGGATCGTTTATGCCCTCTACCAGGCCGAGGAGAGCGGCATCACCCAGGCGAACGTGGAGGCCAAGCTGGCGCAAGCCAAGGCTGAGACCAATCTGGCCGACCTGCGGCGTTTGCTGGGGGTGGAGGGTGATTTGGGCCAGCAGCTGGGCCTGCCGGATGATTTCGTCGTCAAGATCGTCAAGTCGGTGGGCAACTACGGCGAAATCTTCAATCGCAATTTGGGGCCTTCCTCTCCCATCAAGCTGGATCGCGGTCTCAATCGCTCCTGGAAGGAGGGCGGCCTGCTGTACTCGCCTCCCTTCCTTTGATGGCCCGGGTGCCGTGGTGGCGCAACCGACGGGTTGTGCCCTGGATCGTGCAGGGCGTGGTCGCCCTGATTGTGCTGCTGATCGTGGCTTTTCTGCTGGGCAATCTGATCCGCAACCTCACGGCTGCCGGTCTGCTGCTCACCTGGCGCTGGCTGGGTCAGCCCGCCGGTTTCGACATCGCCGAAACCCTGGTGCCCTTCCAGGCGGAGCTGCCCTACTGGCGCGCCCTTCTGGCTGGCCTGGTCAACACCCTGAGGGCCGTGCTGACCGCCTTGATCGGCGCCAGCGTGCTGGGCACCCTGATGGGCATGGCCTCCTTCAGCCGTAACGGCCTGTTGCGCGCCCTGGCGCGGGCGTATGTGGAAATCGTGCGCAATATCCCGCTGCTGATCCAGCTGGTGTTCTGGTATTTCGTGGTGTTTCTGTCGCTGCCCAATGGCTCTGATGCCTTGCAGCTGCCTGGCCTGGTGATGGCTAAGTCGGGCTTTTACATGGCCGGCTTGGGAGAGGGCATGCGCTGGATGGGCCCCGAGCTTGTCAATGGGGTGTGGCAGGCGCCCCTGCGGCTCACGGTTGAGTTCTGTGCCCTGATCACCGGCCTGGTGGTGTATTCCGGCGCATTCATCGCCGAGGTGGTGCGCGGCGGCATCGCTGCCGTACCCCGCGGCCAGTGGGAGGCGGCGGCCTCGCTTGGGTTGCGCTGGGTCCCCACCCTCCAGCAGGTGGTGCTGCCCCAGGCCCTGCGGGTGATCGTGCCCGGCCTCAATACCCAGTACATCTCCCTGGCCAAGAATTCCTCCCTGGCGGTGGCGGTGGGCTACACCGATCTCTATTCCGTCGCGGAAACCACCCTCAACCAAACGGGTCGGGCAGTGGAGGTGGTGCTGCTCCTGCTGGGGTCCTACCTGGTGATCGATCTGCTGATTTCGGCGCTGATGAACGGCCTGAATCAACTGGTGCAGATCCGGGAGCGTTGAGGCCATGAACGGGATCGTGCGACGCCTGCGCCAGGAGCTGTTTGCCACCCCAGCCGATGGGGCCCTGAGCTTTGGGCTCCTCGCCCTGATCAGCCTGGCGCTGACGGCCCTGTTGCAGTGGGCCGTGGCCAGGGCTAACTGGGCCGTGATCCAGGTGAACAGCACCCTCTTCGCCGTGGGTCGATACCCGGTGGAGCAGCAGTGGCGGCTCTGGCTGCTCCTCAGCCTGCTGCTGCTGCTGGCTGGTCTGAGCTGGGGTCTGTTGCGGGCCCATCCGCGGCGCGATCGTGGCGGTCGCCTCTGGCCGCCCAATGATCGCCTGGCTGCCGCAGTGATCGCTCTGGTGGCGCTGCTGCTGCCCTGGGCCCTCAGGCTCAGCGGCGCCATCCATCTGCGCTGGTTCGGCCTGGCCGCTGCGCTGCTGCTCACCCGTTGGCTGGCCGGGCGCTGGGGCCGCTCTCTGCCGCGGCCCTGGCTGCGGCTGGTGCCCCTCCTCTGGCCCCTGCTGTATCTGCTGGGCCTCGTGCTGATCACCGGTGGGCTGGGGCTCACCCCTGTACCGTCGGTCGAATGGGGCGGCCTGCTGCTCACCCTGCTGCAGGCCAGCCTGGCGATCAGCCTTTGTTTCCCCCTGGGAGTCCTGCTCGCGCTGGGCCGACGCAGCGCGCTGCCCCTGCTGCGCTGGGGTTCGGTGCTTTACATCGAGTTCATCCGTGGGGCACCGCTGATCACCTTGCTGTTTCTCGGCCAAAACATCATCGGCTTCCTTCTGCCCGGTGGCCTGGCTCCCGATCGGGTGTGGCGCGCTGCCTGCGTGCTCACCCTTTTTGCCGCTGCCTACCTGGCCGAAGCGGTGCGTTCTGGCCTGGCGGCCGTGCCACCGGGTCAGCTGGAGGCGGCCCGCTCCCTAGGCATGCCCTACCCGCTGGCCCTGGCCACCGTGGTGTTGCCCCAAGCCCTGCGGGTGGCGTTGCCCGCCATGGTGGGCCAGTTCATCTCCCTCCTGCAAGACACCACTCTCCTCTCGCTGATCGGCCTGCTCGATCTGCTCGGCGTGGCCCGCACGGTGATGGCCAATCCCGCTTTTCTGGGGCGCAATGGTGAGGTGTATCTCACTCTGGCGGTGCTGTTCTGGTGCTGCTGCGCCGCCCTGGGCCTGGGTAGCCGTGCCCTCGAGCGTCGCCTCGATCCCCAGGCCATCCCCGAGCGCAGCTGACTGCCGCGACCACCCCTCACCTTCCTGGCGCTTCTTTCTACTCCCCCTTCGCCGCCGTGACCTCTCCAGACCCCATCTCCAGCCCAGTCGCCGACGTGATGATCGAGGCCAAGGGTGTGCAGAAGTGGTATCCCAATGGCTATCACGCCCTGCGCGGCGTCGATCTCACCGTGCACCGCGGCGAGGTGGTGGTGATCATGGGCCCCTCGGGTTCGGGAAAGAGCACCTTCATCCGCACCTTCAACGCTCTGGAGGATTTTCAGAAGGGCTCCATCACGGTGGATGGCATGGCCCTCTCCAACGACCTGCGCAACATCGATGCCATCCGCCAGGAGGTGGGCATGGTGTTTCAGCAGTTCAATCTCTTTCCCCATCTCAGCGTGCTCGACAACCTCACGCTGGCACCGGTGCTGGTGCGCAAGCGCCGCCGCGCCGAGGTGGAGCAGCAGGCCAGGGCCCTTCTGCAACGGGTGGGGATCGCCGAGCAGGCCGAGAAATTCCCCGGCCAGCTCTCGGGCGGGCAGCAGCAGCGGGTGGCGATTGCCCGGGCGCTCTGCATGGAGCCCCGCATTCTGTTGTTTGACGAGCCCACCAGTGCGCTCGATCCGGAAATGGTGCGCGAGGTGCTTGATGTGATGCGGGGTTTGGCCCACCAAGACATCACCATGGTGGTGGTCACCCATGAGGTGAAATTCGCCGAACAGGTGGCCGATCGGGTGGTGCTCATGGCGGAGGGCGAGAAGGTGGAGGAAGCGGAGCCCGCCCGCTTTTTCTCCGCGCCAACCCATGAGCGCACGCGCCGTTTTCTCGATCAGATTCTCTGAAGCGCTGGGCCCCGCCTTCGCACCGTCTTTAGCTGCCGCTCAGCATGCCAAGGCCGTGCAGCCCCTCATAGAAAAGGTACACGGCAAACAGCAGCGCCAGGATGCCCACCAGGGGCTCGGCCCGATGCTGCAACCACTGCTCCAACGTTTCAATGGGGCCCCGGATGGATCCCGCCGTGCCGATCCACACCAGCGGCGGCAGCAGCAGCAGCGAGCTGGCCATGAGCGCAAACAGGCTTGTGATTTCCACATCGGCCGGCAGCCCGGGGTGGTTCACCAGCAACAGGCCGGCCTCCTTGAGATAAAACACCAGGTTTTCAGGCGTCAGCAGGGCGCCGGCCGCCCCGATCACCACCAGCACCCGGTCGTCGAGATCGGGTAGCCGGTTCATCAGCCGCAGGGCCATGCCCTCCTCGCCCACGGTGGCCTGAGGGGTGAGCTGGTGCAGGCCCAGGGCCATGAGCCCACCGGCGCCGAGCAGGTCGATCAGCACCTGCTCCCGCTCACCGTGTTCCAGGTTGATGGCGAAATGGCTGCCCAGCAGCATCAAGGCCAGCACGGCCAGCACATTGGCCAGAGTCCAGCCCAGCACATAGGCAAAGGAGCGGCGCAGGGGGGCGCGGCCGAGCAGCAGCAGGGTTACCACGCCGATGTGCAGGGGACTGAAGGCAATGCCGATCCCAAAAAGGGAGGCGCTGGTGGACAGGCTCATGGTCTGCAACAGCAGTGACAGAATCTGTCATGCGCCGCCAAAGGCTGCGAGCCGTTTCCGCATTCCGGCCATGCCATCCCGTGCCCGCATCCTGCATGTGCACGCCGGCCCCCACAAAACGGCGTCAACCTGGATCCAGGCGGGGCTGCAGCGCAACCGCAGCCTGCTGAGCCGCCAGGGGCTGCGCTATGACACGCCCTGGGGAGAGCATTCCCATCGCCACCTGGCCCGCCAGCTGCTGGCTGGAGACGCGGCACCCCTGGAGCAGTGGCTGCGGGCTCGCCGGGGCTGGCCGGGCGATCTGCTGCTCAGCGCCGAACACTTCGCGCGGCTGATCCACGGCCGCGAGGGTTTGGAGTTGCTGAGGACCACCGCTGCCAGCGAGGGCTGGCAGCTGCATGTGATCAGTTTCATCCGCCCCCAGCCGGCCCTGATCAATTCGTTTTACGCCCATACCCTGGCGCGCCTTTACGCCTCCCTCACCTTTGGCGATTACGTGCGGTTGCAGTGCGAAGGCCGCTGGCCCCAGCCCCGACCGGTGGCCCGGCGGCAGTGGATTCGCCTGCAGCCCCTGAGCCTCGATCCCCAGCAGCGGTTTGCGGCGCTCCTGGCGGCGGTTGGGCGGGAGGACGTACGGGCCAGCTTTCTGCCCTTTCCCGGTCGTGGTGTCGATCCCGTGCAGCCCCTGCTGCAGCAGTTGCAGATCGAAGCCGGCGGCTGGCGTAAGCCCCGTTGGCGCGACCGCAATGCTCCCCCGGGCCGGCGAGGGCTGGCCCTGGCACTGGCGGTGAACCAGCGGCTCGATCGGCTGGGGGAGCGGCGCAGCGTCTTGATCCAGCGCCATCGGCTCAACCACCTGGCGGCTCGGATCGGTGGCATCGCCCATAGGCGCGGTTGGACCGAAGATCGCTTCGATGGCTGGACGCCTGTCTTGCGTCAGCTTGTGGAGGCCACCTACGGCGAAGCGAACCAGCGCTTTGCCCGGCAGGTGTGGAGTTGCGACTGGGCTTGCCACTGGCCCCAGGCACCGGCTGATGCGCCATCCCAGCCGAACCTGGTGATCGATGAGGCTTTGGAACAGCAAGCTGATGATCTGTTGCAGCGCTGGCAACGACGCCACTATCCGATGGCTTGAACGTGGCCGGGCCTGATGCAGAAGCCTGTAACAGTTGGTGCGCAATGGTCAGGCTCGCACCGCGATTTTTGGCTCTTGCCATGGTTACAATTTGGGCATCCACTTGTCTTGGGGGACATCGGATGACAGCCACACTCTCCGCCTCACCAACAGCCACCACAATGCTCACCGGCGCCGAGCTGCTAAGCCGTGTCAAAGAACTGGCTGATGCACCCAAATCCGAGCTGGTGCGCCAGTGCGGTTATGTCAGCACCAAAAAGGACGGCAGCGAGCGTCTCAACTTCACGGCCTTCTATGAAGCGCTGCTGGAGGCCAAAGGCCTGCAGCTGGGTGATGCGCCCCGCACCGGCAAGCGCCGTGGCCGTGAGCCCAGCTTCCACACCCGTGTGCAGTTCAATGGCAATCTGATGGTGGGCAGCGCCTACACCGCTCAGCTGGGCCTCAAGCCTGGCGATACGTTTGAGATTCGTCTCGGCCGCCGCAACATTCAGCTGGTGCCCGTGGGCGAAGCCGAGGCGGCTGACCTGCCCACCGCTTGATGCTGCACCTCCTCCCGCACGCGGGTGAGCCACCAACGTGCGGGAGGACTGGATTGGGCAGCGAAGCCGGTGACTGGATTTGAACCTGCGACCTACTGATTACGAATCAGTTGCTCTACCGCTGAGCTACACCGGCGCCAGGCCGAAATTAGCATTCAGGGCCCCGCCCCTCGGCCATGCCCTCGCCATCACGCCTGGACCCCGAGCTGCGGCAACGGTTGCTGCAGGAAGCCCAGGCCCCCTGGCGGGGCCTGCGGCGAGCCCTGTGGGTTGCGCTCTCCGCCTCAGCGGCCGTGGGGCTGGCGGCAATGGCGCTGCGCGCTTCAGCCGGAGGGGATGTCGCCCCCACCGACCTGCTGATCCAGCTCAGCGCCCTCGGGATCTTTGGTGGGCTGCTCTGGTTCGACCGGCACCAGGGCAGCCGGCAGCAGTAGGGGTAATCCCAGGCTCAGGCGTGTGGCCGCCAGGGTGGAGCCATCCATCGGCGTTGCGGCAGCCACCGCAGCAGGCGATCGGCTGAGCAGCCAGAGGGCCTGCAGCAACTGCTGCCATTGCCACAGCATCCCAGCCAGTACCAGGGCGGCCAGCACCAGCACCAGCAGCCGCGGCGATTCGGTGAACGGGGAGACCCCGATGGCCAGCCCGCTGTGGCCATCGAGCCACCACAGCAAGGGCAAGGCGGCGGCGGCACCCAGGGCCAGGCCGAGGCGCAGCGGCAGCGCATCCTGCAGGGTGCTCAGACGGCGCTGCAGATCGCGGCGACCCAGGGCTGGGGTCTGCAGCAGCAGCAACGACCACACGTCGGCGGGCCGCTGCCACAGCAGCACGGCCGGAGCGAGCGCACCGATCGCCCAGCACAACACCCGCTCGAGCCCCACCAGCGGGCCCGGATCGGCTCCTGCCAGCAGCAGGAGCAACAGCAGCACCTCCAGGGGCAGCACCGCCGGCACCAGCAGCTGCAGCCAAAGCAGGGGCTCGCTGGTGGCGCTGGCGGAGGGAACCGCGGTCATGGCGGCACGGGTCGTGGGGGCTGGGGTCAGGAGCTGAGGGAGCGGCGCTGGGTCACCAGCTTGAAGGCCTCGATGCGATCTCCGTCCTGCCAACCGCTGAAGCGATCGCAGCCCACGCCGCATTCGAAGCCGGTGGCTACCTCCTTCACGTCGTCCTTGTTGCGACGCAGCGAGTCGAGGTCGCCCTCGTACACCTTCTCCTTGCCGCGCCGCACCCGCACCTTGCAGTTGCGCTGCAGCTTGCCGCTGGTGACGTAGCAGCCGGCCACGGCGGCCTTGCCGATGGTGAATACCGCCCGCACCTCGGCTTCGCCCAGGGCCTCCTCCACCAGCTCCGGTTCCAGCAGGCCTTCCATGGCCAGCTGGATGTCTTCCAGCAGCTTGTAGATCACGTCGTAGTCGCGCACGTCGACGCCGGTGGCATCGGCGGCCCGCTTGGCACCAGGAGCCATCGAGGTGTTGAACCCCACGATCACGGCACCGGAGGCGGCGGCCAGGTCGACGTCGGTTTCGGTGATCTCGCCCGGAGCCGAAAGCAGAACCCGCACCTGCACCTCCTCCTGGGGCAGCTGCTCGAGGGCCCCCAGGATCGCTTCCACACTGCCCTGCACATCGGCCTTGAGGATCAGGTTGAGCTCCTTGAGCTCGCCTTCGCTCGCCTGGCCCGACATCGAGGCCAGCGACACCCGCCGCGAGGCCATCTGCTGGGCCAGCCGGGTGGCGCGGGCTTCGCTGGCGCGGTCGCCCACCACGGCCCGGGCGCTTTTCTCGTCGGCGTAGACCTCGAATTCATCGCCGGCGGTGGGCACTTCGCTGAAGCCCAGGGCCTCCACGGCGCAGGAGGGGCCAGCCTCCTTCACCCGTTTGCCGGTGTCGTCGACCATGGCGCGCACCTTGCCCAGGATCGGGCCGGCCGCCACCACATCGCCGGCCCGCAGGGTGCCGTTCTGGATCAGCAGCGTGGCCACCGGGCCCTTGGCCTTGTCGAGGTGGGCTTCGATCACGGTGCCGCGCGCCATCCGGTCGGGGTTGGCCTGCAGGTCTTCCACATCCGAAACCAGCAGAATCATCTCCAGCAGCTGGTCGATGTTGTCGCCCTTGATGGCGCTCACCGGCACCATCACCGTGCTGCCACCCCAGTCTTCGGCCACCAGGTCGTGACCGGAGAGCTCCTGTTTCACCCGTTCGGGCGAGGCGCCCTCTTTGTCGATCTTGTTGATCGCCACCACGATCGGCACCTCGGCGGCGCGGGCGTGGCTGATGGCTTCCAGGGTCTGGGGGCGCACGCCGTCGTCGGCGGCCACCACCAGCACCGCCACGTCGGTCACCTTGGTGCCCCGGGCGCGCATGGCCGTGAAGGCTTCGTGGCCCGGAGTATCGAGGAAGGTGATGCGGGCTTCACCGTCGCCGTGGGGTACCGCCACCTGGTAGGCACCGATGTGCTGGGTGATGCCGCCGGCTTCGCCGGCCGCCACCCGCGTCTTGCGGATCGCATCGAGCAGGCTGGTTTTGCCGTGGTCCACGTGGCCCATCACGGTCACCACCGGTGGGCGGCGGATGAGGTGGGCCAGATCGCTGGCCTCGATCATCTCCACCGTTTTGGCGGCGGCCGATTGCACGTCGTCTTCGAGCACCGGCACGCCGAATTCGTCCGACACCGTTTCGATCGTGGATAGATCGAGGGTTTGGGTCACGGTGGCGATGATGCCCTTGAAGAACAGGCTCTTGATGATCTCGGAGCTCTCCACCCCGAGGCGGTCGGCCAGTTCCTGCACCGTGAGGTTGCCCTCCGGCACGATCAGCATGTCGGGCCGTTGCGCCTTGGCCTCCCGGGCCGCCCGCAGCTCCATGGCCCGGCGGCGTTGGCGCTGGCGGGTGGTTTCCTTTTTGCGCTTGCGCACCGCCACGGTGGGCTTGGCGCCGCTGGGGGCCGAGCGGGGTTTGGCCGGCCGCGCCAGGCTGGCCTGCAGCACCACCGCCTCCTGCTCGCCGGCATAGCCGCTGGTTTCGGCCGTGAGCGCATCATCGTTTTCGCCGATGATGTGCACCTTCTGGCGTTGCTTCTGCGGGGTGCGGCTGCGCAGGGCCTCGAGTTTGGCGCTGTCATCCCAGTCGGGCCGACGGGCGCGGGCGGGGCTGCCCGGCGTGGGGGCTCGGAAGCCCGGCCGCCGTGGCGCCGCCGGTGGGGTGGCCACGGGCCGCACCACCTCGGTGCCGGCTTCACCGGTGCCGCCTGCCGCATCGGGCCGCCGCGGCGGGGGGGTGGCGGGCCGCCCGGGTTTCTGGAGCTGCATCAGCTCGCCGGGTGCCATCGGCTTGCGCATGCCGGGCGGTATGCCCGGGCGCCCCGGTGCCGCCGGACGGCCGATACCCGGAGTGCCCGGACCGGCGGTATCGCGGCGGATCGGTTTGCCTACCAGCTCCAGGGGGGTGGCGGCCGGGCGACCCGGGCCGGCGCCTGGCCGCCCGGGGGCGCCGGGTCGGCCGGCGGAGGCACCGCCTGGTCGGGTGGGCATGGGGGTGCCCGGCCGCTGGGGGCGTCCCGGTGCCGGTGCGGCTGGGCGGGGGCTGCCACCGGGCTGGGGCCGGCCCACCAACTGGGGGCGATTGCCACCGGCTCGGCCGGGTGCGGCCGGTTTCTGAGCCGCGCCGGGGCCCGGCCGGCTCGGCAGGGGCGGGCGGGCCGGGGTGGCGGCCGCTGGCGGCTGTGGGCGTGAGGGTTTGCCCACGATCGTGGGGCGGGCCGGGGTGGCGGGGCGGCTCGGGCTCGGTGCGGGCGCTTTGCTCACCGGTGTGGGCTTGCTTACGGCCGCTGGCTTGGCTACCACCGGCGGTGGTGCAGGTCTGGCCGGGGGTTTGCCCGCCAGCGGTGGCGGCGCCGCTGGCCGGGCCGGGCTGGCGGGAGCTGGCGCGGGCGCGGGCGCGGCGGCGGGGCGAGCCGGCGGTGCCGCGGCAGCCGGCCGTGCCGCTGGTGGCTGGGGGGCGGCGGCAGCGGGCGCAGCTGGGGTGGCAGCGGTGGGCCGGGCCGGGGGGGCGGGCCTCGCCGGCCCGGCGGTTGGGCTGGGGGAGGCGGCGGCAGGCCGGGCCGGCGCAGCCGGTGCGGCAGGGGGGGTGGCGGTCGCTTTCTTCACGGCAAGAATGGCCTTCGCCGGAGGGCTCTGGGGGGCTGGGCCACCGCTGCTGCCGTTGGCCTTGATCAGGGCGCGGATGCGGTCGGCTTCATCGTCGCTGATCGAGCTGCTGTGGCTGCGTGCAGCGATGGACAGTTTCTCGGCGGCGTCGAGCACGTCCCGGTTGTCGAGACCCAGGTCTCGGGACAACTCATAAATTCTCACTTTGCCGCTGTTGGTCATTCAGGTCTCCGGGTGGTCGGGGCCGACGGAGACAGCAGGCGCGGCCAACGACCGCGGGACTCCATCGGGCTCCGGGCCGTAGACGCACCACGGCCATTGATCAGTTTGCCTCAGAGACCGGAGCGGGGTGGGTGGCGAGGCGTTTTTCAAGCGTGATCAGTAGGGTTTCCTCCACCGGACAGCGCAGTGAACGCTGCAGTCGCCGCCGTCGCTTGGCCTCCGCCAGGCAGTCGGCATCGGGGCAGAGGTAGGCGGAGCGGCCCATGCCGACATCGAGCGCGAGCGCGCCATTCGCCCCGCGAATCACACGCCAGAGATCGCGGCGGTCGCGCAGGGCCCGGCAGGCCACGCAGCGCCGCAACACCGCCCGCGGTGCGTTCACGCCGAGGCGTCGCCGGCGTCGGCCTGCCCGTCATCCACGGGTTCATCCAGGCCGGCCAGCTCCTCCTCATCTTCCGGCAGGGGATACAGCTCCCGCAGGCGGGCATCTTCGGCAGCCCGGGCCGATTGTTCCGCCGCCAATCGCGCTTCGGCCTCCGCCTGCAGAGCCTCCTCTTCGCGCCGCTGGGCGATCAGCTTGGCCACCACCACGTCTTCGGAGGCTTGGTCGTACTCAGCGGCGTTCTTGATGTCGATTTTCCAGCCGGTGAGGCGCGCCGCCAGGCGCACGTTCTGTCCTTCCCGTCCGATGGCCAGGCTCAGCTGGTCTTGGGGCACCAGCACATGGGCGTGGTGGCCTTCCGGATCCACCAGCCGTACCATCTCCACCTTGGCTGGGCTGAGGGAATTGGCGATGTACTGACCGGGATCGGGCGACCAGCGGATCACGTCGATCTTTTCGCCGCGCAGTTCGTTGACCACCTGCTGAATGCGGGAGCCGCGGGCGCCGATGCAGGCTCCCACCGGATCCACTTCACGTTCCACGCTGTCAACCGCCACCTTGGTGCGTGGACCCACCGACCGGCTGGGGGGATTGGCCTCCCGTGCCACCGCCACAATGCGAACCGAGCCCTCCTGAATTTCGGGGACTTCATTTTCAAAGAGATATACCACCAGGCCTGCGTTGGAGCGACTCACGAACAGCTGAGGCCCGCGCCTGGGCACCTCGCTCACCTCCTTGAGAAACACCTTGAAGGTGGCGTTGGCCCGATAGTTGTCGTTGGGCAGCTGGTCGCGGCGCGGCAGCTCGGCCTCCACCTCGGGGCGGCCCAGGCCGCTGCTCACGGCCATGATCACGCTCTGGCGCTCGAAGCGGATCACCCGGGCGGTGAGCACCGGATCTTCCAGATCGGCGAATTCCTCCTGAATCATGCGCCGCTGCTGGTCGCGCAGCTTCTGGGCCAGCACCTGTTTGGTGGTTGACGCGGCCATGCGACCGAAGTCTTCCTTCTCCGGGGTGACATCGAGCACCACCGTGTCGCCGATCTGAGCATCATCGGCAACCTGGCGCACCTCCTCGATGCTGATCTGGTGATCGTCGCTCTCAACCTCCTCCACGATGATTTTGCTGGCCAGCACCCGATAGCCCTCCTCATCAAGGTCGAGGGCGACATCAAAATTGGAAAAGTAATCTTCTTCAAAGGGATCTTCGCTGATCCCCAGGTACAGGGTGCGGCGATAACGCTCATAACCCTTGAGCAGGGCTTCGCGCAGCGCGGCCTCCACCACCGGCGGTGGCAACTTCTTCTCTTCGCTGATGTCCTCGATCAGATTGGTGAGACCGGGGAGCAGAACCAGGGCCATGGGTGGGGCAGGGAGGGAAAAGGACGAACGGTATGGGAGACGGTCAGCCGTCGGAGCCGGCACTGATGAGGCGCACTTGCTGCACGCGGTCGCGAGGCAGGCGCTGGGTGCGTCCGCGCATATTGAGGAGCACGGCCTCCGCGTCGCGGCTCAGCAAGAGGCCCTCATGGCGAGTCTCGCCGCCGTCGGGGCGCCGGCAGAGCACCTCCACAGGAAAGCCGCGAAAACTGTTGAAGTCGCGGTCGCTCTGCAGCTGGTCGCCGATGCCGGGGCTGCTCACCTCGAGCACCCAGTCGTAGGGGTCGAGCAGGCCAGCCGCGTCGATCGCCTCCCCGAGCGGGCCGCTGAAGCCGGCGCACTCGTCGAGGCTCACATCGTCACCGTCGCACCGTTGCACCAGCACCTGCACGGTCATCGGCAGGCGGTGGGACAGCACCTCCACCCCGCGCAAGTCAAGGCCTGCCGTAAGCGCCAGCTGGCGGGCCAGGCGTTCAAGGTCGGGGGCAAGCGGATGGGGCAAGGGCACACCTGGGGCGAACCGCCGCCGGGGCCTGCAGCTTGTGACTGCTTCCGGGGGGACTGAAGGTCCAGCCCGGCGGGCATTGCCTCACCCTAAAGGATGGGCGCCCCTCAGCTCAGAGGGGTGGAGCCGGGGCTGCCCAGATCGATCACCGGCGCTTCGGCGAAGTAGTCACTTGCCACCACCTCGCCGCGCTGGCTGGGGTCTTGGTTGAGGCACTGGCTGCACTGCTCGGACGTGCGCAGGTACTGGCAGACCCGGGCCCAGAGCTTGGCGCGACTGCCGGGGGCCCCCATGGAGAAGTGCACGCGATCGCCCCCCACCTGCCCTTCGATCTCCACCTGGCAGAGGCTGCAGCGCACGCGGCTGCCAGCGGGGATCGAGGCCATCGCGAACCTGCGGTTGGCAGCAACTTAAGTCGCCTGCGCCCGCCTGGGGCCACTCTGTGACAGTGCCGCGCCGCTGCCATGCGCCTGCTCCAGCTGAGTGATCCCCACCTGCTGGCCGACCCTGCGGCCACGTACCGCGGCCGCAGGCCGGAACAGCGGCTGCGCCATGCCCTTTCCCACGCCCAGGCCCAGCTGGCCGAGCGCGGCGATCACCCCGACCTGCTCCTGATCAGCGGCGACCTCTGCCAGGACGAGACCTGGGGCGGCTATTGCCGCCTGCGCGCCGTGCTGCGCGATCTGGCCTGGCCGGTGGCCCTGGTGAGCGGCAACCACGACCACCCCCAGCTGTTGCGGGCGGCCCTCGGGCGGCGGGCGCTGCTGGGGCCCGCCCGGCTGCGCGTGGGCCACGGCACTCTGCTGCTGCTGGAGAGCCACTGCGCCGGCTGGTGCGGCGGCCGCCTCGGGGCGCTTCAGCTGGCCTGGCTTGAGCGACAGCTGGCTGACTTGCGCGGCCCGGCCGTGGTGGTCGTGCACCATCCGCCCCTGCCGATCGGTGATCCCGGCATGGATGCCATCGGCCTGGCCGATGGCCCGGCCCTGATGGCCTCCCTGGCGCGACAGCCCGCGGTGCGGGCCGTGCTCACCGGTCACCTTCACCAGCACTGGCAGGGCGTCGCCGCCCAGCGCTCCCACCTGATGGTGTGGGCCTGCCCTTCCACCCTCTGCGGCTTTGGGCCGGTGCAGCCCTGCCCCCTGGGCCGCCCCGCCGATCCCGGTGGCCGCTGGCTCGAACTCACGGCCGGTGGGGAGATCCGTCAGCGCCTTCTGCGTTGGGATCCGCCTAGCGTCGGGTGATGGCCAGGTGCTGATGGTTTCTTCTCCGCTGCGCCGCTTGGCGGCTCTCCTGCTGGTTCTGCTCACACCGCTGCTGTGGCTGGCGCCGCCCGCCCTGGCCGATGCGCCGCCTGGGCTCCTGGCCGACCCTGGCGCTGCGCACAGCTTTGTGGCCAGCGCCGCTCGCCGTGCCGGTCCGGCGGTGGTACGGATCGACACCGAGCGCCAGGTGGCCGGGGCCTCGTTTGATCCCACCATGCTCGATCCGCTGCTGCGGGATCTCTTCGGGGATCCCGGCGGCGGTGTCAGGGAGCGGGGCCAGGGATCGGGGGTGGTGATCGACGCCGGCCGCGGCATGGTGCTCACCAATGCCCACGTGGTGGATCATGTCGACAGCGTGGCTGTGACCCTGGCGGATGGCCGCCAGCTCGACGGCACCGTGGTGGGTGCCGACCCCGTGACCGACCTGGCCGTGGTGCGGATTCCGCCCCAGCGGCTTGCCGCCGCAGCGCTGGGCGATTCCGAGCAGCTGGAGGTGGGCGATTGGGCCATCGCCCTGGGCAGTCCGTATGGCCTGGAGCGCACGGTCACCCTGGGCATCGTCAGCAGTCTGCACCGCGATATCAACAGCCTCGGCTTTGCCGATAAGCGGCTCGACCTGATCCAGACCGATGCCGCCATCAACCCCGGCAATTCCGGTGGACCGCTGCTCAATGCCAGCGGTGAGGTGATCGGCATCAACACGCTGGTGCGCCAGGGCCCCGGTGCCGGCCTGGGCTTTGCCATTCCCATCAACCTGGCTCGCCGGATCGCCGCCCAGCTGGCCGAGGGAGGCACTGTGGTGCATCCTTATCTCGGCTTGCAGCTGGTGCCGCTCACGGCTCGCATGGCCCACGACAACAACCGCGATCCCGATGCCCTGTTGCAGTTGCCAGAGCGCGATGGCGCCCTGGTGCAGCGGGTGGTGCAGGGCAGCCCCGCGGAATCCGCTGGTTTGCGCCGCGGTGATCTGGTGGTGGCGGTAGCCGATCAGGCGGTGCGCACCCCCGCGCTGCTGCTGCAGCAGGTGGAGCGCTCCGAGGTGGGCCAGCCGCTGCCGCTCACGGTGGTGCGAGGCGGGCGGGAGCTGCAGTTGGCGATCCGACCGGCACCCCTGCCGCCCCCGCCGGGTTGATCCAGGGGTGCCGCAGGCGGCCGATCGCTGCGCCCAGCGGCTCGGCCACCAGCGCATAGCCCCGCTCATCGCGCTGGCCCCGCAGGTGCGAGGCCAGCTGGCCGCTGGCCGGGGGTGGGGCGCAAGCCCCATTGGTCGGCCGTGAAGGACACCATGCCGGAGCCCTCCTCGCCCAGCACCACCGTGCTGCCGGGCAAGTGGGTATGGAACCAGGGGGTGTGCGGGGCATGCATTTGGGGGTCGTGTCGGTAGGCCGGAAAGGCCGTCACCCCAGCGGCCCGCAGCCGTCGGATCTCCGCCAGCACGGCCAGATTGATCGCCAGAATCGCCCGCCGCCCATGGCCCCATCGGCCGATGGCCGCCTGATCATGCCGGAGGGCCGTTGCTAATTTCGTGGCCCCACGCCTGCATCGCGATGGTCAGCACGCCCCAGGTCGCCCCGGCCGCACCCCAGGAGCCATC
>JAYKGR010000144.1:0-3187 GCA_035285645.1 Cyanobacteriota bacterium | reverse complement strand
CTCACGCCTGCCGAAAAGATGGCCTGCTGGAGGCGCTTCAACCGAGCGCTGGGTCGGCAGGGAGTGGGTGTCGACCTGGTTGTGGCGGGCAGCGCTGATGCCGAGCGCCTCAGCGGCTCCCGTTGGCATGTGTTCGGCGATGTGGCCCGGGAGGGTCGGGTGCTCTATGTCGCCCGCTGAAGACGCGTCGCTGCTCCTGGCGATCGTGCGCCGCCATCCCGTTTCCGCTGCCGGCACCGCGGCAGAAGCTGCTGGCGTTGGTGGAGGCGAAGCTGGATCGCTTCTGGGTCAGCGGGCGGCTGAGGCGCTGGGCGAATCGGGCGCCTGATCGGCGTCGGGCCGGTTCACGTTGCGGATGGCCTGGGGATCCAGCGCCGCTGCCTGGTGGGGCTGCTCCTTCAGCCAGCTCTGTAGGCGCCGTTCGCCCCGCTCCACCGCAGCTGCCAGGTGGGTGCGGATCGGCGTGCTGCTCGGATAGAGGCCCAGCAGCGGTTGTAACCGCTTGCCGTCGTGGGCCAGATGCAGCCTGGTTGTGCTCCCGGTTGCTGCGCCCGCCAGCAGGGTTTGCAGAGCGGTCAGGCTGAGATCCGGCATGTCCACCGGGCAGAGCAGCAGGCGCTTGTCTGGGTGGTGTTCCATCAGCCGGTGAAGGGCCAGCAGCGGCCCTTCCCAGGGGGCTGGTTCGGCGATCAGTTCCAGGCCAACGCCGCGCGCTTTGAGCGCGTCCCGCAGGGCCTCAGCCAGCGCCAGATGCTCCCCATGGCGACTCAGCAGGGTGATCGGTGCCTGCAGCTGCGCCAGCACTCGCAGCGTGCGCTCCAGCCAGGTGCCGCCCTCGGGGTGGGGCAGCAGGGCCTTGTCGCGGCCCATGCGCCTGCTCTCGCCTCCGCTCAGCAGGCAGGCGCGCAGGGGCAGGCATGTGGAGTTCACGCCAGTAGGCCGAACTCGGCCAGGGCCCGCGGCAGGTTGCGGTGCTCGTGGCCGGGGTGGCTCAGCTTCACCAGCGCGAAACGCTGCAATTCATTCAGCTGGGCCCAGCCGCCGCTGCGCAGCTCCAGGCCCAGTTGGGCGCAGGAGGCAGCCAGGACTTCAGGAACCTTGGTGGCCTGCTGCCAGGCTTCGCCCGTGGGCCGCGGCAGCTCCTTGGCCAGGCCGGCACTGAGGCCGGCGGTGCGCGCCAGCAGGTGTTCGCGCAGTGTTCCGATTGCTGTGGGGTCGTCGCCCCAGGCCAGCAGGTCGGCCCGTTCCGCCTCGCTGAGCTCACTCCAGTGCTGCAGCTTCAACTTCACCCCGGCCAGATCCAGCTTGCGCCGCACGGCCATCGGGATGCAGCGCAGGTCGGCTGTGAAGTCGGCCTCAAAGCCGAAGCAGGTGCTGGCCAGGGAGCTGCTCAGGGCACCGGGGCGGGGAGCCCCCATTCCAGCGCGGCATCAGAGCGTCCTGTGCCCGGGCTTGGATCCGTAACAACCGTTACCAGGGATCAGCCGGCTCGCTTGATCCAATGGGGATACCCAGCCTCAGCTTCAGGCCATCGCCCTGCCCCCGCCTGCCGCCGCCGCCCGGGCCCAGTGTCCCTACTGCGGGGTGGGCTGCGGTCTGGAGCTGAAACCCCCGCTGGATCCGGCGCACCCGCACTGGACCGCCCGCGGCGACCGCCAGCACCCCTCCTCGCTGGGGCAGGTGTGCATCAAGGGGGCCACGGTGGGCGAGACCCTGCACCCCAACCGCCTCACCACGCCCCTGTGGCGCGCCAGCCTCGATCAACCGTTTACGCCGATCAGCTGGGAGCGGGCCTTTGATCTGCTGGTGGAGCGCATTGAGGCCACCCTGGCCCAGCAGGGCCCGGCGGGTCTGGCGATCTATGGCTCCGGGCAGTTCCTCAGTGAGGACTACTACGTGGCCAACAAGCTGCTCAAGGGCGCCCTGGGCAGCAACAACTTCGATGCCAATTCGCGCCTGTGCATGAGTTCGGCCGTGGCCGGCTATGCCCGCAGCCTGGGCTCCGATGGGCCTCCCTGCTGCTACGACGACCTCGATGTGGCCGATCTGGTGCTGCTGATCGGCACCAACACCGCCGACTGCCATCCGGTGCTGTTCCAGCGGCTGATCAAGCGCAAGCGCAAGGTGGGCGTGGCCCTGCGGCTGGTGGTGGTGGATCCGCGTGCCACGGCCACCAGCGACGCGGCCGACCTCCATCTCGCCATCCACCCCGGCACCGATCTGGTGCTGCTGCACGGGATCGGCCACCTGCTGCTGGAGTGGCAGGCCCTCGATCGGCCCTTCATCGCCGACCACACCGAGGGCTTTGCCGCGCTCGAGCAGCTCTGGCGCCAGTGGACGCCGCAGCGGGTGTGTGATCTCTGCGGCATTGCTGCGGCCGATCTGCGCCAGCTGGCCCGGTGGTGGGCCGAGGCGGCCGGCGTGCTCAGCCTCTGGTCGATGGGGGTGAACCAGAGCCGCGAAGGCACCGCCACCGTGGGCGGGATCATCAATCTGCACCTGACCACTGGCCAGATCGGCCGGCTGGGGGCCGGACCCTTCTCGCTCACCGGCCAGCCGAATGCCATGGGCGGTCGAGAAGCTGGTGGCCTGGCCCAGCTGCTGCCGGGTTACCGCTTCGTAGCCCATGCCGAACATCGCGCCGAGGTGGAGCGCCACTGGGGATTTGCCCCCGGTTCGATCGCGCCGCAACCTGGTTTGACGGTGTGGGAGCAGATCGAGGCGATGGAGCGCGGCGACCTGGGGCTGTGGTGGGTGGCGGCCACCAATCCGCTGGTGAGCATGCCGTCCCTCGATCGCGTTCGGGCGGCGGTGGCTCAGTGCCCCCTCGTGGTGCTCAGCGAGGCCTATGCCGGTACCGAAACCGCCGCCATGGCCCATCTGCTGTTGCCGGCGGCCCAGTGGAGTGAGAAGGCCGGCGTGATGACCAACTCCGAGCGGCGTGTCACCCTCTGCCCGGCGTTTCGGGATCCCCCCGGAGAGGCCCGGCCCGACTGGGCAATTTTCGCCGAGTTGGGGCGACGCCTGGGGTTTGTGGACCAGTTCAGCTATGGCTCCGCCGCGGAGGTGTATGCCGAGTTGGTGGGCCTCACTGCTGGACGCCTCTGTGATCTCAGTGGCTTGAGCCACGCGCTGCTGGCGGAGCATGGCCCGCAGCAGTGGCCGTTCCCCGCTGGGACGGCTCCCG
>JAYKGR010000143.1:0-45944 GCA_035285645.1 Cyanobacteriota bacterium | reverse complement strand
TTGAACAACGGGGTCCGCAGTTCATGCGACACGTTGCTGATAAAGCGGCTCTGGGCGGCGTTGAGCTCCACCTCGCGGGTGAGATCCTGAATGGTGACGGCAATGCCCTTGAGACTCTCGCCGCTGGTGTCGCGCACCGCCTCCAGCACAATGCGCAGGGTGCGGGCCGGTTCGCCGAAACTCACCCGCACATCAGCGCTGGCCCGTTCGGTGGCCAGCACCCCGCTCAGCGGACTGTGCAGTTCCATGGCCAGCCGCTCGGGCAGAGCGCTTTCGAGATCACTACCCTCCAGGTTGCGGCCCTCCCAGCGGAACAGGCGACGAGCCGTGGGGTTGACCAGCACGATCTGGCCTTCTGCATCGAGCAGCATGGCGCCATCGGCCATCGTGGCGATGAGCGATTGCTGTTTCACCTGGGCGGCCTGCAACTCCTCGATGTTGGCCGCGTTGTAGGCCTCCAGCTGGGCGGCCATGGTGTTGAAGCCGGCCAGCAGTTCGCCAAGCTCGCCCCCCATCGGCAGGTTGATGCGGGCTTGAAAATCGCCGCCGGCGATCTGGCGCACACCCTGCAGCAACTCCTTCACGGGCTGGGTGATGGTGAGGGCATTGATCACCGAGCCCAGAATCACCAGCACCCAGATCGAGATGAACACCGCCACCGTCACCTCACGGGTGAGGGCGGAGCTGGCCAGCAGGGTTTCGTTGGGATTGATGCCCAGGGCAACCACGCCCTGATAAGCGCCGTCCACCAGGATCGGCACAAACACGTCGGTGACCTGACCGTCGGGGGTGAGGTGCTGGCGGATCAGCGGATTGTCAGGTCGCTTCTGGATGTCGGCCGGCAGCTCCAGGCGGCGGCTGAGCATGGCTTCCCCGTCGGCCGAGCGACCATCGACACCGCCATTGCCCATCGGGATGCCGAGATAGATCAGACCATCGGCATCGGCGAACACGATGTAGCGCAGGCTGCGGCTGCTCTGCCAGAAGCGCTCGGCCACCTGGGCAAGCTGGCGGTCGTTGCCACGGCTCACCAGCGGGGTCACATTGGCGGCCAGCAGCAGGCCGAGGTCGCGGGCATAGCGGGTATCGCTCAGGCGAGCCTGCTGGGCGATGCTATTGAGGGCGAAGAAGGTGATGCCCGTCATCAACAGGCTCACCACCAGGGTGCCCACGGCGAGAAGTTTGGTCTGGAGGCTGAATTCCGCCCACCAGCTGGCCAGCTGCTCCCACCACAACGGGATTAAACCGGGCGCTTCGCCAGCGGGGTCAGCACCGGAGCCGGATGCCGTTGTCATCGGCTGCGCACCTGGTGGCCGATGTCTCGCCGGTAGGTGATGCCGGCATAGGTCACCCCCGCCAGACCGCTGTAGGCCCGTTCGAAGGCCTCATCAAAGGTGTCCGCCTGGGCCACCATCGCCAGCACCCGGCCGCCGCTGGTGAGGCAGCGCCCTTGATCGTCGAGCCGCGTACCGGCATGAAACAGCTGCAGGGCGCCACTGGCCATGAGCTCGGGGGGGACGCTCACGTGGATCGGATCCCCCCGTCGCACCTCGCCGGGATAGCCCCCGGCCGCGGCGATCACGCAGGCGCTGCAGCCCGGACTGATGCTCAGGGGCGGCGCCTCCGCCAGACGGCCCTCAGCACAGGCGAGCAGCACGGCCGCCAGCTCGGGGCCGAGCAACGGCATCAGCGTTTCGCATTCCGGGTCGCCAAAGCGACAGTTGAATTCGATCACGCTGGGGCCGCTGTCGGTGAGCATCAAACCGGCGTAGAGCACGCCCCGGTAACTGATCCGGCGCCGCCGCAAAGCCTCCAGCACCGGCTCCAGCACCATGCGCCGCACAGTCTCCAGCCCGTCGGCATCCAGCAGCGGGGCTGGGGCATAGGCGCCCATGCCGCCGGTGTTGGGTCCGGTGTCTCCCTCGCCGATGCGCTTGTGATCCTGGGCTGGCGGCAACAGGGCCAAGCTGTGGCCGTCGGTGAGGGCAAACACCGACACCTCCGGACCGTAGGTGCGCTCCTCCAGCACCAACCGTGGCCCAGCCTCGGCCACGTTGCCGCCAAAGCGGCCGGCAAACACCGCCTCGATCGCAGCGCGGCATTCGTCCACGCTGTCGGCCACGGTGACCCCCTTGCCCGCGGCCAGGCCATCGGCCTTCACCACCAGCGGGCGACCCTGCGCCTCCAGCACCGCCAGCGCCTCCTCCAGACTGTGGGCCGGCCAGTGGCCGGCGGTGGGCACGCCGGCCTCCGCCATCAACTCCTTGGCCCAGTGCTTGCTCGCCTCCAGTAGGGCCCCATCAGCGCCGGGGCCGAACACCGGCAGCCCTTCGCGGCGCAGATGATCAGCCAGCCCTGCCGCCAACGGCGCCTCCGGGCCCACCACCACCAAATCGATCTGCAGCCGCCCACAGGCCTCCAGCAGGGCCTGGGCATCGGTTTCCGCAATCGCCAGCGTGGCGCAGTTGGGGATTGCTCCGCTGCCACCGTTACCTGGCGCCAGCCACACCCCTTCGACACCCGGGCAGCGGCCCAGCGCCCAGGCCAGGGCATTTTCGCGGCCCCCGCCCCCCACCACGAGCACCCGGGCAGGGGTGGGGGGCGAAAGGGTGCCGTTGCTGGTGATACCCGAAACGGTGCTGGCCATCGACGATCAGGGAGAACAGAAGGAGATGGACCGGGAGGGCCCGGCATCGGGCGTTCCGGCATCGGGCGTTAACGTTGCCGCCGCCGCCGCCATTCTCGGTGCCGACCGAACCGGGCCGTGCTCCGGCCAGCCCCATGATCGCCGCCGGGCCGCGGCGGCTGGGCTTGCTGCTCCTGCTCGGCAGCACGCTGGCCGCCATGCCGGCCCGGGCAGCCACGGCAGCGGCACCCAACCCGCCCCTGGAGCCTCTGGTGCAGGCTTGTGATGCAGCGATCCGCGCGGGCCGCCGCAGTGATCTGCAGGCCTTGCAGCGCCAGCTGGAGGGGCGCCACCCGGCGCCGGCGCCGCCGGCGGAGCTGGAGGCAGACGCCCGGGCCCTGCTGGCCTGCGCCGCCCCCACCGCCGCCAGCCGGGTGCTGCAACGCCATGCCCCAGCCCCTGGCCCCGATCGCGATCGCTGGTGGCTGCTGGAGTGGCAGGCCGCCGCACTGGCCCTCCAGCATGAGGCCGCCGCCGCCGCCCTGCTGGCCTACGCCGGCGCCGATACGGCCCGCCTCACCACCCTGAAGCTCTCCACGGCATCCACGGCCGACCCCGGCAGCCGCCGAGCGGCTCTCGATCTGCTGGCCGATCACCTGGAGGCCGCGGGGCGGAACCAGCAGGCGGCCGAAGTGCTGCTGGCGGGCCAGGCAGCGGTGGGCCCCGATGGCGCCGATGCCGATGCCGTGGTGCTGGCGGAGCGGCTCCGACGGGTGGCGCGCCTGCGCTCGGATCTGCCCGAGGCCGAGAGGCTGCGGCTGCTGGAGCAGGCCCTGGAGATTGCGGGAGCCGCCGCAGCCTGGGGGCTGGCCAGCGAACTCCTGGCCGAGCAGATGGCGCTGGCCAGCCCCTCCGCCCGCGAGCGCCTGCTGCGCCTCAGCATTCGGCTGGATGATGCCTATGGCGAATGGCAGCTGTGGCGCCAGGATGCGCCTGATGCCCCCCGCACCCGCCAACTGGAGCGGCAGCTGCGCTCTCCCCTTGATCCGAACAGCCATGACCCTTCCTCCGGCACCGCCCCCCTGCCCGATCGCTGAGCTGCTCTACGAGGGCAAGGCCAAGCGGGTGTATGCCACCGATCAACCGGATCGGGTGGCCGTGGAATACAAGGACGATGCCACCGCCTTCAACGCTCAGAAAAAGGCTTCGCTGGCCGGCAAGGGGCGCCTGAACTGCCAGATTTCGGCCCTGCTCTTCGAGCATCTGCAGCGCCAGGGGGTGCCCACCCATTACCTGGGCTTGGGAGAGGCGTACTGGATGGTGGTGCGCAGCGTGCGGGTGATCCCGATTGAGGTGGTGATACGCAACGTGGCGGCCGGTTCGCTCTGCCGCCAGTTGCCCATCGCCGCCGGCACCCCGCTGCAGCCCCCCCTGCTCGATCTCTATTACAAAGACGACGCGCTCGGTGATCCGCTGCTCACCGAAGCGCGGCTGCAACGTCTGGGGCTGGTGACGGCGGTGGAGCTGGAGGCCATCGCCGGACTGGCCGAACGGGTGAACACGGCGCTGCTGGAGCTCTTCCAGTGGGCGGGGCTGCGCCTGGTGGACTTCAAGATCGAGCTGGGCTACACCACAACGGGCGAGCTGGTGGTGGCCGATGAAATCAGCCCCGACACCTGCCGCCTCTGGGACTTCGGAGCCGGCGAAAGCAGCGACAGGATTCTGGACAAGGACCGCTTTCGACAGGATCTGGGCGGGGTTGTGGAGGCCTATGCCGAGGTGCTGCGCAGGGTGCAGGACGTTTGTCCGCACCCTCGGGCCTACCTTTGACCCAGTCCACTCGGTAAGGTCGGGCAACTTTGCGGCATGGCCGCACCCGAAACCGACCCATGGCTGAGGCCCTTTCCGGCAAGTTGCTGATTGCCACTGCCCTGCGACGGGCCCAGGCTCCGGCACTGGCCGTGGCAGCCGTGCTGGGCACCACCGCCGCCCGGGCCACCCCCTGGCCGGAGGCGCCGCCGCCGTTACCCGCCGCGGCCGAGCAGCTCCTCGCCCAGGCCGCACCCCAGCCCAGCGAAACCACCCCCCTGAGGCCCGAGGTCACCCCAGCGGAGCCCCGGGTGCAGGTGAGCGAGGTGGTGATCGAAGGGATCGCCGGCCATCCCGAACGGGAGCGCATCGAAGCGGCGGCCTACGCCGCCATGACGATCACGCCGGGCAATGCGATCAGCCGCAGCGACATGAAGGCCGATCTGGCGGCCATCTATGCCACCGGCTGGTTTTCCGATGTGCGCATCACGCCGCAGGACACGCCCCTGGGCGTGAGGCTGGTGGTGGCGGTGGTGCCCAACCCGGTGCTGCAGACCATCACGCTCGAGCCACCGGCCGTGAAACTGCCACCCAGCGTGGTGCAGGACACCTTCGCCCCCGATGTCGGCAAAACCCTCAACCTCAACACGCTCAAGACCCGCCTGCAGGAACTGCAGAAGTGGTACGCCGACCAGGGCTTTTCGCTGGCACGGGTGACGGGCCCCAGCCGCGTGAGCCCCGAGGGGGAGGTGCTGCTCACGGTGCGCGAAGGCAGTGTGAATGATGTGGAGGTGCAATTCCTGAACAAGGAGGGCAGCGATACCGATGCCAAGGGCAAGCCGATCCGCGGCAAAACAAAGCTATGGGTGATCACCCGCGAAATCTCCATCAAGAAGGGACAACCCTTCAATCGCCGCAACCTGGAGGAAGATCTCAAACGCCTCTATGGCACAGGTCTGTTCTCCGATGTGAAGGTGACGCTGCGACCGGTGCCCGGCCAGCCGGGTGAGGTCGACATCGTGCTGGGCATCGTCGAGCAGTCGACCGGCTCGCTCTCGGGTGGCCTGGGCTACAGCCAGAGCCAGGGTGTCTTTGGCCAGGTGCAACTGCAGGACAGCAATTTCTTCGGCCGTGCCTGGGATGTTGCCACCAGCTTCACCTACGGGCAGTTTGGCGGTCTGGCGGATATCTCCTTCACCGATCCCTGGATCAAGGGCGACCGTTACCGCACAGCGTTCCGTGCCCGGGCCTTCATCAGCCGCGATGTCCCGCAGGTGTTCCAGAGCCAAGACAAGGGCATCTTTCTGACCGCTGAAGACTCCTACAAGGCTCCTGGCACCAAGATCACATACAACATCGACAAGAAGCGCAACCCGCTGGGCCAGAGCTTTGGCAGCATCGACAAGGCCAGGGCAGCCGCCAATGCGCAAGGGGAGGATTACAGCTGGTTTGATTTCGACGGCAATTCCATCGTCATCCAGCGCATCGGTGGAAACATTCAGTTTGTCCGTCCAATGAATGGCGGCAACCCCTACAAAATCGCTCCTTGGACACTGGTGGCCGGCCTCAGTGCCCAGCAAGTGAAGCCGATCAACTTCGCCGGCGAAGCGATGCCGTTTGGGGTGGCCTCTCGGGCGATGCGCGACAGCGATGGTCGTGCCAAGCCGAAATCCTCGATCATCTGCATCGCTTACAACTGCGCCAGCGAAAACCAACTCGTGGGCCTGCGGTTGGCGGCCACGATGAGCACGCTCAACAACCCACGCAATCCCACCAGCGGCAACTTCTTTTCCTTCGGCACGGAGCAGTTTATTTCGGTGGGTCCCGATTCGCCCACCTTCAACCGCATCCGCACCAGCTTCACGCACTACATTCCAGTGAACTGGCTGAAGATTTTCAAGGGTTGCCGGCCCAAGCCAGGGGAGACACCCAATTGCAGCCAAGCCCTGGCCTTTCAGGTGAGTGCCGGCACCAATCTGGGCAACTTACCAACCTATGAAGCCTTCTGCATTGGCGGCGGCAACTCGGTACGCGGTTACTACGACTGCGATTTGGGTGTCGCCAAAACCTTTGGAGAGGCCACCATTGAGTACCGCTTCCCGCTGTTCAGCATCGTGAGCGGCGAACTCTTTCTGGATGGCGGTACGGCTTTCGGCAGCCAACGTGATGTGCCCGGCAACCCCGGCGAGAAGCTGCGCAAACCAGGCACTGGCTATTCGATCGGTACCGGCCTGATCGTGACCACCCCGGTGGGCCCCCTGCGCCTGGAGGTGGCCAGCCAGGACTTCACCAACCAGTGGCGCTTCAACCTGGGCGTGGGCTGGAAGTTCTAGTGACGGCCTGGCCATCGGACTATCGCGATGCCTGGACGTTGCGAGCCTCCGTAGAGCGCCGTGGCGTGGGCCTCCACAGCGGCGCCGACTGCCGGGTGCGGCTGGAACCCTATGAACAACCCGGCCTCCACCTGGCCTGGCACGACGGGACCGCCGGCGAGTCACCCCAACGCCTAGGACCGCACCAGGTGGCTGACACGCGGCTCTGCACGGCGCTGCGGGTTGGCCAGCGGCGCCTGGCCACCGTGGAGCACCTCCTGGCGGCCTTGGCCGGCACGGGCTTGACCCATGGCCTGCTGCGGGTGGAGGGAGAGGAAATCCCGCTGCTCGATGGATCGGCCCTGCCCTGGGTGGAGGCCATCGCTGAAGCGGGCCTGCAACGCTTGGAGCAGCCTGCTCCAGCTCCCCGGGTGCTGGAGCCCATCACCCGCCACGCCGGCGCGTCGTTTGCGGTGGCCCTGCCCGCCCCAACGCTCCAGCTCGGCGCGGCGATCGACTTTCCGCAGCCGGCGATCGGCCGCCAGCTCTACAGCCTGGTGCTCACCCCCCAGCGGTTTGTCGACGACATCGCGCCCGCGCGCACCTTCGGCTTTCGCGAACAGGTGGAGCAGCTGCGGGCCGCCGGCCTGATCCGCGGTGGTGCTCTCGACAATGCCCTTGTGTGCGACGGCGACCACTGGATCAACCCTCCCCTGCGGTACCTCGACGAACCGGTGCGCCATAAGCTGCTGGATCTGCTCGGGGATCTGGCTCTGGTCGGCCTGCCCCAGGCCCACGTGTTTGCCTATCGCGGATCCCATGGTGTTCACACCGCCCTGGCCGCCGCCATCGCCGACCACAACCCCACCACCTCTCTCGATCCCGCCCCCTGCCTGTGACCACCACGCTGCCCGCCGATTCCGCCCCGGTGGCCCCGACCGCTTCGGGCGCGGTGTTAACCAGTGAGCAGATCCTCAACCTGCTGCCACATCGCTATCCCTTCGCCCTCGTCGATCGCGTGATCGAGCACGAGCCGGGCCAGCGGGCCGTGGCGATCAAAAACGTGACCTTCAACGAGCCCCACTTTCAGGGGCATTTTCCAGGCCGTCCGCTGATGCCGGGTGTGCTGATCGTGGAAGCGATGGCCCAGGTGGGGGGCCTGATCGTGACCCAGATGCCCGAGCTGCCGAGGGGTCTGTTTGTGTTTGCCGGTATCGATGGCGTGCGCTTTCGCCGGCCGGTGGTGCCCGGCGACCAGCTGCTGATCCGCTGTGAACTGATCAGCCTCAAGCGCAAACGCTTCGGCAAGGTGCGGGCGGAAGCCACGGTGGACGGGGAGCTGGTCTGTTCCGGTGAATTGCTGTTTTCCCTAATCGACTGAGGCATGAGCGGCTCTGCCATGGCCACCACCATTCATCCCACCGCCGTGGTGGATGCCGCAGCGCGCCTCGACCACGGCGTGGAGGTAGGGCCCTACGCCGTGATCGGGCCGGAGGTGGAGATCGGCGCCGGCAGTCGCATCGGGCCCCATGCCGTGATCGATGGGCGGGTGCGGATGGGCCGCGGCAACCGGGTGTTTCCTGGGGCCTGCCTGGGGCTCGAACCTCAGGATCTCAAATACGCCGGTGCCGCCACCGAGGTGGTGATCGGGGATGACAACGTCTTCCGCGAGTGTGTGACGGTGAACCGGGCCACCGCAACCGGCGAACGCACGGTGATCGGCAGTGGCAACCTGCTGATGGCCTACAGCCACATCGGTCACAACTGCCAATTGGGCGACCGGATCGTGATCGCCAATGGCGTTGCGGTGGCCGGCCATGTGGTGATCGGCGATCGGGCGGTGATCGGTGGCGTGCTCGGCATCCACCAGTTTGTGCACATCGGCACCCTGGCCATGGTGGGCGGCATGAGCCGCATCGACCGCGATGTGCCGCCCTACAGCACCGTGGAGGGCCACCCGGGTCGGGTGCGGGGGCTCAATCGCATCGGCCTGCGCCGCAGCGGGCTGGCGGAGCTCGACGGTGGTGCGCCGATGCGTCAGCTGCTCGAGATCTGGAACCTGCTCTATCGCAGCGAGCTGGTGCTGGCCGAAGCCCTGCGCCAGGCCGCCGCCCAGCCGCTCATGGGTCCAGCCGCCGAGCTGTGCCGCTTCCTGGAGGCTTCGCTGCAAAGCGGTCGCCGCGGGCCACTGCCGGCCTCGCGCTGATGGTGCGCCTGCTGGTCAGCACCGGGGAGGTGTCGGGAGATCTACAGGGAGGCCTGCTGGTGGAGGCCCTGCTGGAGGAGGCGCGCAAGCGAGAGCTGCCGCTCGAGGTGGTGGGACTGGGCGGCGAGCGCATGCGGGCCGCCGGGGCCCATCTGATTGCCGACACCCTGGCTCTGGGGGCCATCGGTTTGGTGGAGGCCCTGCCGCTCGTGCTGCCCACCCTGCGACTCCAGAACCGACTGCGACGCTGGCTGAACCAGCACCCCCTCGATGGGGCCGTGCTGATCGATTACATGGGGGCCAATGTGGCGCTGGGCCTGCGGCTGCGGCGCCTCCACCCCCGCTTGCCGATTCTTTATTACATCGCCCCCCAGGAGTGGGCCTTTCGGCTGGGGGAAGGTGGCACCACCCGCCTGATCGCCTTTTCTGATCGGATCCTGGCCATCTTTCCGGAGGAGGCGCGCTTTTATGCCAGCCGCGGTGCTCAGGTCACCTGGGTGGGGCATCCGCTCATCGACACCATCGGCACGCCGCCCACGCGCCGGGAGGCGCGGCAGCGGCTGGGGCTGGATCCGCAGGCACCCTTGCTGCTGCTGCTTCCGGCCTCGCGCCGCCAGGAGCTGCGCTATCTGCTGAGGCCGATGGCCGTGGCGGCCGCCACCCTGCAGCGCCGCCATCGTGGGCTGCAGGTGCTGGTTCCCGCGGCGCAGGCGGGTTTTGAAGCCCAGCTGGAGCGGGTGCTGGCTGCCGCTGGGGTGCAGGCGCGGGTGGTGGCCGCCGCGGAGAGCAACCGCCTCAAAGCCGAACTCTGTGCCGCCGCCGATGTGGCTCTCACCAAGTCGGGCACCGCTAACCTGGAGTTGGCACTCCGCGGCGTTCCCCAGGTCACCGGATATCGGGTGAGCCGACCCACCGCCTGGATCGCCGAACACGTGTTGCGCTTCAACGTGCCCCACATTTCGCCCGTGAATCTGGTGTTGCAGGAGCGGCTGGTACCGGAGCTGTTGCAAGATGAGCTGGAGCCCGAGCGGATCGTGGCCTGCCTGGAGCCCCTGCTGGAGGCCAATGGCAGCGCCCGGGCAACGATGCTCGCCGGTTATGACCGGTTGCAGCGCGCCCTCGGCGAACCCGGGGTGACCCAGCGCGCCGCCCGTGTGATTCTCGACCAGCTGGTCGCCCCCCATGACGCCAACCTCGCCCCCTGAGCATCCACGCCCCACCCTCCCGCTGCGGAAGCCGCTTCTGGCGCTGGTGCTGGTCTTGGTGCTGCTCTGCCCCACGCCGGCCTGGGCCGCCATGGAGGAGGCGGTGCTGGCAGGCGGTTGCTTCTGGTGCCTCGAGCACGACCTGGAGGGGCTGAGCGGGGTGCAATCGGTGGAGAGCGGCTACAGCGGTGGACGGCTGGAGCGGCCGACCTACCGACAGGTGTCGGCGGGGGGGACCGGCCATCAGGAGAGCGTGCGGGTACGGTTTAACCCCAAGGTGATCAGCTATGCCACCCTGCTGCGGGCCTACTGGCGCCATGTGGATCCCTTGGATGGCGGCGGGCAGTTCTGCGATCGCGGTGACTCCTACCGGCCGGTGATTTTCACCGCCGGGCCGGAGCAGGCGCGCCAGGCCCGCGCCAGCCAGACCGCCGCCGCCCGAGAGCTGGGGCGCCCGATGGCGGATCTGCGGGTGGCGGTGGTGCCGCTGCAACGCTTCTGGCCAGCGGAGGGCTACCACCAGAACTACGCCGAGCGGAACGACCTGAAATACCGCTACTACCGCTGGTCATGCGGTCGGGATCGTCGTCTCGACGCGGTGTGGGGCCGTCGAGCCCGCCGCAGCGATCCCTGGAGCCAACGCTGAGACTCCACACACGCCGCCCCGTCAATCCCAAGGAAAATCTAAAGACGCCAGGGCGGGTCAATCGGGAAAAACGTGCTTCACGACACGATTTGGCAGGCCAACAGAAGCGCCGGTTCGCCTTAGCCTTCCTTCATCCATCGACGGACGCGTGTATGTATTTGCTGACCATCCGCGACGGTCTTCAGACCCGACACGTGGGTCCCTATGCGAGCACCCAGCAGGCGGCCGACGACCTGGAGCGACTGCTGCCTCTCTGCGGAGAGCGGGCCCGCTGGCAGATCCACGCCCTGCAGAGCCCGGCCGAGCTGCAGGCCTCGCTGACCGGATCCCAGGAGCGCAGCACCGTGCGAGCTGCCTGAATCCCCATCGGATCAGCGGCGCGGGTACCCCCGCAGCAGGCCACTCTCGATCATCAATCCCACGCCGGCGTTGATCAGAATCAGCCCCAGCGTGCCGTACCAGAACCAGGGCCCGGCTGACGCCACCCCATCGGCGGGCGCCGCCAATGCCGACCAGGTCGCCAGCCCCTTGCGAATCACCGCTTCACCAAACAGACACAGACCGGCAGGCAGCAGCAGAACGCCCAGCTGAGCCTTCACGTACCAGCGGATCTTGTGCACGGCCATGGCGAAGCGCTGTAGGAAGAGCCAAACCTAGGCGGGCGCTCCGGCACACACCCAATGCACCAGGGTGCGCACGCCGAAACCGGTGGCCCCGGCGGGATCGCCTCCTCGCCCCTTCTCACTCCAAACCGTACCCGCAATATCGATGTGGGCCCAGGGCAGGTCGGCGGGCACGAATTCGCGCAGAAAAAGGGCGGCGGTGATCGATCCAGCCGGCCGAGGGCCGGTGTTTTTGAGGTCGGCCAACTGACTCTTGAGGCCATCGCGATAGGAGCTGCGCAGAGGCATCCGCCACAGCGACTCCCCTCCCTCGAGGGCTGCGGAGAGAAGGCCGTCGGCCAGGCCGTCGCTGGAGCTCCACAGGCCGGCGATCTCCTCCCCGAGGGCGATCACGCAGGCACCGGTGAGCGTTGCCAGATCGACAATCGCATCGGGTTCGAGCTTGGCGGCATACACCAGAGCGTCAGCCAGCGTGAGACGCCCCTCGGCGTCGGTGTTGTTGATCTCGATGGTTTTGCCGTTGGACGCCGTGAGAATGTCGCCGGGATGGATGGCCCCGCCGCTGATCATGTTTTCGCAGCTGGCCACGAGCGCATGCACCTCCACCCCGTCGGGCCGACGCTGGCCGATGGCGCGCATGGCGCCGAGCACGGCGGCGCTGCCGCCCATGTCGTATTTCATCATCTCAATCTGAGAGCCGGCCGTTTTGAGGTTGTAGCCGCCGGAATCAAAGGTGAGGCCCTTGCCCACCACAACCACCCGCCGGCGCACCTCGCCAGCGGGCCGATAGGTGAGATGTATGAACTTGGGCGGCAGGTCGGACCCCTGGGCCACCCCCAGATAGGCGCCCATCCCCAGGGCCTGGCAGTCGGCGCGTTCCAACACCTTCAGCTCCAGGGAGAAATCGGCGGCGATGGCAGCCGCCGCCTCAGCCAATCCGACAGGGGTGGCCACGTTGGGAGGCGCGGCCACCAGGCGACGGGCCAGCTCCACGCCGCTGCACAGCGCATCCACATGGCTCAGGCCGGCCCAGGCGCTCTCGGGTAGCCCCAGCAGGTCGACCTGGCCGGGCAGGCGTGGTGACTCGCTTTCACTGCGGAAACGCTGATCGCTGTAAAGGCTGAGCCGCACGGATTCCGCCATCGCCGCCGCGGCCTCGGCAGCTCCCAGGCCCTCCACCGGCATGGCCAGGCCCACGTGCTGGGCCCCCAGCGACAGGGCCAGCCGGGCCGCGGCGGCGGTGGCATCGCGCAGGCCGGCAAGGTGAAACTCAGCTGGAGCGCCCAGACCCACCAGAATCAGCCCCGCAGGGCTCTGGCCCAACCGCTGCAGACACACGCTCTCGCCCGTTTTGCCATGAAAGCGCCTGGCCTCAAGCGTGTGCGCCAGGGCCTCGCCAAACAGCTGCTCCAGCTGGCCGCGCCCGGGATGCTGGGCATCGCTGAACACGCCCACGACCAGGGTGTCGCCCCCCCAGCCGCCCAGCACCTCGGCAAGGGGAACAGGCAGGCAGCGGAACTCCATGATGGCTGGCACGTGGGCAGCGCTGATCGTAGACAGGGCCAAACCGGTCAACTGCCGTCACCCCTGGCGATCAAGCCGGTTCGGCGGCCGTGAAAGGAGTGGACCAGCGGCTGCGGGTTTCCTTGTTGAAGGGCGGTTGCCAATGGCGGATCAGCCGCTGCTCCAGGGCGCGGCGCGGCCGCACGGCCACCGGCACATCAACCCAGAAGCGGATGCTCAGCCCGCTGGCGAGATGACAGCGCCGCAGGGCATCGCCATAGGCCGCGAGGTAACTCTTGCAGTCGTGCTCCCCCTTCCAGCGGCGGTCGGCCCGACCTGTTTCCCCCACGTAGAGAAGCAGGGGTGAGGACAGATGGGGGGGCTGATCGATCACCAGGTAAATCGCAGCACCACGCTGGGGGGCCTCGGGCCAGCGCCAAAAACTCAGGGGCTGGGGCACCAAGGCGAGAAGGTCGGGTGAATCGGCCTGGGCCGGGCCGCACGGGGGCCCAGCGGTGGGCACGGCCGACTCCACAAACAGCCAGCCCTGACCCTCGGCTTCGCAGGCGCCGGCCTCACCACCGGCTGCCGCCAGAAACAGAGGGGCCTGAAAGGTGGAGATCCGCTCCTGCCAGGACAGGAGCTGGTGAGGCTGAAGCACCAGCTCCGCAGTGGTGGCGGCCTCGGCGGGCACGGCAAACAACTCCCCCTGGCGCACCCTCATCTCGCGATCCTCCCGGGGGGGAGTGGTAAACGTTGCGCTTGCATCGTGCCGAAGATCCAGTGTTCAGCGGGTGGCGGCGCTGCCTCCTGGAGGCAGACGCGGCCCCGACTCACCAGCGCGATCGGCATCGAACTGCACGCGGCCGATCCACTGCTCCACCACCTGGGGGGGCAACTGCAAGCGCTGCTGCAGATCGGCCAGGTCGCGGAAGGGGGCCCGGCGCCGCTCCCGCAGCAGCCGGCCCAGCCGTTCTGACGACAGGCCGAGCTGCTGCTCCAGCTGCCGGGCATCGGCGCGATTGAGGGGCAATGGCCCCGGTGTGACGCTGGCGGGGGGCTCGCCATACCAGCGAAACTCCAGCAGCGGCAGCCAGGCCGCCACGGTGTCAGCATCCAGTTCGAGCAGTCGCTGCAGATCGTCGGGGCCGCTCAACTGCACACCTCCATCGCGCAGCCGCTGCAACAGGTCGGCCTGTTGCGGCAGACAACCGGGCAGTCGCAACCAGTCGGCTCGGGTGGCTCTGTTGACATCGAGACGCCAACCCAGGGCGGCGGCACGAGCCACCTCGCGGGCATCGCGCAGCGGAGCAGACGGCTGCTGCCGCAGCCGCAGGGCCAGCAGATCGCGGTCCACCGCCTCCTGCCGCGCCTCCTCGGGCGGAGGGGGCGGCGGGATCTGACCGGTGGCGATCAACAGCCGCCGAGCCAGGGGGTCCAACCAGTGGCGCTGGGCCATCGCCTGCCGCGGGGGCATGGGAACGGCCTGAAATTAGCGACCTGCTCCCGATCAGGGGTAGTCGATCAGACCCTGCTTGAGCCCGATCACGGCGGCATGGGTGCGATCGCGGGCGCCCAGCTTGCGAATGACATGGCCCAGATGGGTCTTGACGGTTTCGGGACTGACATAGAGCTCGCGACCGATCTCGGCATTGGGCATGCCGGCCGCCACCCGCGCCAGCACCTGCAGCTCCCGTGGGCTGAGGGGGGCCAGGAGCGGCCCCATCTCCACCGCCCGATGGCGGCGGTAGGTGTGGGCCAGGCTTCGATCCACGTACACCCCACCACCACTCAGGGCATAGATGGCGGCCACCAGCGACCCTGTGCCCAGATGGTGCTCCACCAGCAGGCCATCGCAACCGGCCGTGATCGCCCGCTGGGCCCGCGCCGCCAAACCGGGGCCGGCGCTGAGCAGCAACAGCACCCGGCTTGGCCCATCGGAGGCCAGCACCGTTTCAACCAGGGCCAGCGGATCGCCTTCCTCCAGTCGGTCGCCGCAGAACAGCAGATCGGGCCGCTGCTGCTCAACCAGGGCAGCCAACTCGGCAGCGGTGGTGGCCGCACCAGCCACGGTGTAAGGCCGTTGCGAATTGCCGATCAGCGTCAGCAGGAGCGCCCTCCCACCGAAGCCCAGCACCAGACGACGCCCCCTGAGCAATTCGTCGCTGCGGTTGTGGTTGCTCTGCACGGCAGGCAGCAGGGCCGTGAAGTCCATCCATGGGATCAAGCACCCCATCATGCTGGCGGCGATACGTGGATCCGCACTCCCAAGGCCACCAACCCCTGACCACAATGGGCCCATCGCTTGTTCATGGCGTTGTGCGCCGGCTCTTCATGGCCTTCTTCGATTCCGAGATCGTTCAGGACGAAGCCCGCCTCCTCTTCGGCGACTACCAGCAGCTGATGCAGCTCGGCAGCGAGTACGGCAAGTTTGACCGCGCGGGTAAGCAGCTCTACATCGAGCGGATGGAAGAGATGATGGACCGGTACCGGGTGTTCATGAAGCGCTTTGAACTTTCTGACGACTTCCAGGCCAAGCTGACCGTGGAGCAGCTGCGCACCCAGCTGCAACAGTTTGGCCTCACGCCCGACACCATGTTTCAGCAGATGCAGGTGACCCTGGAGCGCATGCGCAGCCAGCTCGAGGCCGGCTGAGTGCCGCTCGCCGACCCTTACGATCCCGCAAGAAGGCCGGTGGGCTGATGGTGAGCGGTGGGCAAGCGGATCAACCTGCACGGGTGGCCGGCGTGCTGCCGACCTGGCTGGAGCGCGGCATGGCCGACCTGTTTCCCGCCGGTGCGGCAGCCGACGATCCCGACCAGCGGCTGGCAGCCCGACTGGCTGAGGCCCGGCAGGCAGGTCGCCGCCTGCGGGTGAAACTTGGCATCGACCCCACCGGTTCCGACATTCACCTGGGGCATTTGATCCTGTTCCGCAAGCTGCGGGCTTTTCAGGACGCGGGGCACACTGCGGTGCTGATCATCGGCGACTTCACCGCCCGTATCGGCGATCCCACCGGCAAAAGCGCCACCCGGGTGCAGCTCGGAGCTGAGGCGGTGGAGGCCAATGCATCAACTTACCTGCAGCAGCTGGGCCAGGGGCAGGATCCCCATCGGGCGCTGCTCGACTTCAGCACGCCGGGCCAGCTGGAGGTGCGGCGCAACAGTGAATGGCTGGCAGACCTCGATCTCACTCAGGTGATTGAACTGCTGGCGACCAGCACCGTAGGACAGATGTTGGCGAAGGAGGATTTCGGCAACCGCTACAGCTCCGGCACCCCGATTTCCCTGCACGAATTTCTCTATCCTCTGCTGCAGGGTTACGACTCAGTGGCGATCGAGGCTGACGTCGAGCTGGGCGGCACCGATCAGAAATTCAATGTGGCGATGGGTCGCGATCTGCAGCGCCATTTCGGCCAACGGCCGCAATTTGGGTTGCTGCTACCCATTCTGCCCGGTCTGGATGGGGTGCAGAAGATGAGCAAGAGTCTGGGCAATACGGTGGGGTTGGCAGAGGACGCTCTGACGATGTACTCCAAGCTAGAGAAGGTGCCCGATGCCGTGGTGAACGCCTATCTCACCCTGCTCACCGATCTGGATCTGGAGATGCTGCCTGCCGACCCAAGACAACGGCAGCGGGCCATGGCGCTGGAGATCACCCGCCTGCGCCACGGTGAAACGGCTGCGGCGGCAGCCCAGGCTGATGCCGCCACGCTGGTGGGGGGGGGCATTGGGGCAGGAGCGGCGGCGGCGGAAGTGCCCGAAGCCTCGCTGGCGGCGGTGACGTTTCCGGCGAAAGCCTTCTATCTCCTGGCGGCGATCGGTGTGGTGGCCAGCAGCAGCGATGGCCGTCGCCAGATCCAGGGTGGCGGCGTGAAACTCGATGGCGAGAAGCTCACCAATCCCAACCAGGAGTTTCGGACCATGGCCGATCTCAACGGGAAGGTGCTGCAATGTGGCAAACGCACCTTTCGCAGGCTGGTGGCGTAGGCCCCCATGCAGGGCTTGAAGATCAGGCGCTCGTGATGCGCTCCACCACCAACCGCACCGGCCGGGATGGACCCAGGGTGAAGCCACGCCGGCGGGGGGGCAAGGGCCGATTGGACGCGGGGGTGAGGGCCAGGCTGAAGCGCTGCAGCAGGGTGGCCAGAATCAGCTTCATTTCATAGACGGCCAGGGCGGCGCCGAGACAGCGGCGGGCACCGCCGCCAAAGGGCAGAAACTCACCCGGGCCGTAGCTGCGCGCGAGAAAACGCTCGGGATCGAAGCGCTGGGGATCGGGATAGAGATCGGGGCGCTCGTGCACAGCCTGAATGCAGCCGATCAGCACGTCGCCAGGCTCAAACAGCAGACCGCCCATCTCCATGGACTCCTCCACCAGCCTTGGAAACATCAGCATCGCCACCGGGTGGATGCGCAACACCTCCTGCACCACCGCCCCCAGATAGGGGAGACGGCTCACCTGCTCTGGATCGCCGGGATCGGGGCAGTCGGCCAGTTCGGCCAGGAGCCGGCCGCGCACCTCGGGCTGGCGGTGAATCCAGTGCAGGGCCCAGGTGAGCGCCGTGGCGGTGGTTTCATGGCCGGCCAGCAGCAGGGTCTGCAGTTCATCCTGCAGTTCGGCATCGCTCAGGCCCTGACCCTGCTCATCGCGGCAGCCCAGCAGCAGGCTGAGCACATCCACCCGCTCCTGGCCGGCGCCGCTCTCGAGGGCCTGGCGCCGCTCGCCGATCTCCCGCTGCAGCAGGGCCTGGCTTTCGGCCTCCAGGCGCCGCAGGCGGCCGCCCGGACTCCAGGGTCCGACATCCCGGCGCAGTAGGGGGAAAAACAGCAGCAACGAGCCAAGGCGCCCGGCGCGCATCTCCAGGCTGTTGTGCAGCAGCTCATTGAGACGGCTGTAGCGCTCCCCGGCATGCAGCCCGAACACCGCAGAAAGCATCACTCGCATGGTGATCGCCTGCATGCGGGTGCGGGCATCCAGCACCTGGGCCGGCTTCAGATCCGCCAGCACCTCGGCGCTGAGGTGCTGGATCAAGGTGCCGTAGGCCCGCAGCCGATCGCCGTGGAAGGGAGGCGTAAGCAGGCGGCGCCGGGCTCGGTGGGGCAGGGGCTCCAGCATCAAAATCGAGTGTTCACCCACCACCTGAGCCAACAGGCGATTGAGATGGCCCGGGGCGCTGAGGCCGCGCCCACCATCGCGGCTGATCAGCTCCTGCAGCACCGCTGGATCGTTGATCAGCACCTGGCGGGGCGGCAAGGTGGGGCTCATGCGCACCCGCACCACACCGTTGTGGGCCGCGAAACACAGGCGGTGGTAACCGATCGGATCCACGATCGCCTGCAGCATCTGACGACGGGGGCTGACCGCCAGAGCGGGAATCACGGCGCTCATCGTGAGGACCGATGCAATGCCGAAGGTTAAGGGCGGATCAGCGAGCGGCTGAGCCGCACCGTGGAACCCTGGGCTCCAGCTGTGACCGCGATGCCGGCCTGGATCCGCTCCCGCAGGGCGGCCACGTGGCTGATCACGCCGATCATCCGCCCCCCCTCGCGCAGTCGGTCGAGTTCATCGATGGCCAGCTGCAGGTTGTCGGGATCGAGGCTGCCGAAGCCCTCATCGATGAACAGCGCCTCCAGCCGCACGCCACCGGCATGAGCCTGCACCGTGTCGGCCACCCCCAGGGCCAGCGCCAGCGAAGCCTGGAAGGTTTCGCCGCCCGAGAGGCTGGTCACCTCCCGCTCATCGCCGGTATGGGCATCCAGCACCCGCAGGCCCAGGCCGGCCTGGCGGCCGCCCCGGCCGCCGCCGTCGCTGAGGCGCAGCTGGTAGCGACCCGATGTCATCAGCTCGAGGCGCTGGTTGGCGTAGCGGCAGATCTCCCCCAGGTGGGCCGAAAGCACCCAGCGCTGCAGCGAGATGAAGGGGGCGGCCTTGCCGCTGCAGCGCTCGGCCAGGGCCACCAGCCGCTGGGCCCCATCGCGTGCCGCCACCAGGGCCGTTTCGCGGCGCTGGTGCTCATCGGCGAGCCGCCCGATCTCGGCAGCGGCGAGCCGCACGGCGCTGTGGCGCTCCAGCGCCGCCGTGCGGCCGCGATCGGCGGCGGCGCTGGTGGCCTGGGCTGCCGCGATATCAGGGCACTGGTCGGGCAGGGAGGCCAGCTCCGGGCTGGCCAACTGCGCCCGCACCGCGATCAGCTCATGGCCGTAGGCCTCGATCCGCGCCGCCAGCTGGCGGCGCCAGGCCTCCTCCTTCAGGGTCGCCCGCAGCGCCGCGGCATCGGCGAAGGGGCTGCCGGCCAGTTCCGCCGCCAGCCGGGCGCTGGCCTGCTCCAGCTGTCCCCGGGCGCTGGCGACGGCTTCGGCACAGCCGGCCAGGGCCCGCAGGGCCGCCTCCAGCGGCGGCAGCAGCGCCAGCACCTGGGCGGGCTCATGGGCGCCCCCGAGCACGGCCGTCACCTCCGCCCGCAGCGCCGCCGCCCGCTGCTGAGCCTCCGCCGCGGCCTGGGAATGGCGCGCCTGCTCGCCGGACGCCGCCTGGAGCTCCAGCTGCAGGGCCTGGAGCCGCTCTTCCAAGGTGGCGATCACCTGGCGGCGGGGCTCGAGCTCGGCGGCGATGGTCCGGGCACTGGCCAGGGCTTCCGCGGCCTCCAGGGCCGCCGCGGCCGCAACCGCCGGATCGGCCGGGCCCGCCTTCTCGTGCAGCGCCCGAAGTTCCGCCTCAGCGGTGGCCAGCGCTGCCGCCGCCTGGCTGGCATTGGTGCCTGCGGCGGCCAAGGCCGCCTCGGCGGCGGCGAGCCGGGTGTCGTCCACCGCATCCGCCGCCGGGCGGGCGGGGGCCGGGTGGCTGGTGGAGCCGCACACGGGGCAGGCCCCCCCCGGCGTCAGCTCACCGGCCAGCCGGGCGGCCATGCCGGCGAGCTGGCGGCGGCGCAGATCGAGCAGGGCCGCCTGGCGGCGGTTGAACTCGGCATCGGCGGCGTTGCGGGCGGCCGTGGCGGCCTGCAGGGCAGCGGCGGCGGCGGCCAGGGCGTGGGCGGCCTCGGCCCGGCCGCGGGCCGCCGCCACCGCCTGCTCCAGGCCATCCAGCTGGTCGCGGGCGGTGGTGGCCTGTTGCAGGGCGGCCTGCGCCGCCGCCAGCTGCCGCTGCCCCTCGGCCTGCTCGCGGCCACCACGGGCCAGTCGCTCGGCGGCCACGGCGGCCTGGCGGCTGGCGAAGCCGGCCGCCACCTCAGCGGCGGCGGCTTCGCCGGCCCGGGCCGCCAGGGCGGTGAGTTCCGCCCGCCAGGCCGCCAGCGCCTGCCGCGCCTCGGCCAGGGCCTCCTGGGCGGGCAGGGCCCCCAGGTCGAGCTGCCGCAACGAAGGCGGCAGGGCGGGCACGGGTTGGCGCGCCGCCAGTGCCTCCCGTAGCCGTTGGGCGCTGCTGCGGGCCTCGCTCTCCAGGGCCCGCTGCGCCGCCGCTTCGGCCTCCAGGCTGGCCCGCAGGGCTTCGGCGCGCTCGGCCAGCGCCAGCCGCTGGCGAAAGTCAGCAACCACGGCCGCCTTGCTCTCAAGGTCTGCCAGCCGTTCGGCGGCCGTCTGCCGGCGCTGCCAGCGCTCCGCCAGCCGTTCGGCCTCGGCCTGGGCAGCCCGGGCGGCGGTGAGGGCGGTGGTGCGGACCTCCAGTTCAGTGGCGGCGGTGGCCACCATCGCCGAGAGCTGCTGCCGCAGGGCGTTGAGGCCAGCCTGATCGGCGGGGGGCTCGCTCGCCGGCTGGGGAGACGCGAACGGCAGGCCCACCTGGGTCGCCTGGGCCCGCAGCCCCTCCAGGTCGCGCTGCCGCTCCGCCAGGTCGAGCCTGGCCTCGCGGGCCCGCTCCTCCAGCCACAGGGCCGCCCGCTCGTAGGGCACGGTATGAAACAGGGTTTTGAGCAGGGCCTCCCGCTCCTCGGCACCGGCCCGCAGCACCTCGGCGAAGCGCCCCTGGGGCAGCAGGATCACCTGGCGGAACTGGGCGCCATTGAGCCCCACCAGCCGTTCCACCTCTCGCGCCACCTCCATCAGACGGCTCACCACCGGTTCGGCCACACCACCCCGCAGGCGCCAGAGGGCCGCCTGGGGCGCCTTCTCCGTGAAGCCCTGGCCGCGAGACTTGGGGGCGGTCCAGGCGGGGGAGCGCTCCACGCGCCAGCGCTCGCCAGCGCAGGAAAACTCCAGCAGCACCCGCGGCACCGCCGTCGCCGCCGCCTGCTGCGACTTCAGCCCCTTCACGCTGCGCTCCCCCGACACCTCGCCGTAGAGGGCAAAGCAGAGGGCATCGAGCAGAAAGGTTTTGCCGGCACCGGTGCTGCCATGGATCAGAAACAGGCCCTCTTCGCTGAGGGCGTCGAAATCGATCGTGGTGGGATCGGCGTAGGGGCCGAAGGCCTCCATCACCAGCGTGTGGGGCTTCAACGCTCCTCCCCTCGCGCAGCGGTGTCCAGGGCCTGGCGCAGCAGCTCGGCCTCAGCCGGCTCGGCGGGGCGGCCCTGCTGGTCGGCGTAGAACGCCAGGGCGAGATCCAGGGGGGAGCGGGCGCGGCGCACCTGCTCCTGGCGCTCACCGGCGCGAGCGGGCACCGCCTCGGGGGGGCGATGGCGCAGCTCGGCCACATGGGGGAAACGCTGGCGCAGCCGTGCCATGGCCTGCAGCGGCAGGGTGGGGTCGGTGAGCACCACCCGCAGCCAGGCGCCCGCCGCATCATCGAGGCGCGGGTTGCGGCAGAGCTCCTCCAGGCGGCCTTCGAGCGTGCGCAGGGGCCGGCCCACGCCCAGGGGCACGATCTCCACGGCGGGGGTGCCATCGGCCGCCAGCTCCACGATGCGCACCGATTTGGTGTGATGCTGCTCGGAAAAGGAATAGGGCAGGGGGGTGCCGGCGTAAGCCAGGCGGGGGCCATCGAGCTGCTGGGAACCATGCAGATGGCCCAGAGCCACGTAGTCGAAATCGGCAAAGGTGTCGATGCTCACCCGGTCGAGGTGGCCCACGGTGAGCTCCCGCTCCGATTCGGAGGTGGCGCCGCCAGCCACGAAGGCATGGGCCACCAGCACCGCCCGGCATGGGTGGCGCTGGTGGCGATCGCGATGCAGCCGCCCGAGGGCCAGGTTGGTCACCGCCTGGTGGCTGAAACGCGCCGGAGGGGTCTCCCCTGGCGCCAGGTGCTGCAGGGCCGGTCCGTCGACGGCCGGCTCCAGGTAGGGCAGCGGATAGATCGCCACCGGCTCCCCGCCGCGCCGGGGGCTCACCAGCACCGGCTCGGCGGCCCGGCGGCCATCACCGCGGATTGTCACCCCAAAGGCCGACAGGAGCGGGTCATACACCGACACCCGCACATGGGAATCGTGATTCCCGGCGATCGCCACCACTGCGGCGCCGCCGGCGCGAAGGCGCACCACCGTGTCGGTGAACAGCTGCACCGCTTCGGCGGGAGGGATGGCCCGGTCATAGAGGTCGCCGGCGATCAAGACGGCGTCGACCTCGGCTTCGGCCGCCAGGTCCACGATGCGATCCATGGCGGCGGCCTGATCGGCCAGCAGCGATGCCCCGTGAAACGGCCGGCCCAGGTGCCAATCGGAGGTGTGCAGCAGGCGCATGGGCTCCAGTGTCTCCCGCCTCACGGAAGGCCACCACAACCCCGCCATGATGGGTCCACCTTGAAGACCCCGATGCAAGCCACCTGGAACGGCGCCGTGATCGCCCGCAGCGACGACATCGTGACCGTGGAGGGCAACGCCTACTTTCCGCCGGATGCCCTGATGGAGGGCTGCTTCCGCCCTTCGAGCCACCGCACCGTCTGCGGCTGGAAAGGGGAAGCCCACTACTACGACGTGGTGGTGAACGGTCAGGTGAATGCCAATGCCGCCTGGTTTTACCCCGACCCCAAACCGGCGGCCACCGAGATCCGGGGCCGGGTGGCCTTCTGGAAAGGGGTGCAGGTGAGCGCGGGCTAGGGCTGCTGTCGGCTCAGCACCAGATGGGTGGCCGACTGCCAGGCGCCGCTGGTGTCGTAGCGGCGCATCAACCACTCCAGCCGATCCGGCTGCGACAGCCAGCCCGCCTCCACCACGAAGGCCTCCCGGTGGCTCACCCGCTCCGGCAGCCGGCAGACGCCGCCATCGGGCAGCCAGCGCAGCCCTGCCAGGTCGGCTGCGGCAAACTCCAGGCTGGCCTCGCTGAGGTCGGGCTCGGGCCAGTCGGCGCTGATGGTGGCCGCCTGGCCCTGCCAGCAGCCCCGAAGCTGCTGCACCGCGGCCGGCGGCTGTTCCGTTGCCGCGCTGCCGGCCCGGAATTCACGGATCAGCACCAGCTGCTCCAAGGTGCCAGCCTCGGTCCAGAGGTGCACCAAGCGGTGGCGACGGTCGCCGGCAATGAAGCCAAACTCACCGCCAAAAGGCGTGTTGGGGGCCACCTGCATCGCCCCCTTGCAGAAGGTGCCCGTGGCGAAGAACACAACCTGGCGACCCAGGGTGCGGTAATCCTGCTCCATCGACCGGCTGGGCTCGCCCGCTCCATCGCCTGGGCCGCCGCCCGCCGCCAAGGGGCTGCCCACCGGCCAGCGCCGAAGCCCGAAGCGCACCCGTTGGCCGGCGTCGTGCGCCTCCAGCGTCAGCACGGAGGGTGTGGTGTCGAGCAGCTGGCCTTCGGGGCTGATGCCGGTGAAGCTGCCACGCCATTCGCCTAGGTTCTGCTGAAAGTTGTGCCACTGGCTGGCCATCGGCGGGGGGCGGGGGCCGGGATCGTACCCCTGCCCGCTAGGCGCGCCGGCATAACCCCGCCAGAACAAACACCGTGGCCATCAGCAGGTAACCCAGCGCCCAGCTGCCGCCAACCCCCCAACCCAGTTGCAGCACGGTATCGGCGCTGGTGAAGCGCCAGGCATGCATCAGCCCGATCCAGGCGAAGGCGGAGGCCACCAGGGCACACGCGGCAGCCGCGAAAAACCGCTGCTCGATCACGAACACCAACAGCGCGGCCAGCAGCATCGCCGTAATGATCTGGCCCTGCTCCAGGGCAAAGGCGCCGGCTGCCCAGACATCGGCCTGCTGCAGCGGCAGCAGCAGTGCGGCACTGAACGGGTCGCGGGGACCGCCGGCACCACCGGCCCGCAACCCCGCCTTGATCAGCAGAGATCCCCAGCCTGCCAGCCCGGGAAGCAGACCGAGGGCAACCGCCGGCGCATGGGCAGGGGGAGTGGCCTGAAAGGCCTGGGCGGCCATCACCAGGCCGATGTAGAGCACGATCGCCATGCCCGCCTCAATCGGCACCAGCTGGGCCACCAGGCCGAATAGCCCGAGCAAACAGCCGGCGGCCATCACCACGCCGTTGAGCCAGGAGTAGCCGATGCGCGCCCCCATCGCTTTCCAGGCGGGATGGCCGATGTAGAGACTGGTGGGGAAACAGCCACCCAGGCCGGCAGCCAGCAGGGTGCCAACACCGTTGATCAGCAGGGAGCTGCGAACGGGGTAACGGTCGCCGGCGGCTTCGGCGCTCTCGATGTTCTGCAGGGAGCCCAGCAGGTTGAACAGCCCCATCGGCACGATCACCCCCAGCCAGGGCAACAGCTGGCCGCGGGCCTGCCAGAGGGCCAGCAGCTCCAGATGGGGCCTGTGCAAACCCACGTAAGCCGCCTGCTCCGCCCAGCGGGCCGGATCGAACCGCACCAGACCGGAGCCCCAGGCCAGGGCCGTGCCGACCAGCACGGCGAGCAATCCCCCCGGGATCGGCAGGCGCAGCTGGCCGTAATACGTGACCAGGATCAGAGCCAACACGGTGAGCCCCACCACCGGCTGGGCGTAGGTGCGCAGCAGGAAGCCCAGCGCGATGTAGCCCAGGGCAATGCCCGCGAGGGTGGAGAGCAGGGCCGCCCGCGGCAGCCATCGCCGCAGCCCCTGGGCCACGAAGGCCCCAGCCGACTCGATCAGCCCCGACCCCAGGCAGGCCACCATGCCCGCCTGCCACGACAGGCGCACCGCCGCCTCGTGGGACAAGCCGGCGTTGAGAGCCGCCAGCTTCACCGGCAGCATCACCAGAAACACGAAGGCGAACAGGCTCACGGTGTTGATGCCATAGGGCAGGGCCGTGCGATCGGAGCGACCCTCCGCCCGGGCCAGGCGATGGGCCTGCAGGGCGTAAGCCAGGTTGCCGATCAACAGGCTGAGGCCCGTGGCGGGCAGCACCATGCCGATCAGCAAGGCATTGGGGTAGCCGAGCACGCCCCGGCACAACCCCAGAATCAACAGAATCTGAATCAGGTTGTCGAGGCCAAGGCCGAGAAAGCCATCGAGATCGCCGGGCACAAACCAGCGGGGGCCCTCAGCGGAAGCGGGTGGTGCCGTCATCGCGCAGTCAGCGGCAGATCAACAGCATCGTCGCGCCCGATGCCGCCACCGACAACGCAGTTGCCGTCTGTCGTCCGCGGGAGGGACGACAGACAAGTTGTTCACTCCAGCTTGAGGGTATCGAGGGTATTCTGGCGCCGCTGCTGGTCTTTGGCGGCGAAGGACGCCATGCAGTCGCCTTTGGGCACCAACAAACAACTCACATAGTTGGAAGCTTCGATCATGGCAGCTCGCATCGCCTTGGCGGGGGGTGTGCGGTTGCCCTGGGTAGCGTTGTTGGAAAAGCTGAGGGTGCCTGCGGCCGCGGTCGCCGCATAGCCGGCGCGATTCATGGGCACCAGGGCCCCAAAAATAGCCGCGGCTGGCAGCAAGCTTCCACCACTTTTCTTCTGCTCCAGGGTATTAGCAGCACGGCCTTCTACCGTGCGCGACCCGACAATTTCACCGGTGGTGCTATCCACCACCCGGATATCGATGGCCACGTAATCCTGGGTGACGGTACTTTGCTTGGCGCCGCCGAATCCCAGAAAGCTCATACCACTCCCCTTGCTGTCCACATTGGTCGTGGTGTCGTACGACGTAAGAGTACCTAAAATGATATATCTGGCGCCTGTCATGCCACCTTTACGAGCTGCTGTGGGGCTATCGCGTCGCACGATGCCAAGGTCGGCCAACTCCTGTTCACTGAGCACCTTGCCAAGGCTCTGGCGCTCCACCACGGTGATGTCGCCAGTGGCCGCCAGCTCATTGGCCAGGGCATGGGCCAGATCCTGCGCCACCGGACCCTGCCACCACCAAGTGCCGGTGAGCGTGTTCTTGAATTCAGGGACCGAAATCGTGGGACGGCCCATGGCAGGCCGGCCATAGGGCTGGGCCAGGGCAACGCTGGGATCAGCCAGCCAAATAACGGTAGCCATGGCTGCAGCGGAAACGGCAACGTGCCGAGGCTTGAGAAAGAAGACTGGAAGCTTCAACTTGAGGCTGGGATCGCGGATCTATCTGTTGCAAAAGCTAGCACCATTGCCCCATCCTGCCGATGGTGCCGACCTTGATGCCCTGCCGGGGCCGCCAATCGGCCGCTGTGCCTCCAGCGGCACGCGCACGGCTTTCCATCCGCCTGGCGGCCCTGTTTCGTGGCGGTCCTGTTGATAAGCCTTGGCACCGCTGTCTAGGGTGCTGGGACGAGGCTTTCTCCATCCATGCGCAGCACCACCTTCGCCAATGGCGACCGAATGCCTGTGCTGGGGCTCGGCACCTGGAAGTCGGCTCCAGGCGAGGTAGGGGCCGCTGTACGCGAGGCGATCCGTCTGGGCTACCGCCACATCGACTGTGCCAGCGTCTACGCCAACGAAGCGGAAGTGGGCGAGGCGATCGCCGGCGCCATCGCCGCCGGCGAGGTGCAAAGGGAGGAGCTGTGGATCACATCCAAGCTCTGGTGCAATGCCCACGGGCGCGACAACGTGGAGCCGGCACTGCGGCGCACCCTCGCCGATCTGAGTCTGGCTTGGCTGGATCTCTACCTGATCCACTGGCCGGTGCCGATCCGGCCCGGCGTGGCGTTTCCCACCAGCGCCGCCGATCTGCTGCCGCCGGAGCAGCTGCCGATGCGCCACACCTGGGAAGGCATGGAGGCCGCTTTGGAGGCGGGGCTGACCCGCCACATCGGCATCAGCAACTTTTCCAGCCGCAAGCTGCACGACCTATTGAGCCATGCCCGGATCCGGCCGGAGGTGAATCAGGTGGAACGGCACCCCCTGCTCCAGCAACAGGCCCTGATGGCCGATTGCGCGGCCGAGGGCGTTCACATCACCGCTTACTCACCGCTGGGCTCCCGGGATCGGCCCGCCGCCCTCAAGGGCGCCGATGAACCGGTGCTGCTGGAGCACCCGACCATCGCGGCGATCGCGGCGGAGCACGGCTGCAGCCCCGCCCAGGTGCTGATCGCCTGGCAGCTGCAGAGCGGCTGCTCCACGATTCCCAAATCGGTGAATGCGATGCGGCTGCAGGAGAATCTGGCGGCGGCAGCGATGGAACTCACACCGGTCGATCTGACGCGGATCGCCGCGCTCGATCAGAACCGGCGCCTGGTGGATGGATCGTTCTGGCTGCTGGAGGGAAGCCCCTGGTCGCTCCAGGCCCTCTGGGATGAGGCCTGATCCTTTCCCCCCCGGCAGCCTGCTGCAGCTCACCCCCCAGGGTCTTTACTGCCCGGCGGCGGCGGCCTGGATCGATCCCTGGCGGCCGGTGCCACGGGCGCTGATCACCCATGCCCACGCCGACCATGCCCGCCCCGGCTGCGGTGAGTACTGGGCAGTGGGAGCGTGCGAAGCGATCTTGCGCCAGCGGCTCGGTGCCACCATTCAGCTGATCCCGGTCGACTACGGCGCCCTGCACCGCATCGGCGACGCCAGGGTGTCGTTTCATAGTGCTGGCCATGTGCTGGGCAGCGCCCAGATCCTGATGGAAGCCGGCGGCGAACGCTGGCTGGTGAGCGGCGACTACAAGCGTTGCGCCGACCCCAGCTGCTGCCCCTTTGAGCCCGTGCAGGCCGATGTGTTCATCACCGAGGCCACCTTTGGCTTGCCCATCTACCGCTGGCAGAGCGGCGCTGCGGTGGCAGCGGAGATCCGGCAGTGGTGGCAGGCGGCACCGGAGCGGCCCTCGATCCTGTTTGCCTATGCCTTCGGCAAGGCCCAGCGGCTGCTGGCCGAGCTGGCGGCCATCGGCGTGGTGCAGGAGATCCTGCTGCACGGGGCGGTGGAGGCACTGATGCCGGCCTACCGCGAAGCGGGTGTCGCGATGCCGCCCACCCGGCCAACGAGCGCGATCGCCCGCGGCGAATCCCTGGCCGGCCGGCTGGTGATCGCCCCGCCCTCGGCGCACCGTTCGGTGTGGATGCAGCGCTTCAAACTGCCGCAAACGGCCTTTGTGAGCGGCTGGATGGCCGTGCGCGGCGCCCGCCGCCGCCGCGGCTATGAGCGCGGGTTTGTTCTCAGCGACCACGCCGACTGGCCCGGCCTGATCCGCAGCGTGCACGACAGCGGTGCCCGCCAGGTGTACGTGACCCACGGCAACAGCCACGGACTGGCGCGGTACCTGCGCGAGGTGGAGGGCATCAGTGCCGCACCGCTGGAGGGCGAGGTGGAGCGAGCCTGGAGCGACGAAGCCGAAACAAACGATGGTGCGCCTCAAGGCGCAGAGGAATAGGCAAGACAACAGAGGCAGCCAATAACTCTAGCCAGCCTTCCAGGCATCCATTCACAATCAACCGGCCGAAACGTGCTAACGCATCGATGGATCATATCTGGAGAATCCATGCATTTAATGGAACATCCTTTCAGAAAGGACTGCAACGCTCATCTTCCGCGCACACCATGGCTGGCAGTGCTGGAATCCTGCGGCCTCTTGATTGCGTAAAGCGATCCCGAACACCTCCAGCCACAAGGGTGAGCCTCAGTTGTATTCGTCGGGGATGTCCTGCTTGCTGAGGGTGACGCGGCCCACAGTCTGGCCGGAAAAAAGCAGCAACTCGTCGCCCGAAAAGGTGTAGCCGAGGGGCGCGGCAATCTGGGTTCGTCTTGCATCCGCCCCTACCAGGGCAGCACCTGGCCATTGGCATGCCAGAAGGTGCCGCTCGTTGCCAGGCTGAGCTCATCGATCCGCGCCAGCAACCCCCGCACGCTCTCCTCGGGGCTGATGCCCTGGGGGTTGAAGCCAATCATGCGGGTGCGCACCAAACCGGGGTGCAGGGTCGCCACGGCGATGCCGTGAGGCTTGAGGTCGATCGCCAGCGATTTGCCGGCGATGTTCAGCGCCACCTTCGACATGCGGTAGCCGTAGGAACCACCCGAGGTGTTGTCGTCGATCGAGCCCATGCGGCTGGTCATCAGCGCCACCTTGGCGCCGGGCTGCAGCTGATTCAGCAGCGCCCGCACCAGCAGCAGCGGTGCCAGGGCATTCACCTCGAACTGGCGGCGGATGCCGGCGGCATCGAGGTTGTCCAACCCCATCGATTCCAGGATGCCGGCATTGAGGATCAAGCCATCGAGCTGCAGGCCGCCCAGGCGCCGCACCAGCTCGGCGATCGCCGGCTCGCTGCTGAGCTCGATCCCGGCTTCGATCCGCACCGCCAGGGTTTCCAGCTCCGGCGAAGGCTGGCGGCACACCGCGATCACCTGATCACCGCGGGCCTGCAGCTGGCGGCAGTACTCCAGGCCAATGCCTCGGTTGGCGCCGGTGATGAGAAACGTGGCCATCAGCTCCAGTGCAGTTCCATGAGCGTGGCGCCCTCCAGGCTGCGCTTCACCGGACAGGCTTCGGCAGCCCGCCGCAGCACGGTGCGCTGCGGCTCGCTGAGCCCCTCGGGCAGGGTCACCCACACCGCAAGCAGGGCGATCTTGCGGGGCGGCTCGGTGGTCATCGTCTTCTCCACGCGGGCGCTGCAGCCCTCCAGGCTCCAGCCATGGCGCTCGGCCACGATGCCCATGATCGTGAGCATGCAGGTGCTCAGGGCCGTGGCCACCAGATCGGTGGGGGAGAAGCGCTCGCCCTTGCCTTGATTGTCGGCGGGAGCGTCGGTATCGAGCTCGCTGCCAGACGGGCCATGGCGGGCGGTGCAGCGCAAACCGCCGCGATAGGTGCTGTCAATCAGGGTCATCACGCCAGGCGATCACGATTGCTCAAGACGCTTCACAATCCACACCATCAGCCCCAGCGAACCGGCCAGGGCCACCAACAGGGCAATCGTCATGGGGGCAGCAAATGGCAGTTTCGGCGATTCTGACCTGCAGGAGATCCAGCTGGTGTTGGTGTACGGCACCCTCAAGCGCGGGCAGTGCAACCACCATCGGCTCTCAGGCAGCGCCTGCCTGGGCACGGCCCGGCTGCGGGGGCTGGCGCTCTACGACCTGGGGCCCTTCCCGATGGCGATCCCCTGCCCCGACAGCGATGCCGTGCTGCAGGGGGAGGTGTACGCCGTAGGCGACGACCAACTGCTGGCGCTGGATCGCTTCGAGGGCGTGCCGCGGCTCTACGACCGACAGCGGCACCGGCTGGATGGAGGCCAGAGCGTGTGGGTTTATGTGGGCCGGCCGATGCAGGTGCGTAACGTGAGACGGATTCCCTCGGGCCAATGGCCCGGGCCGCCATGACCCTCAGCCTCTACGGCGGCGCCCGCTCCCGGGCCTCCATGCCGCGCTGGTACCTCGAGGAAAAGGGCATCCCCTATCGCTGGGTGCAGCTCGACATGGAGTCGGGCGATCACCAACGCGAGGCCTTCACGGCCATCAACCCCTTCGGCAAGGTGCCGGCCCTGGTCGATGACAGTCTCCGGGCGCCTAACGGTATGGGCTTGCAGCTGTTTGAGAGCGGCGCGATCCTGCTGCACCTGGCCGACCGCTACGGGCAGGAGTTTGGCGGCAGCCCCGATGAGGCGGCGGCCAAGCGGGCCCTGGCCGCCCAATGGCTGTTGTTTGCCAATGCCACCCTGGCGGTGGCGCTGTTTGTACCGAGCAACCGCGAGCGGGAGTTTCCCCGGTTGATGGGCGTGCTCGATGGCCTGCTGGCGAGCGGCCGCTCGCTGATGGCCGGGCCCTGGGGTGATCCCGGCTGGAGCGCCGCCGATTGCGCCGTGCACGCCTATCTGGCCTACCTGCCGATCTTTTTTCCCCAGATCGATCTCACCCCTTATCCCAACGTGCAGACCGTGATCGCCGCCACCGGCCAGCGCCCCGCCTACCAGCGCGTGATGGGGGGGACATGAGCCGTTTTCAGGAGGTTGTGCGCGCGGTCAACAACCTGCGCCTGCTGGCGGCCGTAGGCCGCAGCGGCGGCGAGCTCAGCAGCATCGCCGACCTGATCGACAACTTTCTCGGCAGCCCCCAGCTGGCCGCCAGCGTGGACCGCTTCAGGAACGTGCCAGGGGGGGCCACGATGCTTGCGGAGCGCTTCCCGCCCCTGCAGCCCGACATCGACAGCCTGCGCCAGCTGCCCCCCGGCACGCTCGGCCGCCGCTATGCCGACCTGATCCTCTCCCTGGGGTACGACCCCGAGTTCTTCCGTGCCCGCGATGTGAGCAGCGACGACCGCTGGCTCACCCAGCGCATCGCCACCACCCACGACATCCACCACGTGGTGGCGGGCTTCGGCACCGAAACCGCCGGTGAAAACGGGGTTTTGGCGATCACCGCCAGCCAGATCGGCTTTCCCGGCTACGTGCTGCTCACCAGCGCCGGCCAGCTGGCCAGCTTCCGCTTCCAGCTGGAACGCTTTCCCCTGCTCAGCGCCGCCCAGGCCCACGGCCATGCCATCGCCCGCCAGGCCCAGTGCCTGGCCGCGGTGCGGTGGGAGGAGGGCTGGGAGAAGCCCGTGCGCCAGTGGCGCCAGGAGCTGGGCATCCGCGATCCGGCCGACGGCGAGCCCTACGGCCTCGATGCCCAGCTGGGCCCGCTGCCGTGAGCGGTTCAGCGGCCGTGCTGCGCCGCCTGGCCGATGGGCTCACCGTGGGTCGCGCCCTGCTCGGCCTGCCGCTGATCGTGGCCCTGGGCAGCGGGGCGGCGGGCCTGGCCTGGTGGCTGCTGCTGCTGGGTGGGCTGAGCGACTGGGCCGATGGCCTTCTGGCCCGCCGCGCCGGGGGGGGGTCGGCCTGGGGCGCCCGCCTCGATCCACTCACCGACAAGATTCTGATCGCCGCCCCCCTGCTGTGGCTGGCGGCCCAGCCGGCCTGGCCCCAGCAGCTGCCGCTGTGGGCGGTGTGGCTGCTGCTGGCCCGTGAGCTGCTGATCTCCGGTTGGCGCAGCGAGGCCAACGGCGGCGGCCCGGCCTCCCTGGCCGGCAAGGCCAAGACCATGCTGCAGTTCGCCAGCCTGCTGCTGCTGCTCTGGCCGGCGAGCTGGGGCACCGCCCTTGGAGGGGTGGGGCTGGCCACCAGCCTGCAGCAGCTGGGCTGGTGGCTGTTTTGGCCATCGTTGCTGCTGGCTCTCACCTCGGCCTGGGGTTACCTGGGCACCAACGCCACGCCGCCGCAGCGCTGCCGATGAATCTCTTCAATACCTGGCCCGAACGGCAGGCACGCCTGGGGCGCTGGGCCCTGCTGTTGGGCTGGCTCGCCCTGGCCGCCCTGCCGCTGCTGCCGATCAACCGCGACGGCCGCCGACCGGAGATCTGCAACTCGACCCCCATTTGCGGCGATGGACTGGGCACCGACCTGTTCTGGAATCTGGGCCTGCCCCTGGTGCTGATCGGCGTGGTGCTGAGCCATGAGCTCTGGCGCCGCATCTGCCCGCTGGCGTTCGTCTCTCAATTGGCGCGGGCCCTCGGCTGGCAGCGCACGGTGCCAAGCCGCAGCGGCAAACCGCAGCTGGTGGCGGTGGATGACAACTCCTGGCTGGGCCGCCACCACGTGCAGCTGCAGTGGAGCCTGCTGATCGCGGGCCTCTGCCTGCGGATCTTGATCGTGAACAGCCATGCCCTGGCCTTCGGTCTGCTCACGATCGCCGCACTGCTGGGGGCGATGGTGAGCGGTTGGGCCTACGCCGGCAAGGCCTGGTGCCACTACCTCTGCCCGTTTGGCACGGCCCAGCAGGTGCTCACGGGGCCAAGGGGGGTGATCGGCTCCACCGCCCATCTCGACAGCCCCACCCGCACCACCCAGTCGATGTGCCGCACCGTGGCCAGTCAGAGCGGCCAGGCGGATGTGAGCACCTGTGTGGCCTGCAGCAAGCCCTGCCTGGATATCGACGCCGAACGCGCCTACTGGCAAAACCTGCAGGGCAAGCGGGGCCTGAACTGGGCCTGGTATTCGTATCCAGGCCTGATCGTGGGCTTCTTTCTGCTGATCCAGGCCACGGCACCGCCCGGGCTGGCGGTTGATTACCTCAAGAGCCGCCTGTTCGTCTACGACAACCGCCTGGCGAGCCTGGCCTGGGAGCCCTTCCTGCCGGCCGGCTGGCCCCAGTGGCCGCGGCTGGTGATGATCCCGCTGCTGCTCACCGCTGCCACCGTGCTCTCGCAGCAGCTGTTCCAGGCCCTGGAGCGCTGGCTGGCCAGGCGTCACGCCCGGGCCGGCTGCAGCGATAGCCGGGAGCGGGCCATCCACCAGACCCGGCTGCTCGCCACCTTCAGCGCCGTCAATGCCTACTTTCACTTCAAGGGCAATCCGTTCGGCAGCGGTGGCCCCAGGGGCGATGCCCTGTTCATCGCCGTGGTGATGGGCCTGAGCGCCGTATGGCTCCACCGGGGCTGGCATCGCGACCGGGGCGTCTACGAGCGGGAGAGCACCAGCACGAGCCTGCGACGCCAGCTGGGCAAGCTGGGCGCCCAGCTCCAGGGCCTGCTGGCGGGTCGCCGGCTCGAGGATCTCAGCCCGGGCGAGGTCTTCGTGCTGGCGAAGGCCCTACCGGTACAGGCCCAGTCGGAACGCCGCTCGCTCTACCGATCCGTGCTCGGCGATCTGCTGCATCAGGGACGGCTCGATCGTCACAGCTCCCTGCTCAAGCTCGAGGAATTGCGCACCAGCCTCGGCCTCAGCCCCGACGACCACCAGGCCGCCCTGGAGGTGCTGAGCGTCGAAGACCCGCTCCTGGACCAACTCAGCAGCCTGGAGCTCACCGGCCTCGACCTGCGCCTACAGGCTGCCCATGAGGAAATCGAGGATCTGCTGCGGCTCAGCGGCCACACCACCCTGTGCAGCGCCAGCCTCACCGAGAGCGCCCAGCAACGGCTGGAACGCATCCGCCGGGAGAGCGGACTGGATCAAGCCAGCTGGGAGAAGCTGCTTGAGGAGTATGCCCCCGGGGCCAGCCGGGGCAACCGCCAGCTGGAGCAGTTGCGCATGGCCGTGCGCAACCACCTGGCCGAACGGCGCAGCCTGGAGCAGGCCAGCGGACAGGAGCCGCTGTTGAAACCGCTGGTGCTCAGCCTGGACAGGCGCATCGCTGGTCTGTTGCCCCCTCTGGTGGACCTCGACCAGCAGGTGCTGCGGGCCGGCGAGCTGACCCGTCCTGGTCCGGCAAGCCTGGCGCTCTATGGAGCCCTCTCCGCGGAGGTGATCACCTTTCTGGCCAGTGAGGACGCCACCACCCTTGCCCTGGGCACCTGGTTGGACGATGGACCGCCGGAACCGCTGTCGCTGGAGCCGCTGCCCGAGCAGGCCACGGTGCTGCATGCCCTCTGCAGCGAGGACAGCGATCCAGCCAGCCAGCCAGCCAGGAGTGGGCCCGCGCTCTGGTGGCCCAGCAGCCCCCCCGGGGCGAGACGCTGTGGGGGAAGCTGGCAGCCACCCCTGCCGGCGTGGCCCTGCTCGGCTGCCTGGAGCCGCGGGTGCTGTTGCAGTTGCCGAGGCTCTGCCAGCTGCAGCAGGCCGCCGCAGGCGAACCGATGGCCCTGGAGCCCGACGCTGTGGCCGTTCTGCTCGCCGGCAGCTGCCGCCAGCCGAACGGTGAGGAACGCAAGGCAGCCCAGAGCGCAGCCGCACCGATCGCCTTCCTCGGGCTGATCGACTACCTGCTCGGACCCGCTACCAGCACCGCACCGCATCGGGCGGATCGCACCGCCGCCGCCGGTGGCTGCCGCTGGCTTTCCATCCAGCGGCGCCACTTCCGCGAGCTGCTCGACATGGCGCCAGTGCTGGAAACCCTGATCATGCGCCAACTGGCGCTGGCACAGCGCCAGACGGATCCGGCTGAGCGGTAGCGGCAGCAGGCGGAGCCGCCCTTTCTGGCAGCCTGGCTCCATCTCCTCCGCCCCCTTCGGCCCATGCAGGTGATTCCCGCCATCGATCTGCTCGAGGGCCAGTGCGTGCGCCTGCACCAAGGCGATTACGACCGGGTGACCCGCTTTTCGGCCGATCCGGTGGCCCAGGCGCTGAGCTGGCAGGAGCAGGGAGCCACGCGGCTCCATCTGGTGGATCTCGACGGCGCCCGCACCGGTGCGCCGGTGAACGACGCCGTGATCAAGGCGATCCTCGCGGCCCTGGCGATTCCGGTGCAGCTCGGCGGCGGCGTGCGCAGCGCCGAGCGGGCCGCCGAGCTGCTGGCCTGCGGGCTCGATCGGGTGATTCTGGGCACGGTGGCCCTGGAGCAGCCCGAGCTGGTCGACACCCTGGCCGAGCTTTACCCTGGCCGCATCGTGGTGGGAATCGACGCCCGCGATGGCAAGGTGGCCACACGGGGCTGGCTCGAGGCCAGCGGCACCGATGCCACCGCCCTGGCCCGGCGGTTCAGCCAGAGCCCGCTGGCGGCACTCATCTGCACCGACATTGCCACCGACGGCACGCTGGCGGGCCCCAACCTGCCGTTTTTGCGCGGCATGGCCGCCGCCAGCACCGTGCCAGTGATCGCTTCCGGCGGCATCGGCCAGCTGGACCACCTGCTGGCACTGCTTCCCCTGGAGCCCCTCGGGGTGGAAGGGGTGATCGTGGGGCGAGCGCTTTACGACGGCCGGGTGGATCTGGGCGAGGCCCTGCAGGCGATCGGCGATGCTCGCCTGCAGGACGTGACCACACCGCCTCTCAGCGCTCCCATGGCCTGAACCGCCAGAGCCGGGTGGGAAGAGGTTCTCCACGTTGCAAGTCATCGGGTGCGGCCTTCAGCTCCCAGAGCTGTCCCCAGCCGATGATTGGCGGGTTAAGCCTCGAGGTAATCAATCACCCGTCCCGAGAGACGCCGCACCGCCGCGTTGGCGCGACGCTCCAGGCCCCGGGCGGTGTCACGGGTGAGCCCCATGGCACGGGCGGCGGCGCTGAGGGACAGCGGTTCGCCCCCGTTGAGCCCATAGCGCAACCGCAACAGTTCAGCCTCCTGGGGCGCCAGGTCGGCCAGCACCCGCACCAGATCCAGGCGCCGCTGGTCGTCGACCACCAGGGCTTCCGGTGGCTGGGCCGGGCAGGCGATGGTGTCCACCAGGCGCAGATCGCCATGGCTGGGCGGTGCGGCATCCAGGCTGAGGGGCTCCTGTGAACGGAAGAGGGCTTCGCGAATATCGAGAGGGCTGAGGCCGGTGGCCCGCGCCAGCTCCTCCAGCACGGGAGGCCGGCCGAGATCGTGGCCCAGGCCCTGCTGGGCCCGACGCACCTTCGTGAGCGTTTCCACCATGGAGGCAGGCAGGCGGATGCTGCGGCTGCGTTCGCAGATCCCCCGGCCTATGCCCTCGCGAATCCACCAGGTGGCGTAGGTGGAGAAGCGGTAGCCACGGCTGGGGTCGAAGCGTTCCACCGCTCGGATCAAGCCGATGGTGCCCTCCTGGATCAGGTCGTCGAGAGCGAGGCCACTGGAGCGGTAGCGCCGCGCCAGGCTGACCACCAGCCGCAGATTGGCCACCACCATGCGCGAGCGGGCCCGCTCGGCCTGGCGCAGCCGCCGTCGCAGACGGGCCACGCTCATGCCGGCTTCCAGGGCCCAGGCGTTGTCGCCGGGGGGATGGCCGCCGCTGCGCATCGCCATTTCCTCGGCCAGCTCGCGCAGGCGCAGCCCTTCCTGCACGTCACGCGCCAGGGTGATTTCCTGCTCAGGGGTGAGCAGCGGCACGCGACCGATCGCGCGCAGATGACCAGACAATGCGTCGCAGCCGCCATATGCAAGCTTCTGTGGCGCAGACATGGAAAGGGGGGAATTCAGAGTCCGGAGACCTTAAAGCCAGAATCCGGCGATTGGTCGATCTGGAGCAGGCAGAGAAGCAGAAGCAATCAGCAGGACAAGCGGAAATAATCAATCGGGATCCCAGGGGGAAAGCATCGCGTCGCATGGGCGGCAACAGACGGACATCGATCATCAGCAAACCAAAGAGCTCAACAAGGATCAGACGGAGTCTTTGGAAACGGGTGATGCATTGGCCCGGCGGGCCATCAGCACCAGCCAATAGGCCGCCGCGATACCCACCACGATCAAACCAAAACCAGCCATCAAGGCCGGCTTATTTTCCGTACCGGGAGGCAGCACGATCACCTTGCGCGCCACCGCCGTAAGGGCGGTGAGGAGCACCAGCTCAATCTGCACCACCTGATCGCGAAGGTAGGCAGTCACGTTCTGCAACACCTCAAGGGCAATGAAAATGAGCAGCAAACGATCCAAGAGCTTGATCAGACTGCCGTCAAACCAATTGGTCTGCAGATTGGCAATCTTCAACACGGCCTCCATAAGGAGCTCCAGCGTGCCCATACCCACAACAACGGCCAGCAAGAGGGCCAGGAGCTTGGCCAGCAGCCGCTCATAGGAGTGGATGCCAGAGAGAAAACGATCGTCTTTGAAAAACTGCATCAGCCGGGCGAGGTTGACACAAAGATAGCAGCCGATCTGCGAATAGTGAGTAAAAAACAACCCCGACGGCCCAGAGCTGCACCGACGGGGCTGAAATGATGATCAGGACTTGTTTAAAACTTATGATCCCGCAAAGCTTCAACTTGTGAAATATAAGTAATAATGGAATAGTCGGCATAATACTTGGCTTCGATCAACCGCGTGATCTGATCGGCCAGCTCACGCGTACCCGTCAGCACCTCGAGACGCACGTTGGAGAGAGTGTGGGAAACGCTTGGCTCGCCAGTGGAGCGTACATTGCGATTCCCCTCGCCACCAGCTGCCATCACAGTATAGCCAGTAGCTCCGGCATCCTTGATCAGCCTGGTGAGTTTTTTGGAGAGAACCTCCTCGGCCACAATCACCAGCTTCCAAACCTGTTGACTCATGATTCAAAGCTCCAGAAAAAGGTTTTAAGGACAGGTCATCGACCAAGCATGGTCTCCGCAATTCCAATGAAGAGCGGGATGCAGATCGCGATGGCAACGGGGGTTCCGATCGCGGTGGAAGCACCGATGTAGGCCGAAGGGTTGGCCGAGGGGATGCCGGCGCGGAGGGTGGGTGGGCCAGAGATATCCGAGCTCGAGGCGGCGATCACCGCCAGTACCACGGCGCCGCCAATGCTGAAACCGGTGATTTTGTGAATCAGCAGGCCGAGACCAAAAGCCAGGAATCCATGCACGATGGGTGCCAGGAAGGCATAGATGGCAAACCACTGGGCAACCTTGCGCAGCTCATTCATCCGCTGGGCGGCCTCCATGCCCATGATGATCATGAGAATGGAGAGAAAGCCACGAAAGAGAGGATCAAAGAAGCTCTCATACACCGGCTCAGGCTTGGTGACGATGCCAAGCGCCACGCCCAGCAGCAGAGCCGTAACGGCCGAGCTCTGCAGACTGTCTTTCACAATCGGCCAGATCTCAACGGCGTCGGAAGACTGGCCGCTGCGCTTGCTGATGTAGAGGCTGGCAACAACAATAGCTGTCACCAGAGCTGGAATATCCATGAAGGGATAGAGGGCCGCCGTCCAAGCCTCAAATGGAATCTTGGCGGAATCCAGCTGGGGCAGAACCGCCGCCAGAGTGGAGCCGCTCACCGCCCCAAACAAGCCGCCTGTGGCGACCGCATCCGGCACCTTGATACCGGGTAGATTGGCCAAGGTATAGCGACTGATCAGCACAATCACAATTCCTAGCGCCACGGCGGCGAGAGCCGGCAAAAAAATCTCGGAGAAATTAGAATTGCGGATTGCAATCCCGCCACTCAGGCCAATTTTGAGCAGCAGAAAGAAGGTGATAAACTTGTAAATGGAATCAGGAATAGCAAGCTGACTGCCAAAGGAGGCAACAACAATGCCGCCAATCAAAAAGCCAAGCGTTGGAGACTGAAGCTGCTTGATAAACAGCGCGAGAAAATCAGACATTTTAGAAACACAACCGATTGGGTATGGAGTGAATAGGCTGGTGATCACTCGGCAGCGGAGGATCACGACTACGGAGGTGCATCAAAGCCAACCTGGGTAAGCACCTCCTCCTCTCCAACCCGCTGCAGCCATCCCTGCTGGCGGAAGTGGCCCAGGGTTTTGGTGACGGTGACCCGCGACACGCTGGCCATCTCAGCCAGTTGGCGATGGGTGAGATGCATCGCCTCCAGGGGCACGGTGCGGCCCTGCTTCGTGGTGGTGCCGAAACGCTCGGCGAGCCAGCTCAGCAGATTGAAGAGCCGGGCTTCGGCCGGCCGGATGCGGGTGAGCTGCAACAGCCGGCCCACCTGCTGAATGTGGGTGGTGGAGCACAACCGTTGCTCAGCCTGATCGGGATGCCACTCATGCACCCTCGCCACCGAAAGAGCACGTAGCTCCATGGGTTGCTGCGTGAGGAGTTCGGGCATCACAATCTCTCCAGGACCCCAGACGCCCAGGGTGAAAACTTCGGCCTGTTCGGTCCACCCAGTGGCTCTTAAATAGCCATCCGCCACCCGCCAGCAGCACTGAACAGGAAGGGATTGCCCCGCCTCTAGCGAAAGCCGCAAGCCTCGTTCCGACATGATTGAGACCATTTCCAGTGCATACAAGCGATAAGGAAATCAGCGATGCTGAAAAGCACCCTGAACTGTTGCAGCGGAACAGTAGATGCCTCAGAGGTAGCTTTGGGTCGGCAATTAGACAGCAGGCACAATCACACTGATCAGTGTCGATAATCAGACAAGCCAGTCAGTGTTCGCCGTTAACCTATCCAGGTTCTGGCACTACATTGCATGGTTATTCATTAAAAAAGCGGCCCATGTGGGCCGCTGACGCAGAGTGTTTAACCCGCTCAAACCAGCGTTGCCACCGCCTGCTGCAGGGCTTCGCGGCGGCTGAGACTGGTGCACTCACTGGGCAGCTTCTGGAAGAGCCCCAGCTTCTCCAGCCGGCGTCGGGTGGTATCCACAGCGCCCACCACAAACACCTGCCGGCCTTTCTCGATGGCCTCCTCCACCGCGTTTTCCACCGCCAGCGCCGCCGTGACGCCGAGGTGCGACACCTCACCCAGATCGAAGATCACCGCCTTGCAGTCGCGGATGGCGTTGTGCTCTCGGGCGATGGCCTTGGCCACGCCAAAGATCATGGCGCCATTGAGCTGGAACAACAGCACCTGTCCCTTGCCCTGATCCAGCAGCGCCTTCTCATCATCCGGAATCAGCAGGTCGCCGTCGCCAGTGCTCACCGACTTGACGAGCTTGCTCTGCAGAGCGCTCATCTTGTCGATCGTAATGATGTTGGCGATGAAGACACCCACACCCACCGCCACGATCAGGTCGACCAGCACGGTGAGGGCGATCACCAGGTACATGATCAGCGCCCCGCTGATCGAGATGCGGTGGGCGCGGCGGATGAACCCCCAATCGACGATGTCGACACCCACCTTCAGGGCAATGCCCGCCAGCACAGCCTGGGGAATCTGGGCCGCCAGCCGCCCACCGGCCAGGATCACCACCATCAGGATCAAGGCCCGGCTGATGCCCGAGAGGGCGCTGCGACCGCCGGCCTGGATGTTCACCACAGTGCCCATGGTGGCGCCGGCGCCGGCGATGCCGCCGAACAGACCCGACACCAGATTGCCCAGGCCCTGCCCGATCAATTCCTTGTTGGAGTCATGTTCGGTGCGGGTGATGCTGTCGGCGATCACGGCGGTGAGCAGGGCGTCGATGCAGCCGAGCATGGCGAGTACAACGGCATCCACCAGCATCAGCCGCAGTTCACCCACCTCAAACACGGGAAGCTGCAGTTTGGGGAATCCCGAGGCGATCTCGCCGATGCGGCGGATGCCCTCACCACCGTCGCCGCCGCTGAACAGGGTGAGCGACAGCAGCGTGCCGATCACCAGGGCGATCAGCTGCGGCGGAGCCACCTTCTTCACCTTCGCTGGGGTGAACCAGAGAATCGCCAGGGTGAGCAGGGCCAGCAGCACCTCGGTGGGGCGGGCGTTTTGCACGAGTTGGGGCAGGGCATTGAGGGTGCCCATCACCCCGCCCTTGGGGATCGCCTGGCCGAGAAACGGGCCGAGCTGCAGGATAATCAAGATGAACCCGATCCCGCTCATGAAGCCCGAGATCACCGTGTAAGGCATCTGGGTGATGTAGCGGCCGAGCTTCAGAAGGCCGAAGAGGATCTGAAACACACCGGCCAGCATCACCACGGTGAAGGCCAGCGCCAGGCCATTTTCTGGATTACGGGCCGTGAGGCTGGCGATCACTGCGGTCATCACCACCGTCATCGGCCCGGTGGGCTCCGAGATGAGAGTGGGGGTGCCGCCGAAGAGAGCGGCAAACAGACCCACCAGCACGGCCCCCCAAAGGCCAGCTGCGGCACCGGCGCCGGAGGCCACGCCAAAGGCAAGCGACAGGGGCAAGGCCACGATGGCCGCCGTCACGCCCCCGAACAGATCGCCTTTGATGTTGTTGGAACTGATGTGGTTGAAGATCCGAGGTCCGGTGCGCCCCGGCGGCGCGGAAGCGGTCGTCATCGCAACAGACGGATGTGGGCGCCGAACCTTAGAGACGTTGGTTTGAAGCTGGGGCGGGGTTGCCCAGCGAGCGGGGCTCACCCAGCCCAACCGCTGCGGCCCTAGACAGGACCGGCCTCACGATTCCCCCGCACGCTGCGTCCATGACCGTTCTTCCGGCCTCCTGGCCACCCCTGCTCTTGGAGATCGGCAACCATCCGCTCGAGGTGGCCGACACCCTGATCTCGGTGGGGGAGTTTCTGGTGATTTTTGTGGCCGCCCGCGCCCTGGCCGAGCTGATGGTGCGGCTGCAGCTCCCCACCATCCTGGGGGAGCTGGTGGCCGGTGTGCTGATCGGGGTCTCGGGCCTGCATCTGATCGTGCCGCCCGACACCCAGGCGGCCCTCAATGGCTGGGCGGTGGGTTTGATGAGCAGCCTGTCAACGGCGCCGGCCGAGGCGATCACCGATCTCTATCGCGAAACCTTCCCCAACCTGCAGGCCGTGTCGCGGCTTGGGCTGTTTGCCCTGCTGTTTCTCACCGGCCTCGAAAGTGAGCTGGATGAGCTGGTGGCCGTGGGGGTGCAGGCCAGCACCGTGGCCGTGACCGGCGTGCTGCTGCCCTTCGCCCTGGGAACCGCCGGCCTCTACTACCTGTTTCACGTGCCGTTGATTCCGGCGGTATTCGCCGGTGCCGCCATGACGGCCACCAGCATCGGCATTACGGCCAGTGTGTTTGGTGAACTGCGCTGGCTGCGCAAACCCGAGGGCCAGATCGTGATCGGCGCCGCCGTGCTCGACGACATTCTCGGCATCGTGATCCTCGCCGTGGTGGTGGCTGTGGCTGGCGGCGACAGCTTTGCGCTGGGTCCGATTCTGCGGTTGTGCGCCGCTGCGGTGGTGTTTGTGCTGGCGGCTCTCTACCTCAGCCGCACCGCAGCGCCTGGCTTCGACTGGGTGGTGGATCGCCTCAAGGCCCCGGGCGACATGGCCGTGGCCAGCTTCGTGGTGCTCACCCTGTGCTGCTTTGCCGCCCAGGCGATCGGCCTGGAGGCGGCCCTTGGGGCCTTTGCCGCCGGCCTGATCCTCAGCGCCAGCAAGCACAGCCACGACATCGACGCGGCGGTGAAACCGCTGGTAGCCCTTTTTGCCACCGTGTTCTTCGTGCTGATCGGCACCGGCATGGACCTCTCGGTGCTCAACCCCTTCGATCCAGCCAACCGTGAAGGCCTGGTGGTGGCGCTGTTTCTCCTCACGGTGGCGATCGCCGGCAAGGTGGCCGCTGGCTGGAGCTATCTCAGCTCCCAGCCCACCAATCGGCTGGTGGTGGGCCTGGGCATGATGCCCCGCGGCGAGGTGGGCCTGATCTTCCTTGGCCTGGGCAGCCAGGCCGGCATCCTCACCCCTTCGCTCGAGGCGGCGATTCTGCTGATGGTGATCGGCACCACCTTTCTGGCGCCGATCCTGCTGCGGATCGTGATCGACGAAGACGCCGAACCCGAGAGCCAGGCGGTATAAAACGCTGCACCCCCCCCGCCCTGCCGTGAAGGCCAGCCCCTACCAGCCCTCCCTGTTACGCCTGCTGCACGGCGTGATGATGCTGTTGGTGCCGCTGGCCTGGCTGTCTGGGCTTGTGGTGGCCGCGCTGTACGACGGCCGCTGGGGCCGGCTGCCTGTTCAGCCTCCCGGCGACTGGATCGACATCCACGGCACCCTGGGGGTGCTGCTCTGGCCCCTGGCGCTGCTGTTTGGCGCCTACGCGATCAGCGTGGGCCGCTTCCGCCTGCGCCATGCCGCCAATGCCGCGCCGCTGCTCGCTCTCGCCCTGGCGATCGGCAGTGGCAAGTGCATGGATGAACAGTGGCTGCGGCGGGGTGAACTGCACCACCTGGCCTACAACCTGCATCTGGTTGCCTGGGCCCTGCTGGCGGTGAGCGTGGTGTGGCATGGGGGTTCGGTGCTGCAGCGGGGCGGCAGGGCCCTGGCCGGCTCGATGACCTCCCTGGCGGTGCGCAGCAACGATGGGCCGCGTCAGTGGCCGGCTCAGCTGAGGCGCTGGTGGCGGGGGCGATGAAGGCCACCCGGCAGAACGACCATGCCGACCTGACTGATTGAGCAACGCATCCCGCATCGCCAAAGCGTCTCCCCCTGGCGACCAAGCTGTAGGCATCGTTCTTGGCGCTCTTACGCGTCGGATATTGGCTTGCTGCCGTGAATGGCACCCGTGCACCGATGTCAAACAAAGATGACGCAGGCTTGGGCTTCCCCATCTCCCGGATCCTTCCCGTGATCAGTTCGCTGCTGACACTCCCAACAAGCCGACTCGCCGTACAATTGGTAGACCAGACAAAATTAGAGAATCAGGACGATGACCAAGACCGTAAAAAGACTTATACGGTTCTCGTTATCACTGATGATGCCGATCAGCTTCGTTCTCAGCTTGACACCGGCGCTGGCTGAATTTACCGATAGTTTCACGCTTGAAAACGGCCAACGCGTGCGCGCAAGCGACCACTCCGGTCAACGTGGCAAGCAAAATCCCGATGGCAGTGTGACCTATGCCGACGGCACCACGATCACAGTGGGTCCTGATGGCAGCACCATCATCACCCGAGCCGACGGCTCAACGCGCACGCAACCGCCTCCTGAGACGTTTGAATTACCCAATGGCCAGCTGGTACCAGCCAATGATCCATCAGGCCGGAGAGGCAAGCAGTATCGAGACGGCAGTGTTGTCTATCCCGATGGCACAAGAGTAGCGATGGATAACAATGGAGATACAGTCGTCAATCGTGGAGATGGAACAAGCCGCGTCTATGACGCGCCTGAGAAGCTTCCTGGCACTGGAGAAGGGTCAACAGATTCTTCTAGCCGAGGCACTCTGACGCTACCGAATGGTGAAGTGGTCCCTGCGGTAGGCCCTGACGGTGTGCCAGGAGTACTCACACCGGATGGCTCCATTCGCTATGGAGATGGCACAGTCATTTCGGGCCCCAACGGTAGAAAGACTCGCATCACAGACCCCGATGGCAGAACCTACGACTATCCGGATTATGATTGGCTCTTGCCGTCGGGGCCCGGCCTTCTGAATCCCTTTTCTACAAGCGACACTCCCGCAGACGGCTCGCTGAGCAGCCGAGAAAGTCGCTTCCGAACCGGTAGCAGATTCAGGGAAAACCCCACCGGAGATGTCGGTGAATTTCGCTTTGACCTCCGTCTTGATCAACATGTCGATAGCAGCAAAGCGAATGGAAGGTTCACACAATATGTGAACACCCGCGATGGAACGATTGCGGTATTCAACCCGGATTCAACAATTCTTGCCCTGGGCGGCAAGTCATTACCGAATACCACCATCCATTTCGTACTGATGCGTCCTGGAGGTGCATGGCTTCTCTGCGGTCACCACAAAGATTTCGGCAATGCCTGTGCGAAAACTGGTGGCATGATGAGCACCGATCGCGGGCAAATCATGCATCTCCATTCCATGGCGGGCTGGTTTGAAAGCATTGGCCGCGTTGCCCAAACCCCACCGGCTACCACACCTGCGACGCGACCGTCTCCTGGGGCTAAACCCATTAGAGGCCAATTCTACCAAGGCCCCACCATGACACTGTGGAGATCCCCGAATGCATCTGGCATCATCACAGGCCTTCCGTGGCTTGGATTCGGGGCAGGCATCTACAAAGATTACAATGCATCAGTTAACCGCATCGCCCATGTTGTGGCGGTTGAAGGGATTGATTTAAATGGTGGCAACGTGATCTTCAAGCTCCTCAATATCACGCCAGAAGTTCGCAGCTTTAGCACAGCAGGATATCGCCAGATAACAGCATTTAGCTCTAAGGGACTATCCGAAGCGACAACGACTGGCAGGGAGATGATTCGTGACATTCCAGTCAAAATGTCCGATATCGAGCGAGGCCTCAAATCCTGCCCGAAAGGTTCAGCGGGCAGTGCCTGTCGCAAGCAATATGGAGCCGAGCGCAAGGCGCTGGAACAACAGGTTCAAGAGCAGATTCGCAACTGGACGCAGCGCCAGGGCCTACCCGTAGAGATCCCCTAAGGCCATCACCTCTCCAGAACAACAAACGGCAGCAGGCGGGTTGTCGGCAATCGAGCCACAGAAACCCATGTCGATCAACGGCATGCGAGGCAATGCCGTCGAGCTCTGGGAGGCCAACTGGCGCGCCAGTCGGGAAACCCTGCATCTGGTATCAAATCGTGGCATGGGCGAATCGATCCTGAAAGTCATGATGACGGCATCTTTGGAGCTGAACAGCGAGCCGCTCTGGCGAGCTGGCTCGCCTCTGCTGCTCCGACGTTCAAAGAAGAAGCCGAAGCTCTGCTGGATCTCGTGGCCGTTGATCCCGATCAGCAGCCACTA
>JAYKGR010000142.1:0-14454 GCA_035285645.1 Cyanobacteriota bacterium | reverse complement strand
CCGCTGGTGGCCGATTCGCCCCTGCGCACAGTGCAGGAGCGCCTGATCCTCACCCCCCACCTCGGCGCCTCCACCGAGGAAGCCCAGGAGAACGTGGCGATCGATGTGGCCGAACAGATCCGCGACGTGCTGCTCGGCCTGCCGGCCCGCAGCGCCGTCAACATCCCCGGCCTCAACGCCGAGCTGATGGAGCTGCTCAAGCCCCACCTGCAGCTGGCCGAAACCCTCGGGCAACTGCTCAGCCAGCTGGCCGGCGGCCAGATCAGCGAACTGGAGGTGCGCCTGCAGGGCGGGTTCGCCGACCACCCCGCCCAGCCGCTGGTGGTGGCCTCGCTCAAGGGGGTGCTCTCCACCGCCCTCGGCGACAGCATCAACTATGTGAATGCGGCCCTGGAGGCCCGTGAGCGGGGCATCCATGTGCTGGAGGTGAAGGATGCGGCCAGCCGTGATTTCGCGGGCGGCTCGCTGCAGCTGATCTCGCGCGGCGGCCGCGGCCAGCACAGCGTCACCGGCGCGGTGTTCGCCGATGGCGAGCTGCGCATCATCACGATCGACGAATTCCCGGTGAACGTGGCCCCCAGCCGCCACATGCTGTTCACCCGTCACCGCGACATGCCCGGCATCATCGGCCAGCTGGGCTCCCTGCTGGGCGAGCACAACGTCAACATCGCCTCGATGCAGGTGGGCCGGCGGATCGTGCGCGGTGACGCGGTGATGGTGCTCAGCCTCGATGACCCGATCCCGCCGAGCCTGCTGGCCTCGGTGCATGCGATCAACGGCATCCAGGAAGCCCATCCGGTCACCCTCTGATGACAGAGCCGGTCTGGTGGCGGTTGACCATGGCCGCCCCGGCGGAGCTGGAGGAGTCGCTGCTCTGGAAGCTGCCCTGCCTGGGCATCCGCCGCCTGGCCCTGCGCCACCGCCCCGGCAGCCCACTGGAGCAGGAGCTGGTGGCCTGGCTGCCAGCGATCGACTGGCCGCAAGCCCAGCGCGGCGCCCTGGCCGACAGCCTGCGTCCACTCGCGGCGACCTTCGGACTGGAGCTGCCGGCGCTGCACTGGACCCCCCAGGCCGACGAGGACTGGAGCACGAGCTGGAAGCAGCACTGGCAGCCCGATCCGGTGGGTCAGCGACTGCTGATCCTGCCCGCCTGGCTCGAGGCCCCGGCCGATCAGGCCGGACGGCTGCAGATCCGCCTTGATCCCGGCAGCGCCTTCGGCACCGGCAGCCACCCGAGCACCCGGCTCTGCCTCGAAGCGCTGGAGCAGCTTGCCGGCAGCCGTCCGCAGGGGCTGAGCGGGCTGCGGGTGGCGGATCTGGGCTGCGGCAGCGGCATCCTCGGCCTGGCAGCGCTGCGCCTGGGCGCCGCCTCCGTGGCCGCCGCCGACATCGACCCGATGGCCGTCCGTGCCAGCCAGGCCAACGCAGCGCTCAACGGCCTGGAGCTGATGCTGGCAACGGGCTCGAGCAGCGAGCTGGCGGCGCTGCTCGAGCAGCGGCCCGCCGATCTGCTGCTCTGCAACATCCTCGCGCCGGTGATCGACGCCCTCGCCCCGGACTTCAGCCGGCTGCTGACCCCAGGCGGCATGGGCCTGCTCAGCGGCCTGCTGGTGGAGCAGGCGGCGGATCTGCAGCGGCGGCTGGCCGGCTGCGGCTGGCAGACGGAGCTGACGGCCAGCCAGGACGCCTGGGGGCTTCTGAGCCTGCGGGCAGCGGCGGATGTCGCATAAGGCACGCTGATCGGTGTCTTCGATTCGATTGGCCTTTCCGGAAGCCAGCCCTGGAATCGACGGGAAACAGCCCGGGCCGATGTAGACAGGTCGAGTCCTACAGGCCCTGCTTCAGGGCGCCTGTGAGCCCCACCCCTATTCATGGCTTCCTACAAGGTCACCCTGATCAACGAGAGCGAAGGTCTCAACAAGACCATCGAAGTGCCCGACGATCAGTACATCCTCGATGCTGCCGAAGAGCAGGGCATCGACCTGCCCTACTCCTGCCGGGCCGGGGCCTGCTCCACCTGTGCCGGCAAGCTGACCAGCGGCACCGTCGACCAGTCTGATCAGAGCTTCCTCGACGACGACCAGATCGAGGCCGGCTTCGTGCTCACCTGCGTCGCCTACCCCACCTCCGACTGCACCATCAAGACCCACGCTGAAGAAGAGCTCTACTGAGCCGCAGCCCATCAGGGCACGGACCCGGCTCCGGCAGGGTCCCTCCCAGACTCATGCCACCCCCTCGGGGTGGCTTTTTCATGCCCCCATCCGCGTCCACTCCGGTGCACCAGCTGCTGGCGGCCGGCAGCGAACACCCCAGCCCCGGCGGCCAGTACAGCTTCCGCGTGCTGGGGCCCTGCTGCCGCCTGTTCGACCGCGAGGAGCTGCCCTGGCCCTGCTGCCGCCTGGCCTGGCGCAGCAAGGAGCCGAGCTGGCGGCGGGTCGGTCGTCGCTTCGTGGCCGACCTGGCGGCGCGGCGCTGCCCCTCCTACGCCGTGGAGCTTCTGCAGCCGGGCGCTCGTCCCACCCGCACCGTCATCACCCTGTTCCCGCAGCGGCTGGGGCCGGCCCTGCAGGAGTGGTGGTACAGCAAGCAGCCGGCCTCCTGGGATCCCGCCAACCAGCAGCCGTCCGAACCTCCTGCACCCGCAGCAGCAGACGAGCCGGGTCCCCCGCCCTCTCCGTGCGGCTGATCGACCGCACGCAGCGGCAGCAGAGCAGGTCATGAAAAAACCGGCACCTCTGGTGCCGGTCGGGAGAGGGCCGCAGGGAGAGATGCAGGCAAGATCGGCCTGGCTGGCTCAGGATCGGCCTGCCTGGCTCAGGATCGGCCTGCCTGCGGTACGGCTGATCAGAAGTAGATCTTGCCGCCACCCCACTGGACGCCCTGCACCTTGGGAGCCACGAGGATGTAACCGGCGATCAGGCGCAGATCCTCCTCATCGAGATCGCGCATCTTCACGAACACATCGCTGCTGCGCAGGCTGGGATGCACGTCGGCGATGCTGTATTCCCCGTCATAAGAGGTGGGGTCCTTCATGTAGTCCACCAAGGAGGCCACCGAATCGCGCGGCGGGGTGGCCAGGGCCAGCGTTTCGGGGTCGAGACCCACGTTCTGGTTGGTCTTGGTGATGCCGCCGGCATGGCAGCTGCCGCAGCTGTTGTTGAACACCTTGCGACCGGCCTTGATCTCCGTTTCCGTGAAGGTCACCTGGGTGCCGTCAGGACTGGCCGGAACGGTGAGCTGTTCGGTGGTCCACTGGGCGGCATCAGCCGGGGCGGCGAACCACACCAGCAGGGCCAGTGGCAGGGCCAGCAGGCAGCGGGTGAGGGCGCGAACGGCTGAAGCGCGGACGGCTGAACAGAGGGATGGGGCCATGGGGAGAAGCCGGCGGAGGGGCGGGTCAACCGCATCGGAGACCTTGTATCACGGCACGAGGGCCCCCTGGTGCAGAAGCTGTTGAACTGTTGCAGGCTCAACCGCCGGCCACCGGCTCGCCACTGGCGACATCGAGGCTGAGAAAGTCGCGGGCGACCAGGGTGCGGGGAAAGATCGCCCGCGCTTCCGCCACCAGGTCGTCGGGGGTGGTGGGATTGCCGGGGAGATAGCGAGGGCTGAGGTGGGTGAGCACCAACTGGCGCACACCCGCCGCCAGGGCCGTCTGCGCCGCCATGGTGCTGGTGGAGTGCTGCCGGGCAATTGCCAGGTCGGCTTCGGCGTGGGAAAAGGTGGATTCATGGATCAGCAGATCCGCGCCACGCGCCAGATCCACGGCGGCGTCGCAGAACACCGTGTCGGTGCAATACACCACACTGCAGCCCGCCCGCGGCGGACCGCAGAGGCTTTCGCCGCGGATGACACGGCCATCGTCGAGGGTGACGCTCCGGCCTGCCTTGAGCTCTGCATACACCGGGCCCGGCGGAATACCCAGCGCCCGGGCCCGCTCCACATCAAACCGGCCGGGCTGCTGGCGCTGCTCAACCCGGTAGGCAAAGGCCGGCACCCGGTGGTTGAGGGGGGCGCAGCGCACGCTCAGCTCTCCGTCTTCCAGCAGCACGGCACCACTGCTGGCCGCCTGGCGCACCCGATGGGTCCGCAGGGGATAGCCGATCCGGGTGGAGGAGGTGCGCAGCACACCCTCTAGGTAATCGCGCAACAGATCGGGGCCGTAGAGGTCGAGCCCGCCGGTGTTGCCCGCCAGCCCCAGGCTGGCCAACAGACCAGGCAGGCCGAACACATGGTCGCCGTGCATGTGGGTCACGAAGATCCGCCGCAGCTGCGACACCCGCAGGTCGCTGCGCAGAAACTGGTGCTGGGTGCCCTCGCCGCAGTCGAACAGCCAGAGATCGGCGCGCTGGGGCAGCCGCAGGGCCACCGCCGACACATTGCGCGAGCGGGTGGGAACGCCAGAACTGGTACCCAGGAACGTGACCTGCACGACCGGCCGCGGCAGCCCGAATGCTGCCACGCTGGCGAACCCGGGCGGAGGTCGCCACAATGGCGCGTTCCTACCGGCGGTTCCGCTCCCCGCGATGCTGCGCCCCCTCTTCCCGTTGCTGCTGGCGCTGCCCCTGCCTGTGGTGCTGATGCCGGAGCCCCTGCGGGCCGGGGGGCCCGAACCCGTGGTGCGGGTGCTGCTGCAGGAGGCCCCCCAAGTGCAGCTGGCGGCCCCCACGGTGCCCGCCCGCCTCAACGACGGCGGCCGCGTGCTGCTCACCCTCCAGCCGGGAGAGCGACTCACGGCCCGCCTGGAAGCCGGTGAACTGGTGCTGCAGCGCCAGAGGCCCGGTGAGGGCGCCAACCCCCAGCCCCCCGACAGCGATGCGCTGCGACTACAGGCCCGAGCCCTGTGGTTCGATCCCCAGATCGGCGCCTCCGGCACCCCTGCCGTCGGGTTGGCCGAGCGCAGCTATCGCGGTCGTCTGGAGCTGAGGCCCACAAACCAGTCGCTGCAGGTGATCAACCATGTGGGCGTGGAAAACTATCTCCCCGGTGTGGTGGCCAGCGAGATGCCGGCCAGCTGGCCCCAGGCGGCGCTGCGGGCCCAGGCGATCGCCGCGCGCACCTATGCCCTGCGCCAGCGGCGGCCTCAGGCCGCCTTTGATCTGAAGGCCACCACCGCCAGCCAGGTGTATGGCGGCCTGGGGGCTGAAACGGAATCCACGCGCCAGGCCGTCGGCGCCACCCGTTCGCTGGTGCTGTGGCACGGGGGCAGGCTGATTGAGGCCGTGTTTCACAGCAGCAGTGGTGGGCGCACCGAAAACAGCGGCGAACTCTGGGCTGGCCAGCTGCCCTATCTGGTGAGCGTGCGCGACGACGACCAGCACAGCCCGGTGCACCGCTGGCAGGAGCGGTTCGAGCCGGCACAACTGCAGCAGGCCTTCCCGGAAACCGGCGGGGTCAGCGCGCTGCAGGTGCTGGCCACCAGTTCCACCGGCCGGGTGCGTCAGCTGCGCATCAACGGCCCGCTTGGCTCCCTGGAGCTGAGCGGTGGGGAGCTGCGGCAGCGCCTCAGGCTGCGCAGCACCTTGATCTCGCTCACCCTGGAGGCCAAGGAGGCCGGGGAGACGATGGCCGAGGAGACGGCGGCGGCGGAGCCGAGTCCGCCGACCCTGCTGGTGGAGGGTCGCGGTTTCGGACACGGTGTGGGCATGAGCCAATGGGGCGCCCATGCCATGGCCCTGCGGGGCGATACCGCTGACCGCATCCTGCAGCACTTTTACCGTGGAGCGGTGATCCGTCCCTTCAGCGCCCCTTGAGGTTTTTGTCCGAACGGCCCTTGGCCCCCCTGGATCTGATCGCGCTGCCCGATGCCGCGGCCGTGGCCGAGCGGGTGGCCGCCCAGTTGCTGCACGAACGACGCACTCGACCGGAGCGGCCCCTTGGGCTGGCTACCGGCCGCACTATGGAGCCGATCTATCGCGCTATGGTGCGCCAGCTTGGCCAACTGCCCTGGGCGGAGCACGAACGCCTGCGGGAGCGCTGGCTGAGCTTCAACCTCGATGAATACGTAGGGCTCGACCCGGCCGATCCCCGCTCCTTCACCGGCCACATGCGCCACACCCTGGTGGATCCCCTCGGCATCGACCCCAGCCAGGCGCTGCTCCCCGATGGCCTGGCCGGCGATCCCCAGTCCGAAGCCGATCGTTATGCGGCCAGCTTGGCGGCAGTGGGCGGTTTAGGGCTGCAACTTCTTGGCATCGGCCTCAATGGTCACGTGGGGTTCAACGAACCCCCGTGTGAGGCCGATGCCGCCTGCCGGGTCCTGGATCTCAGCGACAGCACCCGCCAGCAGAACGCCAGCGCCTTTGGGGGGGATCCGGCTGCGGTGCCCGCCCGGGCGATCACCCTCGGACTGCGGGAGATCCTGGCCGCCGAGCGCATCGTGCTGGTGGTCACCGGCGCCGCCAAGGCACCGGTGCTGCGCCGGCTGCGGCAGGAGTGCCCCTCGGCTGACCTGCCGGCCAGCTGGCTGCGTCAGCATGGCGCCGTCACCGTGGTGGCCGACCGCGCCGCCCTGGAGGGCTGAAGCTCAGCCCAGCGCTCCCTCCAGCAGTGCCTCGTCGGCTTCCAGATTGCTGGTCACGCTGCGCACGTCGTCGAGGGTCTCCAAGGCGTCGAGCATGCGCAGGCAGGCACGCAGCTGCTCGGGATCGTTGAGCTCGCAGTGGGTCTGGGGGATCCAGCGGTGCTCCCACTCCCGCACCGGCAGGCCCAGGCCCCGCAGGCCATCCTGCAGCGCCTCCAGGTCGGTGAAGGCAGCCGACACCTCGGCCCCACCGCTCTCCAGCTCGTAGCCGAGCACCGCCGGTCCACCCTGCTCCTCCAGGGTGAGCAGAGCCTCCAACAGCCGCTCCTCCTCGAGATTGGCACCAGCCAGCGTCACCACCGAACGTTGGGCGAAGAGGTAACCGACGCACCCCGTCTCCCCCAGGTTGCCGCCGTTCTTGCTGAAGGCCAGGCGCAGATCGGCCGCGGTGCGATTGCGGTTGTCGGTGAAGGCCTCGATCAGCACCGCCACGCCACCGGGCCCGTAGCCCTCGTAGCGCACCGCCTCCAGCTGATCACCGCCGGCCCCCTGGCCGGAGCCCTTGGCAATCGCCCGCTCGATATTGCTGTTGGGCACCCCCGCCGCACGGGCCTTCTCGATCGCCGTGCGCAGCTGGAAATTGCCGGCCGGATCAGCACCAGCCCGTGCCGCCACGGTGATCTCCCGTCCCAGCCGGGTGAACACAGCGCCCCGTTTGGCATCCACCACAGCCTTGGTGCGTTTGATCTGGGCCCATTTGCTATGGCCGGCCATGGTTCAGAGGGGCGAGGGTGGTCAGCCAGCGGCGTCAAACACCAGTTTGGGCTGCAGCCGGCCATCGTCGCCGGCGAGGGCGATGCCTGCCAAGCGCCCCTCGGGATCGAGCACCGCCACCACACCCGCGGCGATGGGCTCGGCGGCCTCCAGGGGCCGGCCGCAGCGCCAGCCCACATGATCCTGGAGCCCCAGAAGCCGCTGCGGCAGGCCCGCCAGCGGCACCAGCGGATCGATCAGCGGCGGCAGGGGCCCCTCGAGGGCATCAAGGCCAATCGCCTGATGCAGTGCAAAACCAAGGGCAGCCGTGCGCTGCAAACGAGCCAGGCACCCCCCGCAGCCCAGCCGCTCGCCCAGGTCGCGGGCCAGGGCACGGATGTAGGTGCCGGCCGAGCAGCGCACGCTCACCTCCAGCTGCCCCAGCTCGGGATCCCAGGCCAGCAGGTCGAGCTGCTCGATGCGCACCGGCCTGGCCTCGATCGCACTGGCCTCACCCCGTCGGGCTCGCACGTAAGCCCGCTCGCCGTTGACATGCACGGCCGACACCTGCGGCGGCACCTGCTGAATCGCGCCGCGGAACATGGCCAGGGCCGCCTCCAAGGCTGCGGGATCCAGCGGCGGCACCGGTTGGCGCTGCAGCGGTACGCCCTCCAGGTCGTCGCTGCTGGTGCGCAAGCCGAGCTGGATCACGCCCCGGTAGGTCTTGTCGCCGCTGAGGTAGGGGAGGAGCCGTGTGGCCGGCCCCAAGGCGATCGGCAGCACACCAGTGACCGCTGGATCGAGGGTGCCGCCATGGCCCACCCGTCGCAGGCCATAGGCGCGCCGCACCCGTGCCACGCAGCCGTGGGAGGTGAGGCCGGCGGGCTTGTCGATCACCAGAAAGCCGCAGGGAGTGGAAAGGCTCACAGAAAGACGGCGGAACGGGGGATGGCGAAGCGGGCCAGCGTTGCCAGCCTGGGGCCAGTGTGAAACAGGGCCCCATGGAGCTGCAGCAGCGGCGTGAACTGGCCTTTCTAGTGCTCGCCGGTCTGTTTCTGGGCACCATGGGCATGCTCAACATTCTTGGGCTTACCCGGTTTCTGCAGCTGGGGCAGATCGGTGGCTGGCCAGTGGTGGTGGCGGTGGGGGCCCTGCCCTACCCGGTCACCTTTCTGTGCACCGATCTGATCAGTGAAGTGTGGGGAGAGCGGCGGGCCAACCAGGTGGTGTGGGTGGGCCTGCTGCTCAACGGTTGGATTGTGCTGATTCTCTGGCTGGGGGGCGTGCTGCCAGGCATGGGCGAGGCACCGGTGTTTTTTGAGATGCGGCGGCTGGCCTTCGGAGCGGTGGGCGCGTCGATGGCGGCCTACCTGACGGCCCAGTTCACCGATGTCAGGCTGTTTCATTTCTGGAAGCGCCACAGCGGTGGCCGGGCCCTGTGGCTGCGCAACAATGGTTCCACCCTGGTGAGCCAGCTGGTGGACACCACCGCGGTGGTGCTGATCAGCCATTACGCCAACCATGTGCTGCCCGTGCGCTCCGGCATACCCGTGCTGCCGCAGCTGGGCAGCTTCATTGCTGGCGGCTACCTCTTCAAGTGTGTGGCGGCGCTGCTCGATACCCTGCCCTTCTACCTGCTGGTGGGCTGGCTGCGCCGCTGGCTGGAGGTGGAGGGGCTGGGCGAGGAGATCGGCTGAGGCCGGGGCGGCCGCGTAGCTTCGGGAGATGCCGCGCCCCGTTGCATGGTGACTGCCGATCTGACGCTGGATCGCTTCCTGGCCGATGGATTCGACCTGCGCCAGCAACTCGCCACCTTCCTCAACCTGAGCGAAAGCGAGCTGGAGCAGCGGCTGCCCCATGGCGTGGACGACCTGGCGGCGCTGCATCCCGGCAGCTTCGATCCCGAGCGGGCTGGCAGCTTCTACGAAGATACGGTGGGCACGGCCCATCTGCTGGAACTGGCAGCCTGGCACCTGGGCAGCGGCGACTACATCGCCGACACGCTGCGACTGCAGGCCCACGTGGCCCGGGGGCATGTGCTGGATTTCGGCGGTGGCATCGGCAGTCATGCCCTGGCGGCAGCAGCCCTGCCGCAGGTGGAGCGGGTGTGGTTTGTGGACCTCAATCCGCACAACCGCGATTTTGTGCACTGGCGAGCGGAACAGCTGGGTCTTGCGGATCGGGTGTGTTGCAGCCGCGACCTTGAGGATCCAGCGTTGCCAAGGCGGTTCGACACGGTGGTGTGCCTCGACGTGCTCGAGCATCTGGCCGATCCGGCCGGACAATTGATCAGCTTTGCCAACTGCATGGAGGAGGGGGCTACAGCCATCCTCAACTGGTACTTCTTCAAAGGTTTCCAGGGGGAATACCCCTTCCATTTCGACGACCCTGCATTAGTTGAGGACTTCTTCCTCACATTGCAGGATCGTTTTCTGGAAGTGTTTCACCCCTGGTTGATCACAACGCGCACCTATCGGCTGCGCTGAAGTCCAGCCTTCAGGCCACGGCTACGTTGATGCGTTTGCGGTTGCGCAGTCCTCGACGAATGCTGTCGAAATTCACAACCCCATCCACAAGGGCGTAGAGGGTGTCGTCGGAGCCGCGACCCACGTTGACGCCGGGGAGCACAGAGGTGCCGCGCTGGCGGATCAGAATCGAGCCGGCGGAAACCACCTGGCCGCCATAACGCTTGACGCCGAGGCGCTTGGCGTTGGAATCACGACCGTTGCGCGTGGAGCCTGTGCCTTTCTTATGGGCCATGATCGGAAAGAGGAAAAAACAGCGAAACAGAGAAAACAACAACCAATACCTGGCTGGCGCGCGATCAACCGATCGCCTTGCCTTCCACCGTGATGGACTCGACCATCACCCGGGTGAGTTCCTGTCGATGCCCATTCTTGCGGCGGGTTTTCTTCTTGGGCCGCATTTTGTAGACAATCACTTTGGGACCGCGGCGATGGGCCATGACCTTCAGCTCCACGCTGGCACCCTTCACATAGGGCTGACCCACGCTGGCGGTGCTGCCATCGTTCACCAGCAGCACGGTGTCGAGCGTCAGCGTGTCACCCTCAGCGGCCGCCAGCCGGTCGAGGTCGACATAGCGGTTGGGCTGGAGCCAGAACTGCTGGCCCGAGGCCTCAACGATGGCGTACGGCCCCGGGGCAGCGGTGGCGCCCGCTGGGGCGGTGGAAGGGGTGGTGGTCATGGCTCTGGGGACGCGGACAGGCTCATCGGTTCCATGGGGGCAGGGTCCGAACACTCGGGCCCGATCCACGGCCGATGATTTCAGCCTGGACGCACGTCAATCGGAAGACAAACCAAGATCATGGCGGGGCGGGTTTCCTTCCGTCAACATGCCAACAGCACCGCACGACGGTTCCAACCCCGCCGCATGAGCGACCCCCAGCCCGATGACCTGCCTGCAGCAGCCACCGTGCCGGCGCTGACAATCGCTTCGCTCATCCTCGATTCGCGGTTGCAGGCAGCCTGTGCCCAGTGGCTCAGGGGTGGGCGCCATGAACTGGTGCACCTCAGCGACCTCGGCCCTGAAGCGGTGGTACAGGAGCTGGCGCGGCGGCTGGATCAGGTGGACGCGCTGCTGCTGGAGCAGGGGGCCCTCCCCGCCGATGCTTACCAAGCTCTGCTGACGCGCGGCCTGGTGCTGCCGGCCGTGGTGATCGGGGAGGTGATCGGCCGGATCGAATACCACCAAGCGGAGGTGCATATCCCCCCCGACCAGCTGGAACAGCTCAGCTACAGCCTCGACGCTGCCATCTCACGGCTGCTGCGCAGCGCGCGTGGTGCGGCCGGGGCCGCCAGCTCAACCGAAACACCGGAAAACTGGAAACTGCCCAACCGGTTGCGGGGGCGACTGGGTTACCTGGGGGTGTTCTACAAACGGGATCCCTCGCGATTCCTGCGCCATCTGCCCAGCACCGAGCGGCGCGAGCTGCTGGCCTCCCTCACCCGCACGTATCGCGATCTGCTGTTGAGCTACTTCCGCGATCCAGCCGCCGCCAATCAGGCCCTTGAAAGCTTCGTCAATACAGCATTTTTCAGCGATTTGCCGATCACGCAAACTGTTGAGATTCATATGAATCTCATCGAGGAGTTTGGCAAGCAGCTCACGCTGGAAGGCCACAAGAATGATTTTCTTCAGGATTACCGCCTCGCCCTTCTTGACGTCATGGCTCACCTTTGCGAAATGTACCGCCGCTCCATCCCCCCCGATGCGCCGCTCGGCGCAGACGCCGAATCCCAGGAGGTGAACTGACATGGTTGGCCGCAAAACCTACATTCTCAAGCTCTATGTGGCAGGCAACACGCCCAACTCGATGCGGGCCCTCAAAACGCTGCGCAACATCCTCGAAACCGAGTTCCGGGGTGTTTATGCGCTAAAAGTAATTGATGTGCTGAAAAATCCCCAGCTGGCGGAGGAAGACAAGATTTTGGCCACTCCCACCTTGGCCAAAATCCTGCCGCCGCCGGTGCGTCGCATCATCGGCGATCTCTCTGATCGTGAGCGGGTGCTGATCGGCCTGGATCTTCTCTACGAGGAGCTCACCGAGGAGGGCTTGGGGATGGCGAGCTACGCCGATGCCGATACCCTCCCAGATGAGCCCCCAGCCGACTCACCCTGAGCCGATCCCGACTCCCCAACCCTTCACCGACGTCCTCCTTCGCCCAGCCCTCGATGCCTGATCCCGGCCCCACTCCCACCCCGCAAGGCGGCTCGGCCGGAACGCCGCTGCCGCAGGTGCAAAAGCTGCCCACCGGCATCGAAGGTTTCGATGACATCTGTCATGGCGGTCTGCCGATCGGCCGCTCCACCCTGATCAGCGGCACCTCCGGCACCGGCAAGACGGTGCTGTCGCTCAACTTTCTGTACAACGGCATCCGCCAGTTCAATGAGCCCGGCATCTTCGTGACCTTCGAAGAGTCGCCTCTCGACATCCTGCGCAACGCCGCCAGCTTCGGCTGGAACCTGCAGGAGATGGTGGAGCAGGACAAGCTGTTCCTGCTGGATGCTTCGCCTGACCCGGAGGGTCAGGATGTAGCCGGCAGCTTTGACCTCTCCGGTCTGATCGAACGCATCAACTACGCCATCCGCAAATACAAGGCTCGGCGCGTGGCGATCGATTCGATCACAGCCGTGTTTCAGCAGTACGACGCCGTGTCGGTGGTGCGGCGCGAGATCTTTCGCATGATCGCCCGCCTCAAGGAGATCGGTGTCACCACCGTGATGACCACGGAGCGCATCGATGAGTACGGCCCGATCGCCCGCTACGGCGTGGAGGAGTTTGTTTCCGACAATGTGGTGATCCTGCGCAACGTGCTGGAAGGGGAGCGGCGGCGACGCACCGTGGAGATCCTCAAGCTGCGCGGCACCACCCACATGAAGGGAGAGTTTCCCTTCACCATGGGCCCCCACGGCATGAGCATCTTTCCTCTGGGGGCGATGCGGCTCACCCAGCGCAGCTCCAACGTGCGCCTCAGCTCCGGAGTGCCCCGGCTCGACGAGATGTGTGGGGGCGGCTTCTTCAAGGATTCGATCATCCTGGCGACCGGCGCCACCGGCACCGGTAAAACCCTCCTGGTGTCGAAATTCATCGAGGATGCCTGCCGGAGCAAGGAGCGCGCGATCCTCTTCGCCTACGAAGAATCGCGTGCCCAGCTCCTGCGCAACGCCACCAGCTGGGGTATCGACTTTGAGCAGATGGAGCAGGACGGCCTGCTCAAGATCATCTGCGCCTACCCCGAATCCACCGGCCTCGAAGATCACCTGCAGATCATCAAGACCGAAATCAGTCAGTTCAAGCCCTCGCGCATGGCGATCGATTCTCTCAGCGCCCTGGCCCGTGGGGTCAGCCACAACGCCTTCCGCCAGTTCGTGATTGGTGTAACGGGTTATGCCAAACAGGAGGAGATCGCTGGATTCTTCACCAACACCTCCGAGGAGTTTATGGGAAGCCACTCGATCACCGACTCCCACATCTCCACGATCACCGATACGATTTTACTGCTTCAGTACGTGGAGATTCGCGGTGAGATGGCCCGAGCACTGAACGTGTTCAAGATGCGCGGCTCCTGGCATGACAAGGGCATTCGCGAATTCGTGATCACCAGCAACGGCCCGGAGATCAAGGATTCATTCTCCAACTTCGAGCGCATCATCAGCGGGGTGCCTCACCGCATCACCACCGACGAGCGCAGCGAACTGTCGCGCATCGTGCGCGGGGTGGCCAGCGAAGATTGATTCGCGACCCGCGCGGATTAGGGGTTCAACGCCGCAGGGTCTGCCAGCGGGTCGAGCCCCTGTCGGCTGCGGCGTTCGGCCTGCAACGAGAGCTCATCGCTGTCGGAGTGCTCCAGGGGCAGATCAAACCAGAAGGTGGTGCCCACGCCCAGCTCACTTGCCATCTGCACCCGGGCGCCATGCTTCTCGAGAATGCCGCGCACGATGGAGAGCCCCAGGCCGGTGCCCGCTTCGGTGTGCACAGCATTTTCCACCCGGTAAAAGCGCTCAAAGATGCGGTCTTGATCGGCCTCGCTGATGCCACAGCCGGTGTCTGCGATCTCCACCCGCAATCTGGGCAGGGGTGAGGCCAGGGTGCAGGCCGGACTGTCGCCGGGGGCACTGCTGGGATCGAGCCTGCATTGATCTGGCCAGGGATAGGCGGTCAGCAGCAGCTGGCCACCGCTGGGGGTGAACTTGAGGGCATTGCCCACCAGGTTGTCCAGCACCTGCAGCAGCAGATCCCAGTTGGCCAGCACCCGGGGCAGCTGGGGATCGGTCTGGCAGGCCAGGGTCACTCCCTTGTCGTCGGCATTGAGTCGGTAGGTGCGCAGGGTCTGCTCGATCGCCGGGGTGAGTTCCAATGGTTCCAGACGCCACACACGGTCGCTCTCCAGCCGCGAAAGGTCGAGCACGTCATTCACCAACCGGGTGAGACGATCGGTTTCGGCATTGGCGATCGCCAGGAATTCACGCTTGTCCTCATCGCTGAGCTGGTCGCCCATGTCATGCAGGGTTTCCACATAGCTTTTGATGTTGAACAACGGGGTCCGCAGTTCATGCGACACGTTGCTGATAAAGCGGCTCTGGGCGGCGTTGAGCTCCACCTCGCGGGTGAGATCCTGAATGGTGACGGCAATGCCCTTGAGACTCTCGCCGCTGG
>JAYKGR010000141.1:0-10361 GCA_035285645.1 Cyanobacteriota bacterium | reverse complement strand
CTGAGGCGACCGACCAAGCGACTGGCGCTTGGCGGCCTGCCTTTGGGCTGCGTCACGCTTGGCTTGCTTCCACCGCTCGATTTGCTCAGGAGACTCCTTCGGCTTGGGCCTGGCAGGGCGGCTGCGAAACTTAGGTTGCTTGGCTAACGCATGGCGCAGATGGAAGATGGAGTGCAATAAGGAGGGTCCGTTTGGCGAACGGCTTCCAAGGGCGGCACAACCAATGGCCCAGAAAAGAGCTACAACTGTAAATCGGCTCGATCCAAAGATGGCTCTGAACCAACGTTCGCGACTGACGCGAAGGCCTGTAGCCGTGGCCTTGTCAAGCTGTGGAGTGAGCAAGTCGACCAGCTGGTCACGCCGACTTTCAAAGCTGTCAGCCGATAGCCCGAGAGCCGCCTGCTGAACATTCTGGGGCATGCGGGCAAGCACTGCATCCATCGCAGCAGGCGAATCGGCTTTCGCAAGAACAGCCACATCCTCCTTGGCTTTACGGATTAATGAATCCGCCTGCACAATACTAGCACTTGTGACATTCACGTTGGCGACAATCTGAAGTGGAATCAACAGCAGATAGCCAAAAGCCGCGACTAAAGCAATACGCCGAATTACGGAAATGAGTTTTTGGGGCCCAGGACGCTCGTTGACCCTGTCGGCCGCAATGATCAACAAAGCTCCCATCATGGGGAGGGTTACCGCGTTCACTAAAACGTCGGCCGTGCGCAACTGCCAGGCAGGCTGGAGCAAAGCCACCGGAAACAGGCCGAGTAGGGTGCTGAAGCCGAACACCCCGATGAAAGCCACGCCGACCCAACGCAGCAGCTGGCTTAAATCATTGGAGCTGGGTCCAACCGGGGACGAGGCCACGCCGCAAAAACTGTCGCAACCGCACCAGCCTATGCCAGGCCTTGCCGAATTGGCTTGGCCTGCTGATGCCGCTTTTCGGCCAATGCCGAGATCGTCCAACCCCAGGACAAACTTGCAAAATCTTTCACACTTCATCGCCAATCATGACCGCCCTGCTGTGGCATGATCGAATAGCCACCGCAAAGTGATTCGTTGCGGTTACCCCACCTTGGGGCTGTAGCTCAGCCGGATAGAGCGGCGGTTTCCTAAACCGCAGGTCGTGGGTTCGAGTCCCGCCAGCCCCGCTTCCTCAGCGCAGCCGCACCGGGCACCCAGCTGGCGCCCTGGCTGGCACGATTGAGTAGGCCTGGAAATTGGGAGTAAGGTCACTAAAACCTGGCCATCCCATGAGTCAGCTGCATGATCTGCGCCTGATGCTCCTGGTTCAGCAGGAGGGCGAGCGCATCGCCCAGAGCCACACAGACGAGCTGGATCTCTCGTTGGTGCAGGCCCGCTGCCTTTGCTGGCTGGCCCTTCTGACTGACGCCCACGAGGAGCAGGCGGCCGACGCCGAGCACCGTGGCGACGTGGAGCAGGCCATGGGCTGGTACGCCGACTCCATGCGCCTGCGGGACGTGATCCAGGTGGTGGGCTCGATCGAAATCCCCCTGCCGGGCCTCAGTGACGAGACCGACGATGGGCTCGACATCGGACCCCTGGCGGCATGATCCAGGCCAGCTCCAGCGTGAACGGCCGTTCAATGCCATGATGGGATCCGTCGATCCGAAGGGAAGCGGTGCCTGAAGAGCCCTGCCAGTGCCCTGATTGCCAACGTTTCTATCGGGAGCACGACCGATTGATCCGTGAGAATCCCTCGCTGCGTCAGCAGCAGGAGCTCAATTGGGCTGCGCTCCAATCGTTCCGCACACTGGCCGGGCGCGTGCTGGAGGAGCTGCAGAAGCAACACGGCGAACCCGCCGAACCGCCAGCCCCCGCCGGGGCAGAGTCGAGCTCGGCGGCTGTTGCCGAGTCCGACGCCATCCAGCAAGCCATGGCCGATCTGGAGAACATCAATGCCCATCTGTTTTCGATCGAAGCCTTGATGGAGCGCATCTTTGATGTGCGCGTGCCCGACGAGGTGGAGCAGAAGTTCCGAGAGCTGGCCGGTGAACTGGCACCCGACCCTCTCAATGCCGATCGGCTACGGCTCAATCGGCTCCTTCACCAGACCCCCGATCTGCCCGATCACCGGGCCTGAGCACGCAGTAGCACTCAGGGCTGCGACTCTTCCATCTCGCATGTGATCGTCACCGGGAAAGGCTCAGCCTTCCAGATTTTAGCAGCGTACTCACGAATGGAGCGGTCGGAGGAGAAGAACCCTGTTCGCGCTGTATTGAGAATCGACATGCGATTCCAACGGCTTCTGTCATTCCAGGCAGTGCTCACCTCGTTTTGGCAGCGCAAATAATCGCTGAAGTCGGCGAGCACAAAGAACGGATCGTTGCCGGTGAGGTTTTGCAGCAGTGGTCGGAATAGATCACCATCGCCGTTACTGAAGTGCCCCTGCTCCACAAGGCGGAGAATTTCGGTGAGCTCAGGAATCGATGCGATCAACTCCCACGGCCGATAGTCGCGGCGCAGCTTGGCCACAGCTTCAGTAGTCATCCCAAAAAGGAAGAAGTTGTCATCTCCGACGAGCTCGCGGATCTCCACATTGGCCCCGTCCAACGTACCTATCGTGAGCGCGCCATTCATGGCAAATTTCATGTTTCCAGTACCCGAAGCTTCTTTCCCTGCAGTAGAAATTTGCTCAGAGAGATCGGCAGCTGGATACACTTTTTCTCCCAGTTTTACATTGTAATCAGGCAAAAATACGACCCGCAGTCGGCCTTCCATGTCGGGGTCAGAGTTGACCACATCGGCGATACCGTTGATGAAACGGATGATCAGCTTGGCCATGGCATAGCCGGGTGCGGCCTTGCCGCCAAAAATCACCGTGCGCTGCGCTAAGCCGTCGGCCATACCATTCTTGATCCGCAAGTAGTGGGCAATCACCTGCAGAGCATTGAGGTGCTGGCGCTTGTATTCATGTATCCGTTTCACCTGCACATCAAACATGGAGGTCGGATCCACCAATACACCGGAGTGACTATGGATATAGCCGGTGAGCTGTCGTTTCACCGCCAGCTTGGTTTCCTGCCAACGCTCCTGAAAAGCAGCATCGCCACTGAGCGACTCCAGGCTGCGCAACTGTTCCATATCATTGAGCCAGCCATCGCCCACCGCTTCGGTCAGCAGGTTGGAGAGCATAGGATTGGCCAGCGCCACCCAGCGTCGGGGCGTGACGCCATTGGTGACATTGATGAACTTATCAGGCCAAAGCTCCGCAAACTCAGGGAATAATTCAGAGCGGACCAACTGACTATGCAGCGCAGCCACGCCATTGACGCGGTGGGCAGCCACCGTGGCCAAATGGGCCATGCGCACGGATTTATGCCCGTCTTCATCGATGATCGACAGGCGCCGCAGAATCTGCTCGTTACCCGGATGGCGCAGGCGCACTTGCTGCAGGAAGCGACGGTTGATCTCATAGATCAGCTCCAGATGGCGGGGCAGCAATGATCCAAAAAGACCTAAACCCCATTTCTCCAGAGCCTCCGGCAGCAGGGTGTGATTGGTGTAGGCCACCGATCGGGTGGTGATGCCCCAGGCTTGATCCCAGCTGAGATGTTTATCGTCAATCAGCAGCCGCATCAGCTCTGCCACGCAGATGGCCGGGTGCGTGTCATTGAGCTGAACGGCCCAATGATCCGGAAAGTCCTGCACGGGAATACCCCGCTGCTCCAGGCTGCGCAGCATGTCCTGGAGAGAGCAGCTCACAAAGAAGTGCTGCTGCTTGAGCCGCAGGCGACGCCCTTCATCAGTGCCGTCGTTGGGATAGAGCACCTTGGAGAGGGTTTCACTCCCTACTTTTTCCTCTACAGCACCATAATAGTCACCAATATTAAAGGCATAGAAGTCAAAACTTTCAGTGGCATCGGCGCGCCAAAGCCGCAGCCGGTCACAGGTGTTCACCCGATAACCCAGCACCGGCACATCATGGGGCACACCGATGGCATGTTCGGCAGGAATCCAGCGCACCCGATAGGCGCCGTCATCGTCGCGGTAGCTTTCGGTGCGACCGCCGAAACCCACAAAGCAGGCCTGATCCGGATGGGGCAGTTCCCAGGGCCAGCCCGAGCGCAACCACTTATCGGTGATCTCCACCTGCCAACCGTCGCGGATCAGCTGGTCAAAAATGCCAAACTCATAGCGGATGCCGTAGCCGGTGGCCGGAATTTCCAGTGAGGCCAACGATTCGAGATAGCAAGCGGCGAGGCGGCCAAGGCCGCCATTGCCCAGGCCCGGCTCCTCCTCCACCTCGAGGATGGTCTCAAGATCCTCCACACCAAAGCGGCGCAGAGCCTCGGCAGCTTCCTTCTGAATGCCAAGCATCAGCAGGTTGTTGCCCAGCTGGGGACCGATCAAAAATTCAGCCGACAGATAGGCCACAACCCGGGTTGGCGTGGTGCCGATGGCCTCAATCCCCGCCAGATAGCGCATCATCAGACGGTCGCGCACGGCGTAGCTCAACGCCATGTACAGGTCGTGATGGCTGGCAGCCGGAGCCAGTTTCCCAAGCGTGTAGAACAGGTGCTCGGTCATGCCGTCGAACACATCGTCGGCCGTCAGACCGCTGCGATCGGGGTCGGCGTAACAGCCTGGGGTAGGCAGCCGCAGATTCCGGGGTCGGGTCTCGGTCATGGTCCACTGCACAGGCGCCTGTCCGCACCGTAGCCGCGGTAAGCATTGCTACCGCGACTGTGTGCGCGGCCCAGCAACGGACATTGACGCCATCGGCGGGTGGTTCAGTCGTCGCCCCGACGGGCCAGGCTGAGGAACAGACCCCAACCAGCGGCCATGGCCCCCAGGCTGGTGGCCCAGCCAGGGCCCAGAGCCAACGCCAGCAGCAGATCCACCACAAGCCCCACCGCCAGAGCCAGCGCCAGGCTGCTGGCCACCAGCACCACCAGCCGGGGGGCTTCGGCCAGGCCGCTGGTGCTGAGGGCTTGCTCGAGGGCCGCCAGCGGTCCGCTCAGCGGGATGTACAGGGCCAAGGCCCAGAGGGCGCCGCCGGGCAACAACTCCCGCAGGGGTGACACGGTCTCAAGCAAGCCGGGGATCGAGCTCGGCAAAGGGCGGCCGCGGATGGTCCTCCCTAGCATCCCGCCACCTGCGGCTACCCATGGACCCCCACGCGCCAGATGCCACGCCGGCGTGGTCGTTTCGGGGCCATGCCGTGCACAGCCTGCGGCGAGCGCCACAGCGGCCCTTGGGGCCCGCCCTGCTGCTGGTGCACGGCTTCGGCGCCTCCACCGACCACTGGCGTCACAACATTCCTGTGCTGGCGCACCAGCATGAGGTGCATGCCCTCGATCTGCTGGGCTTCGGTCGCAGTGCCAAACCGGCTGGCCTGGCCTATGGCGGCGACCTCTGGCGCGACCAGCTGGCGGCCTACGTGCACGAGCGTATCGGTCGACCCACGGTGCTGGTGGGCAACTCGCTGGGGGGGTTCGCCGCCCTGGCCGCCGGCGTGGCCCTCGGCAGCGACGCAGCCGGCGTGGTGTTACTCAACGCCGCCGGGCCCTTTTCCGATGAACAGGCCGATCCGGTGGGCTGGGGGGCGATCGCGCGCCGCACCATCGGTGCCGCCCTGCTGCGCAGCCCCGTGCTGCAGCGTCTGCTGTTCGAGAATCTCCGCCGGCCGGCCACCATCCGTCGCACCCTGCGGCAGGTGTATGTCGATCGCACCCATGTTGACGATGAACTGGTGGAAGCGATCCGTCGCCCATCGCTCGATCCCGGGGCGTTCGGAGTGTTCCGCACCGTGTTCGACATTCCCCGTGGGCAACCCCTCGACCAACTGTTTGCCCAGCTCACGGCCCCGCTGCTGCTGTTGTGGGGCATCCGCGATCCCTGGATCAACGCCGCTGGGCGGCGCGCGGTCTTTCAACGCCACACCCCGGCCGACACGGCAGAAGTGGTGTTGGAGGCGGGTCATTGCCCCCACGATGAAGTGCCAGAGCAGGTGAATGCTGCCCTGCTCGCCTGGCTGCGGGATCGCGTTCCCTCTGGCGCCGTCGGCGTCGGCGGGCCAGGCTGAAGGGGCACCGCCACCGCCCCATGCCCCTGTTCCAGCAGTCCGGACCCGACGACTGGCTGTTCGTACGGCCTGGCGACAGCGCAGAGGATCCGAACACCGACCGGCTGCGACTCGCTCCTGGCCGGGGCGGGTTGCTGCGGGGCTGGCGCTGCAACGGCCAGGAGTTGTTATACATGGATGAGGCCCGCTTAAACGATCCGAACCTGTCGGTGCGCGGGGGCATGCCAGTGCTGTTCCCGATCTGCGGCGGCCTCAGCGGCAACAGCCTCGACCTCGGTGATGGCCGTCAAGCCAGGCTCAGCCAGCATGGCTTTGCCCGCGATCAACCCTGGACAATCCGCGAATCGGCAGACGGCAGCGGTGTGGTGCTTGAGCTCAGCGACACCCCTGCCACGCTGGAGGCCTGGCCCTATGCCTTTGCCCTGGCGCTGGAGTTAAGCCCCGAGACCGATGCCCTGGCGATGGCGCTGGTGGTGAGCAACCGCAGCCCGTGGCCCATGCCCTTCAGCCTGGGGTTGCACCCTTACTTCGCGGTGAGCGATCTGGCCGGTGTGCGCCTGGAGGGGCTGCCGCCCGGCTGCCTCGATCAGGCGGCGATGGCCCAGGCGGCCACGGCGGAGCGGCTGGCGGCTCTCCCCGCCGGCGTGGATCTGTTGCTGGAGCCGTCCGGGCCGGTGCGGCTGCTGGATCCCGCCGGCCGCCGGGCGATTGTGATGGAACCGCAGGCACCGCTGGATCTGGCCGTGATCTGGAGCGACCCACCGCGACCGATGGTGTGCCTGGAACCCTGGAGCGCGCCGCGCGGAGCCCTGGTGAGCGGAGATCGGCGCCTGGTGCTGGCTCCGGGCGAGCAGCGGCGCCTGGCCTGCCGCTACCGGCTGGAGACGCTCTGAGGCGCCACCCCGGGCAACCGCCCTGGCGCCAGCTGGAGGAGAGGATCGAACTGGCGCTTGATCGCCTCGATCAACGGGCGCGAGGGGGCATCGTTCCAGGCCTGCAGGCCGCTGCCGGCTGGCTGGCGCAACAGCGTCAGCCAGCCGCCCAGCTCCTGGCAGCGGTGGCGGATCGCCGCCACGTCGACAGCCGTGAGGGGATCGCCGGCCTGGGCCCAGGCCATGCCCAGCCCATCACCCGCCGCCAGCTGCACCGGTAAACCGGCCAAGGCCGGTTCGCTGAGCAGCTCGGCGGCGCGCCGTGCGGGTACCCCGAGCCGCAGCAACCAGGTGGCGGTGACCCCGCTGCCGTTCAGCACACCCACCAGCCGCTGCCGGTCCCCGTCCTCCAGCCGCTGCACCGGCAGGGGGCTCAGCTGATCGATGGCGATGGCCTGCTCGTGGAGACTGGCCGCGTCCAGGCTGGCCAAACCGATGAGCAGGCTGGGGGCGGCGGCCTGTCCGGCGGCGGCGGCCAGACCAGCGCTGGCGTGGTCGATCCGCTCGGGCGTGAGGCTGGAGGCCAGCAGCCGGGCTGCAACGTCGGCCAAGGTGTTCACGTCACCCTGCACCAGCAGCCCGAGCCGCTGGCGAGGCAGGGGTTGGGTGCGCAGGGTGAGCTCGGTGATCAGCCCCAACGACCCCCAGCTGCCGCAGAACAGGCGCATCAGGTCGTAGCCGGCCACGTTTTTCACCACCCGACCACCGGCTCGGGCCGCGATGCCATCGGCGCGCAGCAGGGCGATGCCGATCAACTGGTCGCGCACGCCCAGATGGCGCAGGCGGTACCCGCCAGAGAGGCCGCGGGCCACGAGGCCGCCAATGCTGCTGTCGCCGGCACCCCAGGCCGGATCGAGGGCCAACCATTGCCGGTGTACCGCCAGCTCGGCCTGCAACGCCTCCAGCGGTGTGCCGGCCCGCACGGTGATCGTGAAATCGCCGGGGTTGTGCTCCACCACCCCCACAAGGGCGGCGGTGCTGATGCTGCAGAGATCGGCGGCCACCGGTGGCCCCCAGTCGAGCCGGCTGCCCAGTCCGGCCGGTTGCCAGGGGATGCCCTGCTGGTGCAGATCCCGCACCAGATCGGACAGCGCGTGGGCCTCAGGGGTGATCACGGCACGATGGTGCCATGGCGCCCCACCCTCTTCCGATCGTTGTCTTTGACGACGACCCCACCGGCTCCCAGACCGTGCGGGGTTGCTCGCTGCTGCTGCGCTGGCAGCCCACCGACCTGGCGGACGTTCTGGCCAGACCGGCGCCGCTGCTGTTTCTGCTCACCAACAGCCGGGCCCTCGATCCGCCCGCCGCCCGTACCCAGCTGCGGCAGGCCTGTATGGCCGTACGGCAGGCGCTGGGGGCCGAGGCCAAGCTGCCCTGGGTGGTGAGCCGCGGCGATTCCACCCTGCGGGGCCACTTCCCGCTGGAGATCGACGAGATCGAGGCGGCCCTGGGCCCCTTCGATCTCATCCTCCTGGTGCCTGCCTTTCTGGAAGGGGGGCGCACCACGGTCCAGGGCGTGCACAGGCTCCATGGCCAACCCGTGCATGAGAGCGCCTTCGCCCGCGATGGTCTGTTCGGCTACCGCCACAGCTTTCTGCCCCGGTGGGTGGAGGAGAAAAGCAGCGGCCGCTGGCCGGCGGCTGCGGTGGCACGGATCGATCTGGCCGAGCTCAAGGCGGCGGCCGCCGTGCCCGGCGGCCGCGAAGCCCTGACAAGACGCCTGGCGGACCTGCCACGCGGCAGCCTGCTGGCGGTGGATGCAGAACAGCCGGAGCAGTTGGCAGCGCTGGCCACGGTGCTGCGGCGCCTGACCGACGCGGCGGGCCAACCGCGACGGGTGCTGTTTCAGAGTGCCGCCAGCCTGCTCAATGCCCTCGCCGAGCTGCCGGCGGCCCTGCTGCCCCCCGACCGAGCGGCGGCCCTGCGCCGCCGCGATGCGGCAGGCGCACCACGGCCGGGGCTGATCGTGGTGGGATCCCATGTGCCGCTGGCCGACACCCAGCTGGCGCGGTTGCTGGCTGAGCCCGGCTGCTCACTGGTGGAACTGCCGGTGGCGCGCCTGCATCGGGTGCTTGAGGGGCCGCTGCCCGATCGCCTGCTGGCCTCCCTGGAGGCGGAGTGGCTGCAGCAGCTGCGGCAGGCGCTGGTGGCGGGGCGCACGCCGGTGCTGGCTACCAGCCGGGGCGAGCTGGTGTGCCGCCATGCCGGCGAGCGCCGCGCCCTGGGGCTGGCCCTGGCGCGGCTGATGGCCAGGCTGGTAGCGGCCGTGGCACCGCAGCTGGGCTACCTGATCAGCAAGGGCGGCATCACCACGCAAACCCTCCTGGCTGAGGGGCTGGGCCTGGCGCGGGTGGAGCTGCAAGGGCAGATCGCACCAGGCCTGTCGCTGGTGCTCACCCCAGCTAACGCTGGCGTACCGGCGCTGCCGGTGATCACCTTTCCGGGAAATCTCGGGGACGCCGAGGGGTTGGTGGCGGCGTGGCACGCCCTGGAAGGAGCGTGAGGGCGCCGCCACGCTGCGGCGATCAGCCGCTCACCCCATGGCCCACCAGCGACACCATGTAACCGATCTTGTGCAGCACTTCGCCCGAGTTGTACACGCTGAGGGTGGCCTCCAGGGTGTAGCTGTCACGGCAGACCACGTTGACGGGCGCTGAAAACGCATTCACCCCCCAGCCCACGGTGGAGATGCCGCCCACCCCGTTGATCGTGATGAAGGGGGTGCACTGGTCCACATGCAGGACCTGGCCAGGGTCTGCCAAAGCTGGCAGAGCGAGCTGCAAACCAAGGGTTTCCTTGATCCAGCCCCGCTCACCACCCATGGAGCCACGGGCCTGATAATCCACCACCACGATCCCGCTGAGCTGAATCAACAGGCTGTTGTCCTGGCCAGAAAACTGAAGGCTGTGCGCCGAACGAAATCGGGCTGAATCGCTGGCGGCCAGCTGGTTGAAGAACATCGGTCCTGTGGGCGCTGGGGTGAATGCGGCCTTAAGGCTATCGGTCACCCTGCAGTGAAAGGGTAGGGAGCAGGCGGTGGAGCAGTTGACGGGCCCTCGCTCAGGCGCGGCCGCCCCCTGCCCGCCAACTGCGCTCCAGCAGCTGCACGGGGTGGAGCACCGGCTGGGGATGGCCGCCCTCATCGAGATGGCGGCGGATCTGGAGGGTGCAACCGATGTTGGCGCTGGCCACCAGGGCCGCGCCGGTGCCGGCCAGGTCGGTGGCCTTGATCCGGCCCAGTTCGGCGGCGGTGTCGGGCTGCACCAGGTTGTAGATGCCGGCGCTGCCGCAGCAGACCCCGGCCTCCGTGGCCTCCTTCAGCACCAGGTGGGGGATGTGGCCCAGCAGGGCCCGCGGTTCGGCGCTGATGCCCTGGCCGT
>JAYKGR010000140.1:0-6311 GCA_035285645.1 Cyanobacteriota bacterium | reverse complement strand
GGCCCATGTCCCACGCCGTCAAGATCTACGACACCTGCATCGGCTGCACCCAGTGCGTGCGTGCCTGCCCGCTCGACGTTCTGGAAATGGTGCCCTGGGACGGCTGCAAGGCCGGCCAGATCGCCTCTTCGCCTCGCACCGAAGATTGCGTGGGCTGCAAGCGCTGCGAAACCGCCTGCCCAACCGACTTCCTCAGCATTCGCGTTTACCTGGGTGACGAAACCACCCGCTCCATGGGCTTGGCGTACTGAAGCCCGGCGCCGCGTTTGCCCATAAGCTCAAGCCCGGCCCCGCCGGGCTTTTTTGTTGCTTCAGCTCCATGTGCGGCATCGTTGCTCTGACTGGCTCCCGTGAGGCTGCTCCGCAGCTGCTGGAGGGGCTCCGCCAGCTGGAATATCGGGGCTACGACTCCGCTGGCATCGCAACGGTGATCAACGGCGCCCTGCACGCTGTCAAAGCCCAGGGCAAGCTGGTGAACCTCACGGCCCGGGTGGAGCTGGAGGGTGCTCCTGGCCAGTGCGGCATCGGCCACACGCGCTGGGCCACCCACGGCAAGCCGGAGGAGCGCAATGCCCATCCCCACCTCGATGGGCAGGATCGCCTGGCCGTGGTTCAGAACGGCATCATCGAGAATCACCGCAGCCTGCGGGAGCAGTTGCTGGCCGAGGGGGTGGTGTTCCGCTCCGACACCGACACCGAGGTGATTCCCCATCTGGTGGCCCGCGAGCTGGCCAGCCGGCTGGCGGCGGGCGCCAACGCCGATGGCACCCTGCTGCTGCAGGCGGTGCAAGGCGTGTTGCCCCAGCTGCATGGGGCCTACGCCCTGGCCGTGATCTGGGCGGATGCCCCTGGCGCCCTCGTTGTGGCTCGCCGCCAGGCCCCGCTCCTGATCGGCCTGGGGGAGGGGGAATTTCTCTGCGCCAGCGATACGCCGGCGCTGGCGGGATTCACCCGCACGATCCTGCCGATGGAAGACGGCGAAATCGCCCTGCTCACGCCCCTGGGGATCGAGCTTTACGACAGCAGCGGCGATCGGGTGCAACGCACCCCCACCCTGCTGAGCGGTACGGAGCACGTGGCCGACAAGCGCAGCTTCCGGCACTTCATGCTGAAGGAGATCCACGAACAGCCCGAAACCGCCGCCCTCTGGCTGGCTCGCCATCTGCCCTTGCCCCAGGACGGGGCCCCAGGAGCGGGGGGGGCTCTGGTGGCGCTGCCCCTCGATGAGTCGGTGTACGACGGGGTGGAGGCGATCCAGATCCTGGCCTGCGGCACCAGCCGTCATGCCGCCCAGGTGGGGGCCCATCTGCTGGAGCAGCTGGCCGGCATTCCCACGAGCGTGTTCTATGCCAGCGAATTTCGCTACGCGCCGCCACCGCCGCGGCCCCACACACTCACGATCGGCGTGACGCAGTCGGGGGAAACGGCCGACACGCTGGCGGCCTTGGCCATGGAACAGGACCGCAGGGCCCTGCTGGCCGATCCCGCCTACGCCCCGAAGCTGCTGGGAATCACCAACCGCCCGGAAAGCTCCCTCGGCCGGCTGGTGCCCCACATCCTCGACATCGGCGCCGGCATTGAGGTGGGTGTGGCGGCCACCAAAACCTTTCTGGGGCAGCTGCTCGCCTTCTATGGGCTGGCCCTGGCCTTCGCCGAGCGCCGCGGCCACAGCGGCGGCACGCCCGATCCTGGCCGGTTGCGGCGGCTGGTGGAGCAGCTGCGGCAGGTGCCCGCGCAGCTGCAGGCCCTGGTACACGACCACGACCAGCGCTGCGCCGAGCTGGCCCACCTGTTTGCCGACACCCAAGATGTGATTTTCCTGGGCCGGGGGATCAACTACCCCATCGCCATGGAAGGGGCTCTCAAGCTCAAGGAAATCAGCTACATCCACGCCGAGGGTTATCCCGCCGGTGAGATGAAGCACGGCCCGATTGCTCTGCTCGATGCCCGCGTGCCGGTGGTGTCGATCGCCGTGCCAGGCAGCGTGTTCGACAAGGTGCTCTCCAATGCCCAGGAGGCCAAAGCCCGCGATGCCAAGCTCCTGGGCGTGGCTCCGGCCTGTGCCGACACAGAGCTGTTTGATCTGCTGCTGCCTCTGCCGGAGGTGGATGAATTGCTCAGCCCCCTGCTCACGGTGATTCCGATGCAGCTGCTCAGTTATCACATCGCCGCCCATCGGGGGCTGGATGTGGATCAGCCCCGCAATCTGGCCAAGAGCGTCACCGTGGAATGATTCCGTGCATCAGCCGCTGATCCCCACGGCGGCTCGTCCCTGCGCGCGAACCTGATCCGTGCGGCCGTAGCGATCCTCAAAGCGCACGATGTCGTCTTCGCCGAGGTAGGCGCCGCTCTGCACTTCGATCATCTCCACCGGAATCTTGCCAGGGTTGGACAGGCGATGACGGGCGCCCAATGGGATGTAGGTGCTCTGGTTCTCGCCCACCAGCTCCTCGACACCATCCTTTTCAACGACGGCGGTACCCTGCACCACCACCCAGTGTTCCGCCCGGTGGTGGTGCATCTGCAGGGAGAGGCTGGCGCCCGGCTTCACCTGAATCTTCTTCACCTGCCAGCGCTCGCCTTCCACCACCCCGTCGTAATGACCCCAGGGGCGATAGATGCGCCGATGGGCCTTGCTTTCCGGGGCGCCATCGCGCTCCAGACGACCCACGATGCCCTTGATCTCCTGGGCGCGATCGCGGTGAGCCACCAGCACCACGTCATCGGTTTCCACCACCACCAGATCTTCCACGCCCAACCCCACCAGCAGGCGATGTTCGCTGCGCAGGTAGCAGTTGCGGCTGTCTTGGCTGATCACACGACCGCGCACCACATTGCCCCGCTCATCGCGGTCGGCTGTTTCCCAGAGAGCGCTCCAGCTGCCCACATCGCTCCAGCCAGCCGCCAGGGGCAACACCGCACCGCGATCCGTTTTCTCCATCACGGCCACATCGATGGCCACGCTGGGGCAATTCGCGAAGGCTTCGCGCTCGAGCCGCAAAAATTCCAGATCGGCGCTGTCGTGGTCGACGGCATTGCGACAGGCGCACACCACATCAGGGGCCAGCCGCTCCATTTCGGCCAGGATCGCGCTGGCGCGAAACAGGAACATCCCACTGTTCCAGGTGAACCGCCCGGTAGCGAGAAAGCCTTCGGCCGTGGACCGGTTGGGTTTCTCGACAAACCGGGAAATCGGCAGGGGTGCCAGCTGGGCGGCGCCGAGGGATCCCGCCGCCTCGATGTACCCGTAGCCGGTCTCCGGAGACGTCGGCACGATACCGAACGTCACCAAGCTGCCGGAACAAGCGGCATCGATCCCAGCAGCCACCGTCTTGCGGAACGCTTCGGGCTCACGAATCACATGGTCGGCGGCCAAGACGAGCAGCAGGGGATCTTCCCCCCGACTGGTGGCCTGCAGGGCCGCCACCGCCACCGCGGGGGCTGTGTTGCGTCCCATCGGCTCCAGGAGAATGCCGGCGGGTTCAACGCCGATCTGGCGCATCTGCTCGGCCACGATGAAGCGATGATCTTCGTTGCAGATCAGCAGGGGAGCACCCAGTAGATCCAAACCCTCCAGCCGCCGATAGGTCTGCTGCAGCAGGGTTTCATCCCCATCGCCAGCCAAAGCCCAGTACTGCTTGGGATAGCTGGCGCGCGACAGAGGCCAGAGGCGGGTGCCGGTGCCGCCGCACAGGATCACGGGTACCAGAGAGGGGGCGGCCATGGCAAAGCAGCGAGCGTCGGCCCGGGGGCGACGGAGGGCCAGAGCATTCAAGCTCAGAAAAGTTCACAACTCCAGCAGACCCGGGGGCGGCGTCAGCAGCAACCAGCCCTCCACGAGCTCCACCCGGGGCACAATCGCCTGCACGAAGGGCACCAGCACACGCCGTGCCGGCCTGTCGTCAAGCGCATGGAGGGCAATCTCCAGCAGGTCGTTTCCGGCATGGAGGAGATCCACCACCCGACCAATGGCAGGGGCATCGGGGGTGAGCCTCGCCTCCAGGCCCACCAGATCGAGGAGATGAAACTCGCCGGGGGCGAGGCGGGGCCGATCGTCGGCGCGCACCAGCAGATCGGCCCCCACCAGGGCCTCGGCCTCACTGCGGGTGTCGATGCCCGCCAACCGCACCACAAAGAGTTCTTTGCCGGGCAACTGCCGACCGGCGAGCAGCTGCACCGCCTGAGGTTCGGCCTGCCGCAGCCGCAGCCAGCGCTGGCCGGGCCGGGTGAACCGTTCGGGAAAGTCGCTCTGGGGTAAGACCCGCACGTCACCCGCCAGCCCCTGGGCCGCCACACAGCGGCCCACCACCAGCAGTTCGGGCAGCCAGCTGGATTCAGGCACCGGGGGCGAAACGGCAATCAGGGGTCTAGAAGGCAACCTAGACCCCGATACGATCCGCTCTCCTTCAGCCGCAGGTTCCGGCCTTCAGGCGACGGCGAAGCCGGCGCGAATAGCCGAAGGCGGCGCTGGCACCGAGCAGGGGCAGGGGCCCAGGCACCGACTCTTGATCCCGACTGGTCTGCACAAAGATGTCGCCCACCCTTGAGGATTCATTCAAACGCCCATTGACGTCAGTCGTATTGATGGCACTGGCCACAAGAATCGACTGAACCAGGTTGCCGGTCACCAGGCTGCTGCCGGATTCGATTGTGAAGCGAGTGAGCAGAGGGGTGCCCACTTTGGGCGTGAAGTCAAAGGGGTTAGTATACACGTAAGAGCTGCCAATCGGCCCCAGAGAAGAGGGGTTGAAAAGGGTCCAGGTTGCACCATCATCCTGAGACCAGCCGATGCCGGTGATCTGAACGTCTGCCAGCGCGGCATCTGTCCTGAATCCCATTTGGGCAAAGGGAGTTTTGTTCAGACCAGGGTCGTCGATCTTATTGGTGGCCTGGGAGTCGGTGCTGGGATTGAAGAGGGTGCAATTGGTACCGTCAATGTCGAGGCTGCCGCTGAGGCAGATGGCACTGGCGGGAGCTGGGGCCAGGGCAATGCCGGCGCTGAGAGCTGCCGCACCGACCAGGCCGCTGATGGGCAATCTGCTGAAGAAAGGATGGCTCATGGTGAAAACCAGCAGGTGAAGGGCTGGGGCTTCAGCAGCCTGGCTGCGATCTCGGAGCTGGCTCGCTGGTGATGTGCTGTTGCCATGCGCTTCGCCCAACGAAGACTGCATCGCCGGGCGCACGATCAGCCGCTGGCTGCCTTGAACAGCTGCAATCAGCCGCCACAACACAGGCCTTGATGGCGGTGATGCCGCCTCAGCCGTCTCTGGATTGCCATGATGGTGCGCAGTGCTGCAACGGCTGGCCATGGCCTCTGCCCCGATCCTCCCTGGCGCCACCGTGGTGGTGCGCGACGAGCGCTCCATCTACAACGGTTACCGCGGGTTCGTGCAGCGCATCAGTGGTTCCATGGCCGCCGTTCTTTTTGAAGGTGGCAACTGGGACAAACTGGTTACCTTGCCTCTGGCGACGCTGCAGGCTGCCTGAGCTCGAGCGCTTGACGCGCCGCCTGCTGTTCTGCCTCGCGCCGGGCGCCGCCCCAGCCTTCACCAAGCGACCGGTCTGCCAACCACACCTGGCAGTGAAAACGGCGGGTGTCGCCATGGCGGCGGCTCACCTCCTGGCAGCGGTAGTGGGGGAGCCCCAGCCCCAGGCCCTGGCTCCACTCCTGCAGGGCTGATTTCCAGTTGTGACGATGGGGATCGGCCAGCAGTTCGGCAGCACCCTCCTGCCAGTGAGGATCCAACCAACGGCGCACTGCGGCCAGACCGGGGCCGCCACCCCCCCAGGCCTCATAGATCCCGCCAACCAACGCTTCGCACAGTTCAGCCAACAGGGTGGCTCGACCGGCCAGGTCGCCCGCGGCCATCGGCCCGATGCGCGCCACAGCCTGCAGGCCACAGCGCTCCCCCAGCGCGGCCAACCAACGGTCGCTCACCAGCTGGGCCCGCAGACCCGACCACTCGCCCACTCCCCGCTGGGGATGGTGGAGGATCAGCCATTCGGCGGCTGCCAGGCGCAACACCGCATCGCCAAGGAACTCCAGGCGCTCATGGTTGCGGGGCCCGGCGGCGGAGGTGTGGCTCAGGGCTTCGTCGATCGGATCGAGACAGACAGGCTGATCCGCCTGCAAATCAAGACCCAGCTGGCTCAGCAGGGTCAGCAGTTGCCGGGTGCGAAGGGGGTCCATAGGGTGAAAGCAGGACGTAAGCCGGGTTCTGTTCACCGCCCCGGAGACACCGGGAAGGGGGTGATCATCTGTCTGGGATCGCCGTTACCGGCGACCTCGAGCGGCTCATGGATAACGGGAC
>JAYKGR010000139.1:0-24077 GCA_035285645.1 Cyanobacteriota bacterium | reverse complement strand
TCGCCGATCGTGGCCGAGGGACCGTTGGTCATCATCACGATCCGGTCGGCGAGGAACAGGGCCTCGTCGATGTCGTGGGTAATCATCAGCACCGTGGGCTTCTGCTCGTGCCAGATCGCCAGCAGCTCCTCCTGCAGCTCCTCCTTGGTGATCGCGTCGAGGGCCCCAAATGGTTCATCGAGCACCAGCACCGCCGGACTCACAGCCAGGGCGCGGGCGATGGCCACCCGCTGCTTCATACCGCCAGAGATCTGCGGGGGACGCTTGGCGCGCGCCTCCAGCAAACCCACCATCTCGAGATGGTGATGCACCACATGGCGGCGTTCGCCTGGAGCCAGCTCAGGCCGGGCCGCTTTCACCGCCATCTCCACGTTTTGCCAAACGGTGAGCCAGGGCAGCAGGGAATAGTTCTGAAACACCACCATGCGATCAGGCCCGGGCCGCTCGATCGGCACCCCCTCGAGGCACACCGTGCCGCTGCTGGGTTGCAGAAAGCCCGACACCATGTTGAGCAGGGTGCTCTTGCCGCAGCCGGAATGGCCGATCACGCAGAGAAATTCGCCCTGGCTCACCTCCAGGTTGATGGCACGCAGCGCTTCAAAGGGGCCGCGGTTGGTGGCAAACACCTGGCCCACATCCCGAAATTCCAGGAAGGGTTGGCTGCCGGCGGAACGGGTGGCGACGGTCATCGGCTGGTGGCGGCGAGTTGCTTGAGGCGGCGCTGCTCCTGAAGGAAATGAATCAGCTGAGAGCGCAGCTGGTAGTAATCGGGGTGGTTCATCACGCTGAGGCGCTCCCGTGGGCGCGGCAGCGGTACCGAGAGGATCTGGCCGATGCGGGCCGCCGGACCATTGGTGAGGCACACCACCCGATCGGAGAGCAGCAGCGCCTCATCCACGTCGTGGGTCACCATCACGGCGGTGAGAGACGATTCCTGGCAGATCTGCATGAGCTGCTGCTGCAAGTTGCCACGGGTGAGGGCATCGAGGGCACCGAAGGGCTCATCGAGCAGGAGCAGCTTGGGGCGAATCGACAAGGCGCGGGCGATGGCCACCCGCTGCTTCATGCCGCCGGAGAGCTCGGCGGGGAGGCGATGGGCTGCAGCCGTCAGGCTCACCAACTGGATGTTGCGCTCCACGATCTCGTGCCGCTCACGGGGAGCCATCTGGGGATACACCGTGTTCACGGCCAGAGCGATGTTCTGGCGCACCGTGAGCCAGGGCAGCAAGGAATAGTTCTGAAACACCACCATCCGCTCGGGCCCCGGCTCGGTGACCTGCCGACCATGCATCAGGATCCCGCCTTCACTGGCCTGGCTCAAGCCCGCCAATAGATTGAGCAACGTGCTCTTGCCACAGCCGGAGTGGCCGATCAAGGTCACGAATTCGCCCGGAGCGATATCGAGGTTGATCGATCGCAACGCCACATACTGCCCGCCGCCATCGAGCGGGAAGGTTTGGGTCACGGAATCCACTGTGATCAGGCCGTTGGGGGTAGCCATCTCAGGCAGCCCCCTTGCTCACCTTGCGGCCAACGAAGGCCACCAGCCGATCGAGCGCCAAACCCACCAGACCCACGTAAAGAATAGCCAGAATGATCTGACTGGAGCTGGCATCACCACCAGCGTTGTAGGCATCCCAGATGAAGTATCCAATACCACCATCGGCCTTGAGCATCTCAGCCGCCACGATCGCCAGCCAGGCTAGGCCCACAGCAATGCGCAGACCCGTAAACACATAAGGAACCGTGGCAGGCACAACAATGCTGCGAATGTAGGCGCGCTTGCTCAGCCTCAAGACGCGAGCGACATTGGTGTAATCCTGGGGAATTTCGCGAATACCAACGGCCGTATTGATAATGATGGGCCAGATAGCAGTGATGAATATCACAAAAATTGCCGACATGTTGGCGTCTTGGAACACCATCAACGAGATGGGAAACCAAGCCAGGGGTGGCACCGTGCGCAACACCTGCACCACGGGATCAAAACCCTTGCCCGCAAATCGGTTGAGACCCAGAAGGCCGCCCAGGGCAATGCCCACCACCGCCGCCAGGCCGTACCCCACAGCCACCCGCTGCAAGGAGATCAAAATCTGCCAGCCGAGACCCTTGCTAGTCCCACCCTCGTCATAAAAGGGATCCTTGATGTAGGGATCCCAGGTATCCGTGATCACCTGGATCGGGCCCGGCAGGCGGGCGGCGCCGAGGGCAGCCGACAGCAGCTGCCACACGATCAGAAAGGCGCCGATGCACAGCAGGTAAGGGAGCACCTGGGGCAACGACGGCAACAGCCTGGGCCGCCTGCGCCTGGCGGGAGCGGTGATGGTCACGAATCAGGACGATGAAGGGACGTAGGGGGGTGGTCGGCAAACCTGGGATCAGCTAATCGCCTTGATGCTGAGCGAATCAAGGTAGGCCTTGGGATTCTCAGGGTCGAACACAATGCCGTCAAAGAAGGTTTCCTTGCCGCGTGAATCGCTGGCAGGAATGGCCTTGGTCTGACCAATGGCGGTGGCAGCTTCCTTCCATAGATCAGAGCGGTTCACCTGATCAATCAAGGCCTTGGTGTCGGTATTCGCCGGCAAGTAGCCCCAGCGGATATTTTCGGTAAGGAACCAGAGATCGTGGCTCTTATAGGGGAACGAATAGGAATCGGCATCCTTCCAAAAATGCATCCGCAGCGGAGAATCGGTCACGCTTCGGCCATCGCCGTAGTCGAACGTACCGGCCAGGCGAGGCTTGATGTCAGCAACGCTGGCCTTGAAATACTTATCTTTGGATGTAATCTCACAAAGCTCATCAAGATTGGCTGGATCCTGGCACCACATCTGCGCTTCCTGCACGGCCATCAACATCGCCATGGCAGCCTTGGGATTCTTGTCCACCCAGTCGGCCCGCAAGGAGAAGGCTTTCTCGGGGTGATCGTTCCAGAGTTCGCCGGTGATCGCTGCGGTGTAGCCCATCTTCTTGTTAACCAACCGCTGATTCCAGGGCTCACCCACACAGAAGGTATCCATGGTGCCGGTTTGCATGTTCGCCACCATCTGCGGAGGCGGCACCACCACCAGATCGGCATCTTTGTTGGGATCGATGCCATTGGCCGACAGCCAGTAGCGCATCCACAAATCATGGGTGCCTCCCGGAAAGGTCATGGCTGCCTTCAGCAGCTTGCCATCCGCCTTCTTTCGATCGGCGATTTCCTTCAGCTTAGGACTCTGAAGCGCCACTTTATCCGCTAGAAACTCATTGGACAGCGACAGGCCTTGGCCATTAACATTCAGCCGAGCCAAAATGTACATCGGCAATGGCTGCTTGGTCTTGGTAATTTTGCCGGCCGTCAGGAGATAAGGCATCGGCGTCAGAATATGGGCGCCATCGATGCCGCCACGGCTGCCGCCAAGCTCCAGGTTGTCGCGGGTGGCGGCCCAGGAGGTCTGCTTCACCACCTTCACCTCGGGCATCCCGTGCTTGGCGAAGAAGCCCTTCTCCTTGGCGATGATCAGGGGCGCCGCATCGGTGAGGGCAATGAACCCGAGGGTGGCGCCTTTCACCTCGGTGTCCCCGCCGCCAGAGGTGCTGGCCTTGGGCTTCGGCGCCGGCCCCCCGCAGGCGGCCAACACGGCACTGCCCACAGCGGTGCCGGCGGCGGTGATCAGAAAACGGCGACGCGAATAGGAAGCCATGAAACCAGGGAAAGAGATCGGATAGAAAGGAATCCGCCAACGGACCAAGCCGCACAAACGACCCGAGGCAACCACAGATGTGGCCTCAGAAGCATGCGGACAAGCCAGGAACAGCGCTGGCGAAGGGGAGAGCAGACGGCCAGGCATGACGACCGGGCTTCGGCAACAATGAGCCTCGGATCGCCAGATTCACGTCGGCGCTCAAGCTGACCGACATGCCTATCGCATCACGCCAGGGGCGGGGGCGTCGTTGCCTTTGCTACAAAATCGTCCCTCACCAGGCCGAATTCCACCAGTGCCCGGGGCAGATTGCGGTGTTCATGGCCGGGATGGCTCAGTTTCACCAGAGCAAACCGCTGCAGCTCGTTGAGGGCCCGCCACTGCGCCAGGTTGAGAGGATGGCCCAGCTGCCGGCAGGCGGCCTGCAGCACCTCCGGCAGCGCATCAGGCTGCTGCCAGTCGGCTGCCACGGCCGGGGGAAGGGTGCTGGCCGGGCCTGCGGGCAAGGCGGCGCTGCGCTCCAGCAGCCACTGGCGCAGGCGGCCGACGGCATCGGCATCGTCGGGCCAGGCCAGCAGCTGGTGCCGCTCATGCTCGTCCAGAGCATGCCAATGCACCAACTTCAGCTTGATGCCCCCGAGGTCGAGCTTACGGCGCACGGCCATCGGCAGACAGCGCAGGTCGCCGGCGAAATCGGCCTCAAAGCCGAACAGGCAGCGATGCAGGCTCATCGGCCCAGCTCCCGCCGCAGGGTTTCCCCCACACGCGCCTGCAGCAGAGCCCGGGCCTGATCGAGGGCGGCGGGCAGGGCGGTGAATCCATCGCTCTGCCAGAGCAGGCAGGCCAGGTTCCAGGTGAGGGCCGGGGCGAGGGGCCCCTCGCCGCGCAGTGCTGCCAACCCCTGCTCAACCCATTGCTCCAGGCTCTCCCAACCCACCTCCGGCGCCGTGATGCCGTGATCCCGCGGATGGAGAAGCAGCCGTTCCGCACGGCCGCCCCGCAGACGGGCCGCGATGCCCGCCCGGGTGGTGGGCAGGTCGGTGGATCCCTCCAAACCCTTGATGGTGAAGACATCGGTTTCGCCGGCGGCGGCAAGCGCCTCCCAGGCCCGCTGCTCCGTGGGTGGATGCACGAAACCGCTCACCAGCAGATGCTCGCCCCGGTGGGGGGTCCAGAGCAGTTCGAGGCTGGCCACCGGCGGCCGTTTGCCGATCAGATCGCGGGCAGGCACCAGCGCCTCCGCAGCGGCGAAGTGGCGGGGCTGGTGGGTGAGCGCCAGATTGTGGCGATCCAGCTGCTCCTGCACCTGCGCCAGCTCCAGCGGCGCCCAGGCGATGCCTAGGGCCGCGAACAGTTCGGCCAGGGTGACGCCGTACTTCACCGGCATCGGCGCACCGCCATGGAGCACCACCGGCAGCCCCGCCGCCGCCAGGGTAAGAGCCAGCAAGGGCAGCACCGGGGCTGTGCGGCTGCGGCCGTCGTACGGCACGTTGAAGCAGAGGGCTCGGCGGCCGGGGGTGGTGAGGCTCGGCCCCTGCAGCCGAAAGGTGTCGAGCATGCCGCTGAGCTCCTCCGGCGTGGGGCGGCGGATGCGATGGGCGATCAGGAAGGCGCCGACCTGCGCTGGGTCCAACCGGCCGGAGAGGAGCAGCGCCATGGCTTCTGCCGCCTCCGCCCGGGTGAGGCCGGTGCTGGTGTGCTCGCCGCTGCCCACCTTGCCAATGAGCTCGCGGAAGCGGCTGCGCTCAGGCCCGAGCCGCTGCAGCTGCTGCTCGCGCCGGTCAGCAGACGCGGCGGGATTTCCCCGGCCACCATCCTCCTGCGGCAAATCTGGTAGCGCTTGTAACACGCCTGGGCGGGGGTGGCGGGTTTTCATTGTGGCCGAGAGCGAAGACGGCCCCCGGCCTGGGATTCCCCATCCGGTTGCAGACACGGCCTCCCACGTGGCCGCAGATTAACGCGCTGTTTTTCTCTCCATGACCTCAACACCCTCGAAGGCCGGGGCCGCAACGCCCGCCACCCTCTCCAAGGTGGAACAGGCCAAGGCTGATCTCTGCGGGCTGGAGCTGGCCCCCCGCCTGAAGGATCTGGCTGCCGCCGGCTGGGAAGCCATGGATGAAGCCACCCTCACGATCCGCCTCAAATGGCTGGGGATCTTCTTCCGTCCGGTGACTCCAGGACGCTTCATGGTGCGCCTGCGGCTGCCCAATGGTGTGATCCGGGCCGAGCAGCTGGCACGTCTGGCCGACAGCGTGGACCGCTGCGGCGAGCACGGCAGCGCCGACATCACCACCCGACAGAACCTGCAGCTGCGCGGCCTGCTGCTGGAAGACATGGCGCCCCTGCTGACCGATCTGGAGGCGGTGGGACTCACCAGCCGTCAATCGGGCCACGACAACCCCCGCAACATCACCGGCAATCCGCTGGCCGGCATCGATCCGGAGGAATGGATCGACACCCGCCCGCTGGTGGAGGCGATCCAGGCCGCGCTGCTGGGCCCCGGCGGACCCCGCAATCTGCCCCGCAAGTTCAACGTGGCGGTTGGCGGCGCCCCCGACAGCTTTCTGCTGCACAACGACCTGGCCTTCCTGCCGGCCCAGCGCGGCGCCGACCTGGGCTTCACGCTCATGGTGGGTGGTTTTTTCTCGGCGCAGCGCAACGCCCTGGCCGTGCCCCTCGGCCTCTGGGCCCCGGCCGAGGCCTTACCCCTGGTGACGCGGGCCGTGCTGCTGCACTACGAGCGCCATGGCAATCGGACCCAGCGCCAGCGCAGCCGCCTGATGTATCTCGTGGACGAGCTGGGACTGGAGGGCTACCGCCGGGCCGTGCTCGACACGGTGGCTGAACTCGGTGGGGACGAGGCTCTGGCAGCCCTGGAGCCCCACGACGGCAGCCATGCGGTGCAACGGGCGCCGCGGAATCTCTGCGGTGTGCACCCCCAGAAGCAGCCCGGCCTCTACTGGGTGGGCCTGAATGTGCCGATGGGACGGCTCGATGCCGCCGCGATGATGGGCCTGGCGGAGTTGGCCCGCTCCTACGGCAGCGGCGAGCTGCGGCTCACCGAAAGCCAAAACGTGCTGATCAGCGATGTGCCAGGAGCGCACCTGGCGGCCCTGCTGGCTGAGCCGCTGCTGCAGCGTCTGCCGGTGGCCCCGGGCCCCCTGCAGGCCGAGGCGGTGAGCTGCACCGGCAACCGGTACTGCAGCTTTGCCCTGATCCCCACCAAAACCACGGCCCAAGCCGTGGTGGAGCAGCTCGAGCAACGGCTGGAGTTGCCCCATGGCGTGCGCACCCACTGGACCGGCTGCCCCAATGCCTGCGGCCAGCCCTACCTGGGACAGATCGGGCTGATGGGAGCCAAGGCCCGCCAGGATGGCCAGATGGTGGAAGCGGCGAAGATCTATCTGGGCGGGTCGATGGAGGGGGGCGGCCAGCTGGCGGCACTGCACGACAAAGGAGTGCCCCTCAGTGACCTTCCGGATGTCCTGGAGGCCCTGCTGGTGGAGCATTTCGGCGCCCGGCGCCGGACGGCGGAGGCCACCGCCGCCCCCGACCGTTGAGGCAACGCGTGGTGGTTCACCGCCGAGAGCCCGCCGTTGCCATCGTTGGGGGCATGCCAAGCAGTGCCCATCTGGACCCGGCCCCCGACCCCCGGCAGCTGCCCAGCCCCGGTGATGCCGAGCGCTGGCTCTGGCTCCAGGCGTTGCGACGCCTGCCCCGGCTGCCGCTGGAGCCCTGGCTCGTTGCCCTGGAAACGGGGGCTATCGCCGCCGAGAGCGACCTGCTGGCCTGCCTGCTCCCCCATGGCAACGGCGCGGAGCTGGCCCGACTGCTGGAGTGGTGGGTGAGGCAGCCCGATCCGGTGCCGCCGCTGCCACGGCTGCCGGGTCCATGGCGCGATGCGGTGGTGGCGCAACGGCTGCGCCAGCTGCTCGAGCAACCCCTCGCACCGCAACGGCAAGCGGCTCTGCTGGCCCTGCTCGGCCACCAGCGCGAGGCCGTCGACGCCACCCGCCTCTGCCGACTGCTGGAGCAGCCCGGCGCCCGCGCCGTGCGCCATGGCGCTCTGGAGGGTCTCAGCCTCGGCCTGGCCGCCTGGCCCCGCAGGCTTCTGCGCGGCTGCCTCGAGCGCGTCGCCACCGACCTCGACCCGGAGCTGGCAGCCGGGGCGGTTGACCTGCTGGACCGGTTGCCAGCGGCACGGCTCAGCCTGATCCCCCTGGGCCGCCGGGCCCTGGAGCCGGAGGTGGCGGCACGACTGCGGCGACGGATCGCCCGCCGCGGCGCGGATCCGCTGCTGCTGGTGGTGCACGGCCGCTCCGGCGGGCTGGTGCCGCCGGAACTGGTGGAGCTGGCCGCCGAGCTCGAACAGCGCCGTGGCGCTCCTGTGGCCCTGCAGGCGCTCACCGCGGAGCCCCCCGGCGTCGGCCCCCATCGCAGCGAGAACCGGCCGTTGGGCCTGGTGCCGCTGCTGCTGCTGCCCGGAAGCCACGTGCGCACTGATCTGCCAGCCCTGCGGGCCAACCTGCAGAGATCGGGGCCCGTGCGGTGTTGGCCTTTCCTGGGGGCATGGACCGCCTGGCAGCAGGCACTGGCGGAGGAACTGGCCGGCCTTGCCGCCACAGGCCAGCCGCCATGGCTGCTGCATCACCCCCTGGAGGAGGGGTTGCCCAGCCGATATCTCAGCCATCTGACCCACTGCACGGCTGCCGTGCCCGTGGCCGCCGCGGCCCAGGATGTGGCCCAACGGCTGGAAGCCAAGCCCTGCGGTGCCGGCATGGCGCCCCTGGCCCTGGCCCGCTGCCGTCTCACCGAGGCCCTCAGCGGCCAGGATGATGCCATGGCCAGCACGCCCCTGCTCTGCCGCCCCGCTCTGCGGGCCGTGCTGCTTGATTTGTTGGAGTCTCTGCCGTGACTGCCCCCACACCCGGAACCGTGTATCTGGTGGGAGCCGGCCCGGGCGATCCTGAGCTGCTGACGCTCAAGGCCCACCGACTGCTGAGCCAGTGCGATGCCCTCGTGCACGACGCGCTGGTGCCGCGGGCGCTGCTGGAGCTGGTGCCACCCCACTGCGACATTCATTTCGTGGGCAAGCGGCGCGGCCACCATTCGGTGCCGCAGCCGAGCACCAATGCCGTGCTGGTGGCTCTGGCGGCCCGGCATCGCTGCGTGGTGCGGCTCAAGGGTGGCGATCCGTTTCTGTTCGGCCGGGGCGGTGAGGAAGCCGCCCACCTGGTGGCGGCGGGCGTGCCGGTGCAGGTGGTGCCAGGTGTAACGGCGGGTATCGCCGCCCCCGCCTACGGGGGCATTCCGGTGACGCACCGGGCTGGTGGATCCAGCGTCACCTTCGTGACCGGCCATGAAGAGATCGATAAGGTGCGCCCGGGGGTGGACTGGCGCGGCCTGGCCCGCAGCAGCGACACCCTGGTGATCTACATGGGCCTGCACAATCTCGCCCGCATCAGCCAGGAACTGCTGGCGGCAGGTCTCGATCCAGCCACACCGGCGGCGGTGATTCAACAGGGCACCGTGCAGGGTCAACGCCAACTGATCGCCCCGCTGAGCAGCCTGGCGGAGCAAGCCACAGCGGCAGGATTCAGCGCCCCATCGATTGTGGTGATCGGTACCGTGGTGAACCTACGGGTGCCTGAAGCGGCGCCGGCGCCGGCATCGGTCGATATGCCGCTACCCCTCTGAGGCGGCCCCACCGCAATAATGCTTATGAAGAAATACCTATTCGGTAGCCAAGGCCACGGTTTGTGCGCAGCGTCATTCGATTCACTGGTTCGCTCTACCGCGCCGCCACCAGGCCGCCAGTGCCATGCCCGCCGCCCACTCCGCCGATTCGCTGCACGAAAGCCAACCCACGGCGCCCCGTCAGGCGCCGATGTTTGAGCTGATTCCCTACGAGAAATTTCGCGATACCCCCGCCGTTCGTTTTTTCGACATCACGGTGCCGGGCTCCAATGCCCGAGATCTCGTGGTGCATAGTGGCCCTGCCGTGAGCCCCCCCGATGAGGCCGGCACCGGTGCCTGGCAGTTCTATCTCCACCCCCACCAGGAAGACAACCTGCTGGCCCTGAGCGGCGGCCGCACCTTCTACCTGGTCAACTTTGGCTGGAATTACCCCTATCACATCGTTCGCCTGGAAGCGGGTGGCGACATTCTTCGCATTCCACCTGGAACCTTCCATCGCTCGGTGAGCGATCCCGATGGATCATTCGTACTGAATCAGGCCAAGCGGTCGACCGCCACCACCGTGGTGCGCGAATTCCGCGTGTACTGCAGCCGCCGCATCCCCCGCCTGTTTGCCACCACCTTCAAAACAGCTCCTCTGCCAAAACTGCACGGCGTCAGCTGGTAAGCGCCCCCTCCAGCAGCCGCAGGTCGATGGTGCAGTCGTGGGGGTCGTAGCGGCCGGCACCCACCCCGCCTCCATCGCCCCTGCGGCGGCAAGATTCCGGGGGAATCGGCTGAAACGCCGTGTCTCCATCCCTCAGCACAAAACCCTGGTGACCGGCTGGCGTGAGCACCTCCAGCGCCAGGGGCAGCTGGGGTGGCTGGGCCGGATGTAGGCACGGGTACAGACGCTGGTGGCGGTAGCGCACGGCCAGAGGTTGGCCCTCTGTCGCGCTCAGGTCGATGGGGTGGCCCTGAATCCAGAGCCGGCCATCACGGCGAAAGGCAGCATGGGTCGTGATTTCGAAGCGCCTCAGGGAGCTGTCCACAAAACGACTGGTCTGCCCGCCCTCCGCCGGCGTGTCGCAGATGAGGGGCCAGGGTTCCAGAGCCGGCCTGATTTCCAGCATGGGCGTTTCGCCCGCTCCCGAGTCGGGCGGCCAACGCAACAACGGTGGAAAGCGCCACTCCCAGATCTGGCGATAGGGCGTGGGATCGAGCACCAGCCCGTCGGCGGCCAGATCGGCCAACACCGCCTCCAGATCGGCCAGCAGCTGGCTGGGCAGCAGCTGGCGGTCATGCAGCTGCCGGCCCCAGGGGCGCAGCCGGGTGGGTCGATGCCGCGGGTTGAGCAAGAAGGCCGCCAGGGCCGTCCATAGCAGGGCCACGGCGCTGCTCCAGGCGCTGTGGGGCATCGTTTCCAGAGCACGAAACTCCAAAAGCCCCAGGCAGCCCGCCGGAGCGCCCGGATTCCAGAATTTGTCGACGCTGATTTCGCTGCGGTGGTTGTTGCCGCCGCGGTCGGCGTGGAGATGGCGCAGGGTTTCGCCGATCAGCTCCCGGTGGTCGCCCCAGGGTGACGGCGCTGGCGTGGCTTCGGCGCGCTCGAGAGCGAGGTAAGCCAGCTCCAGATCGCTGAGATCCACCGCCGCCTCATCGGGCCGTGGCGACTGGGCCGCCGGGCCGACGCAGGGATGGCTGAACAGGTAAGCCAGACAGGGATGGTGCTGCCAGTAGCGCAGGATGCCGGCCAGCCAGGCCGGCCGCGGAAAGAAGGGATTGCGCTCCAGGCTCGGCCCGCCCCAGAGCAGATGGTTCCCACCACCGGTTCCCTCCGCCCGGCCGTCGGCACCGCGTCGCCAGCTGCGCAGCCCCACCCGCTCGCCGGCCAGCTCCAGCTGCCGCAACCAGCCGTCGTATTCGGCCCAACCCCCACACACCGGCAGGTTGATCTCCAGCACCCCCGGATCGGCGGTGAGCCCCAGCACCTGCCAGTGGCCGTCACTGTCGAAGGGGAGCACGCCGCTCAGCCGCGGGGCCGCCAACGGCCCAAGGCTGTCGGCCACCGCCTGGAGCAGGAGCGTGAAGGGCTGACGCGCCAGCGGTGGCAGAAAGAGTTCCCAACCACTGGCATCGATCTCCAGGGTGAGCACCTGACGGGGGATCGCGGGATCCAGCCGATCCAGGGGCAACCGCAGACCCGCCGGACCAGGAGCGGCGCTGAGGCAGGCCTGGTCAGCGGGCAGATGCCAGGCCGTGGTCTGCCAGGCCGCCTCGGCTTCGGCCGATGGCTCACCATGGCTGAGGGGCACGGCCCACACCCGCCGGCAGTCATCCAACGGGTCCTGGAGGGCAGTGGGCTCGAGGCGGAGGCCCAGCCGCACCCCCAGATCAACCAGCCAGGTGAGCCCCTGATCCGGCGTCAGGGCCTTGCCCTCCAGGCCCGGTTGACAGGGCTGGGGCCAACGCACCACGGGGCCGCCATCGCGCGCGATGAACAGGCGCAGGGCCCAGCGGGGATTCACCTCCCCTGCATAGCGCTTACCCGGGCAGCAGAGCAGCGTGCTGCCGGGCCACACGTCCTTCTGCAGCTCCAGGGCCAGCCGCTGAGCCATGGCGAGCTTGGTGGGCCCATCGGCCGCCACCGTCCATTCGGCCCCCATGGGTTCCAAGGGCACGGTGGTGGGCTCACCCCCAAGGGTGAGGTCAATGCCGGCAGCCCTCAACCGGTCTTCGGCCTGGGCCGCCACGCAAGCGGCGCTCGGCGCTGTCATCGGATGCTGCATGTCGATCGCGATGCTGCAGTTCAGTGAACCTTCCCGAATTTGTTTGGATTGCGCCTAGGTTTCCTGCATGATGCCCGTTCCACCACCGCCACCGCCACCGCCGCCGCCCTCGGGGGTCGCCAGCCGCCGCCGCTTTCTGCGAGAGCAGGTACCGTTAGGGGCGCCGATTGGGGTGCGCGGCATGGGGCCCATGGGTGAGTGGGCCCCTGGCACCATACCCGCCGACATCCTCGACATCAGCATGGGCGGCTTGTGCCTGCTGATCCCTGATCGCCAGGCGTTTCAGCCCGGTGACCAGGTGCTGCTGGTGGTGGGTAACCACCCAGGCTTCGAGGTGAAGCAGCTCACGGGCTCCATCCGCTGGATCCGCTGCTCCGGTCTCACGGGGGCCTGCGTCACGGGGGTGGCCTTCGATCAACCGCTCAAGGCGCTGCCCCGTCTGGGCTGACCGGCACGGGAGCCACCTTCCAGATGCGCTCGGCGTACTCGCGGATCGAGCGGTCGCTGCTGAAAAAGCCACACCGCGCCGTGTTGAGCACCGCCATCGCGTGCCAGCGTCCTGGATCGCTCCAGGCGTTGTCCACCTCGTTCTGGGCGCGGCGGTAATCGGCCAGGTCGGCCATCACCCGGAAGGGATCATGGCTGCAGAGGTTGGCCAGCAGCGGGTGAAACAGCTCGCGGTCGCCTTCGCTGAAATGGCCGGAACCGATCAGATCGATGGCCTCCCGCGCCATGGGGTCGTTCTCCAGCCATGGCATCGGGTGATAGCCCGATGCCTGAAGGGCCTGCAGCTGTTCAGCGGTATGGCCGAACAGGAAGAAGTTGTCGTTCCCGACCCGTTCGCGGATCTCCACGTTAGCGCCATCAAGGGTGCCGATGGTGAGCGCTCCATTGAGGGCCATTTTCATGTTGCCGGTGCCGGAGGCTTCCATGCCGGCGGTGGAAATCTGCTCGGAGAGATCCACCGCCGGATAGATGCGCTGGCCCAGGGTCACACTGAAGTTGGGCAAAAACACCACCCGCAGGCGGCCATTCACCGCCGGGTCGATGTTCACCATGTCGGCGATGCCGACGATCAAGCGGATGATCAACTTGGCCATGGCATAGCCGGGTGCCGCCTTGCCACCAAAGATCACGGTGCGGGGCGGCAGATCCTCCCCAGCCCGCAGCCGCAGATAGCGCTCCACCACCTGGAGGGCGGCCAGGTGCTGGCGTTTGTATTCGTGGATCCGCTTCACCTGCACATCAAACAGGGAAGCCGGATCCACCAGCACGCCCGTGTCATCGCGAATGGTGGTGGCCAGCCGCTGCTTGGCCGCCGTGCGCATCTGCTGCCAACGCTCCTGGAAGCCCCCATCACCGGCGTGAACCTCAAGGCCACGCAGCTGCTCGAGGTCGGTGCGCCAGCCCTCGCCGATCGTGGTGTCGAGCAGATCGGCGAGGGGGGGATTGGCCACCGCCAGCCAGCGCCGCGGGGTCACCCCATTGGTGACATTGCCGAACCGCTCCGGCCAGAGCTCAGCGAAATCACGGAACAGGTGCTGCACCAGCAGGCGACTGTGCAGTTCGGCGACACCGTTGACATGATGGCTGCCCACCACCGCCAGGTGAGCCATGCGTACCCGGCGCTGGGGGCCCTCCTGAATCAGGGAGAGCTTCTCGAGCAGGTCGGGGCGACCGGGATGGCGCAGGCGCACCAGCCGCAGGAAACGGGCATTGATCTCGTAGATGATCTCCAACTGGCGCGGCAACAACTGCTGGAACAGCTCCAAACCCCAGCTCTCCAGCGCCTCCGGCAGCAGGGTGTGGTTGGTGTAACTGATGGCCTGGGTGGTGATGCCCCAGGCGGTATCCCAGTCGACGCGATGCGCGTCGATCAGCAGGCGCATCAGCTCGGCCACGGCGATCGCCGGGTGAGTGTCGTTGAGCTGCAACGCGAATTTCTCGGCAAAGGCGGTGGCCGGCAGCCCCTGGCCCTTGAGAATCCGGAACATGTCCTGAAGGGAGCAGCTCACGAAGAAGATCTGCTGGCTCAGCCGCAGCCGCTTGCCCTGCTCCATCTCGTCGTTGGGATAGAGCACCTTGGAAAGGGTTTCCGACTGCGTCTTCTGCAACACGGCCCGGGTGTAGTCACCGGCGTTGAAGGAAGCGAAATCAAAGGCGTCGGGAGCCTGGGCCGACCACAGCCGCAGGGTGTTGGCGGTCGACACGCCATAGCCGAGGATCGGCGTGTCGTGGGCCACGCCGATCACGGTGTGGCCGCCGATCTCCACCGGGTAGCGCCACTCCGGCCGGATCACCTCCCAGGGGTTGCCGCGGGCCAGCCAGGGGTCGGTGCTCTCGATCTGGCCCTGAGGGCCGATGCTCTGGCGGAAGATGCCGAACTCGTAGCGGATGCCATAGCCGATGGCCGGTAGCTGCAGGCTGGCCATCGATTCCTGGAAGCAGGCCGCGAGGCGGCCCAGCCCGCCATTGCCGAGGCCCGGCTCGGGCTCCTCGGCGATCAGCTCCTCGAGCGACAACCCCAGCTCCTTGCAGGCGGCTTCCGCCTCCGGCCGGATGCCGAGATTCACCAGATTGTTCTCCAGGTGGGGGCCCAGCAGGAACTCAGCCGACAGGTAGACCGCGGTGCGCACGTGGGCGCGGGTGTAGGTGTCGGCCGTTGCGACCCAGTGGCGCAACAGTCGATCGCGCACCGCGAGGGCCAGGCACAGGTAGTGGTCGTGGCGGGTGGCCAGCGACGGCGACTTGGCCTGGCTGGAGAACAGGTGGTGGCGCATGGCGCCGGCCAGACCCTGGTCGGCGGTGTAAGCGGTGGCGACCATGGGCGTCGGGCGGTTCAGCTTCCTTCCTTGCGCAGCCGGCGGCTCCCTGCAGCAGGATTCGCTACAGAACGGGATTCCTGGGCCCGATCAGCTCTGGATCACCTCCATGGCGCTGGCCTGGAGCTGGGCAGCGTCGAGCACCTCGGCCTCGATGCTCCAGCTGAGTTCGCTTCTCACCCCGGGGGGGCCGCCGAAGCTGCCGGTCACGGCAGCGGTGAGGCTGGGGTTGGAGGAGGTGGCCAGGGTGATGTAACGGTCATCGATCATGCCCGCCCCACTGGGGTCGATCCCACGCCAACCGGCGCCGGGCAGATACACCTCCGCCCAGGCGTGCAGGTCGTAGCGCTGCGGTTTCGGCTCCACGAGGTGGTAGCCGCTGGCGAAGCGGGCCGGCAACCCCACGCAACGGCAGCATTCGATCATCAGCATGGCCAGATCGCGGCACGATCCCACCCGCTCCTTGAGCGTGCGGCCGGCAGGCCACGCCGGCCCGACATGCCGCTGAGTGTATTTCACCCGATCCTGAATGATCTGCACCAGCTGACTCAGAAACATGGGGGCCCGCTGGTCGCTGCCCATCAGCGCCTCCTGAGCCACGTCGATCGCTGCGGGGTCGTGCTGGCCATCGGGCAGCCAACCCCGCAAGGCGCCACCCAGGTCGGCGTTGAGCCGTCCCACCGGATAGGGCAGCAGGGGTTCCTCCCCATTGAGGCAGGCCTCGAGCAGCGGTGGCACGCGGGTTTCCACCTCGCTGACAGCGCGGATCACGAAAATATCGGTGCCGCCGCTGAACCGGGCCCGCAGGATCTCATCGCCACTGGCGGCGATGAGGGGATAGAGCCACGCCGGCTCGGGGGTGATCGCCAGCTGGAAATGCAGCAGCCGCTGGAAGCCATGGCCCCGCGGCTGCAGGCAGAACCGATGGGCACCCAGCTGCACCGGCTTGTTGTAGCGGTAGGTCAGGGTGTGGGTGACGCGGGCGCGCATGCCGGTTCCGGGCTGGTGCTGGCGGAGATGAAGTACCGCTGTTCGATCAGGCTATGCAGCTGGTTGAGGTCCTGCTGCAGGTGGTCGATCGCCTCATGGAGGCCACGGGCGATCAGGTCGTCGATGCGGGTGTAGCTCCAGCGAGCGAGCACCAATCCGATCAGACACTCCAGATCATCCGGTGGGCCGGGCACAGCGCTGCCGCGAATGATGCGAAGCGTCTCACTCAGCCGCTCGAGGCAGTACCGCACCGAACGGGGAAAGATCGGATCGAGCAGCAGAAACCCGGCCACAGCCCGGGGGGCGATCGCCCGCTGTTGCGACTGGCGGAACATCTGATAAGCGCCGGCCGAGCGCAGCAGCGAGATCCACTGCAGCTCATCGAGCACTCCGCCCACCTCATCGGGAGACGGCAGCAGCAGGAAGTACTTGACGTCGAGGATGCGGGTGGTCTTATCGGCGCGCTCCAGCAACCGGCCGAGGCGGCTGAAGTGCCAGGAGAGGTCGCGGCTGAGGGTGGCATCGGTGATGCCATAGAAGAGTTGGCAGGCACGGCGGATCTCCCGCAGCTGCTCCTGAGGGGGCAGCTCCCAGTAGCTCTCCTCCTGCAGGTTCCAGTAGAGGCCGTTGAGGTGCTCCCACATCTCGGTGGTGATCACCTCGCGGATCTGGCGCGCATTCTCCCGGGCGATATCCAGGCAGTTCACCACGCTGCCGGGGTTCTCGTGCTCCCGCACCAGAAACTGCACCACGTCGTCGGGGCTGCCGGCGGGGAAGAGCTGATCGAACAGCTCGCGGTCGCCGCTGGCATCGATCAGGGGCAGCCAGGGCTCGGCGCTGCCGGGTGGGCAGTCGAGGGCCATGGCTTCGCTCACCTCCACGAAGCGGGAGATATTCTCAGCACGCTCCACGTAGCGATTGATCCAGTAGAGCGAATCAGCAACCCGGCTCAGCATGGGCACGGTTCGGCGGTGGGACCATCGTCGACGATCCAGGTGTCTTTGCAGCCACCCCCCTGGGAGGAATTCACGACGAGCGAACCGCGGCGCAACGCCACCCGGGTGAGCCCGCCGGGGGTAACCCAGGTGTTCTGGCCCCGCAGCACATAGGGCCGGAGATCGACATGGCAGGGATAGAGCTCTCCATCGCTGAGGGAAGGCACCGTGGAGAGGTCGAGCGTGGGCTGGGCGATGAAATTGCGCGGGTCGGCTTCGATGCGGACCGCAAAGTCGGCGATCTGCTCCGCGCTGGCATGGGGGCCGATGAGCATGCCATAGCCACCCGCCTCAGCCACCGACTTCACCACCAACTCCCCGAGGTGCTCCAGCACATAGGCGCGGTCGCTGGGACGGGAGCAGAGCCAGGTGGGCACATTGGCGATGATCGGCTCCTCCCCGAGGTAGTAGCGGATCATCTCCGGCACGTAGGCGTAGATCAGTTTGTCGTCGGCCACACCCGTGCCCGGCGCATTGGCAATGGCCACCCGGCCGGCCCTGTAGGCCGCCATCAGGCCGCGCACACCCAGCACCGAATCCGCCCGGAATGCGGCCGGATCGAGGAAGTCGTCGTCGATGCGGCGGTAGATCACATCCACCGGTTCGAGGCCACCCGTGCTGCGCATCCACACGCGGTCGTCTTCGCAGACGAGGTCGCGGCCCTCCACCAGCTGGATGCCCATCTGCTGAGCCAGGTAGCTGTGCTCGAAATAGGCGCTGTTGAACACGCCGGGGGTCAGCAGCACCACCTTGGGGGTTTCGGTCCAGGGGGCCAGGCTGCGCAGGGTTTGCAGCAGATGAGAGGCGTAGTTGTCGATCGGCGCCACGGTGCGGCCGGCGAACAGCCCGGGGAAGATGCGCTTCATCACCCGCCGGTTCTCCAGGAAGTAAGCCACGCCGGAAGGGCAGCGCAGGTTGTCTTCCAGCACACGCCAGGTTCCCTGACCATCGCGCACCAGATCGAGGCCGGAGATCTGGCACCACTTACCCCGTGGCGGGGTCACGCCCTGCATCTGGGGCCGCCAGCCCTGCGATGACAACACATCCTCCCGGGGGATCACCCCATCGGCATGGATGCGGCCCTCGCCATAGGTATCGGCCAGGAAATGGTCGATCGCCTCCAGGCGCTGGACCAGGCCGTGCTCCAGCCGCTGCCACTCGTTGGCGCTGATCAGTCGCGGCAGCGGGTCGAAGGGCAGGATGCGCTCCACCCCCTGGCTACCGGAATCATTGAGACGAAAGGTGGCCCCCAGCCGCTTGAGCAGGATGCTGGCGGCCGCATGGTTGCGGTTGAGCTGATCCAGACCCATCAGACCCAGGGAGGAGATCAGCGGCTGCAGGGAGCTGCGGGGTTGCTCCAGATCGCTGAAATATTCGTCGTAGCCGCGGTTGGGCCGGTAGTCGGTGAACACGTCGGACACTGCCGCTTGAAGCGATCTTGCTGCGCCATGGGAGCCGCCTCCGGTGGCGATTGTTACGAAAGGCGCCGCCAAGGCCCACTCAGAGCAGGAAATAGCGCTGGGCCATCGGCAGCTCACGAGCCGGCTCACAGGTGAGCAGCTCACCATCGGCAAACACCTCATAGGTTTGCGGGTCAACCTCCACCCGGGGCAGGGCTGTGTTGTTGCGCAGGTCGACCTTGCCGATGCCACGGGTCTGCACCACCGGCACGCACGCACGCCGCAGGCCGAGGCGGCGGGGCAGGTCGTCGTCGAGGGCCGCCTGACTCACGAACGTGAGGCAGCTGGGGGCCAGGGCGCCGCCGAAGGCGGCGAACATCGGCCGGCCGTGCACCGGCCCCGGGGTGGGAATCGAGGCGTTGGCATCGCCCATCTGGGCCCAGGCGATCGAACCGCCCTTGAGCACCAGCTCCGGTTTCACGGCGAAGAAGCCGGGCTTCCAGAGCACCAGATCCGCCAGCTTGCCCACCTCCAACGAGCCGATCTGGCTGTCGAGGCCGTGGGCGATGGCTGGGTTGATCGTGGTTTTGGCGATATAGCGCTTGATCCGCGTGTTGTCGTTGCGGCTGCTGTCTTCGGGGAGAGGGCCGCGCTGCACCTTCATCTTGTGGGCCGTCTGAAAGGTGCGGATCTGCACCTCGCCCACCCGGCCCATGGCCTGGGAGTCGCTGGCGATGATGCTGAAGGCGCCCAGATCATGAAGAATGTCTTCAGCGGCGATCGTTTCGCGGCGAATGCGCGATTCAGCAAAGGCCACATCTTCAGGGATCTTCGGATCGAGGTGGTGGCACACCATCAGCATGTCGAGGTGCTCCTCGAGCGTGTTGCGGGTGTAGGGGCGGGTGGGATTGGTACTGCTTGGCAGCACGTTGGCTTCACCGCAAATCTTGATGATGTCGGGGGCGTGCCCGCCGCCAGCCCCCTCGGTATGAAAGGTATGAATGGTGCGACCGCCGATGGCGCGGATGGTGTCTTCCACGAAGCCGGCCTCGTTGAGGGTGTCGGTGTGGATGCACACCTGCACGTCCATCCGGTCGGCCACCGAAAGGCAGCAATCGATCGCCGCCGGCGTGGTGCCCCAGTCTTCGTGCAGCTTGAGGCCACAGGCTCCGGCGCGCACCTGCTCTTCGATCGCCGCCGGGGTGGAGGCATTGCCCTTGCCGTAGAACCCGAGATTCACCGGCAGCCCCTCGGCGGCCTGGAGCATGCGCTCCAGGTGGAAGGCGCCTGGGGTGCAGGTGGTGGCATTGGTGCCGGTGGCCGGGCCGGTGCCGCCCCCCAGCAGCGTGGTGATGCCACTGGCCAGAGCGGTTTCCACCTGCTGGGGGCAGATGAAGTGGATGTGGGTGTCGATGCCGCCGGCGGTCACGATATGGCCTTCGCCGGCGATGGCTTCGGTGCTGGGGCCCACCACAATGTCGATCCCGTCGCTGATATCGGGATTGCCCGCCTTGCCGATCGCGCAGATGCGCCCATCGCGGATGCCGATGTCAGCCTTCACGATCCCCCACCAATCCACGATCAGGGCGTTGGTGATCACCGTGTCCACCGCACCGTCGGCGCGGGTGGTCTGGGCCTGGCCCATGCCGTCGCGAATCACCTTGCCACCGCCAAACTTCACCTCATCGCCGTAGGTGGTGTAATCCTTTTCCACCTCCAGGATCAGGGCTGTGTCGGCCAGCCGCAGCCGATCGCCGGCGGTGGGGCCATAGGTTTCGGCGTAGGCGCGGCGAGAGATGCGATAAGGCATGGCGATCAGTCGAGAGGGCCGTTGATCAGACCGTTGAAGCCAAACACCGAGCGACCGCCCGCATAAGGCACCAGATCCACGGCACGGCTGTCGCCCGGCTCAAAGCGGATGGCTGTGCCGGCGGGAATGTCGAGACGCAGCCCCCGGGCGGCCTCCCGGTCAAACTTGAGGGCGCCGTTGGCCTCATGGAAGTGGAAGTGGGAGCCCACCTGCACCGGCCGGTCGCCGGTGTTGGCCACGGTGAGGGTGGTGACCGGGCGGCCGGCATTGAGTTCGATCGTGCCCTCCTCGGTGAACAGTTCACCGGGAACCAGGGCACCGCAATCGCTGGAGCTGGAGGGAGAGGCCATGGCTGGGGGGTCAGCGAATCGGATCGTGAAGCGTGACCAGCTTGGTGCCATCGGGGAAAACAGCCTCGATCTGCACCTCGGGGATCAGCTCGGCCACCCCGTCCATCACCTGACTGCGGCTCAGCCAGGTGGTGCCTTCCTGCATCAGATCAGCCACGGTGCGGCCATCGCGAGCCCCCTCGAGGATGAGAAAACTCAACCAGGCCACCGCCTCGGGATGGTTGAGCCGCAGACCGCGCTGCAGGCGTCGCTCCGCCAGCAGTGCGGCGGTCACCACCAACAGCTTGTCCTTTTCCTGGGGTGTGAGATGCATCGCCCCACTCTGCCAGCGCTACGCCACTGCAGCAGGTTCACCGGGAACGCCTTCCTGCGGCCCATCCACCCGCAGGGGCTGCTCCTGAAACGGCCAGCAGCGGGGCAGCTCCGGTGGCGGCAGGTGGCGACAGGCCCGGATGCGGGCCCACAACCGCGTGAACCAGAATCGGGCCGCCTGGGTGGAGGGGCCGCGGTATCGGGCCACCAGGCCCTGGTCCAGGGCTCCGCAGGCCATCGCACCGGCAAGGCCGATCCGGTCTTGGCGCGCCTGAGCGAGCAGCAGCGCCAGCCGCTCCGGATCGAGGGGTTCAGGGGCGGCCCACACCAGGGATCCCACCACCGGCTCACCGTTGAGCCCATGGGGCGAATCCAGGGCCTCCCCCCCCAACTCCAGCCGATCCACCAGCTCCCAGCGGCCGCCGCCCTCCCCGAGCCGGCGCACCTCCAGCAACGACCGCCAGCAGCCCCGCTCCAGCTGCTCCCCGGCGGCGGTGCGGCCCAGGCGGGCCACCTCCGCCCCCAGCCAGCTGGCCCCGGGCTCCAGCTCCACCCGCTGGTGCTGCTCCACCATGCCATTGGCATACACCACCAGCTCCTGGGGGAGCCACTCGAGGTCGGCACCCGCTGCCAGCCGCACCCGCAGCTCCTGGCGGGCCCAGCGCCCTTCGGGCGCCAGCCGTGATCGGCCCACCGAGCCATACACCTTCTGGGCCGCCACGCTGGTGATCAGGGCGCGGGCGCCGGCCTCCAGGTCAAGCGCCAGGCTGAGTCGATCACCGCCTACCAGACCGCCACCGGTATGGAGAATCGGCAGCTCGCAGCGCCCATCGGCCAGGGCCCTGCTCCGCTGCAGCCGCAGGGGAGCCACAGCACCACCCTGATGCACGGTGCGCCCCGCTGCCTGGTGAAACGAGACATGAACGTGGCCATGCCAACCTGAAGGCGATCGCGGCTTGCGGTCCAAGGTCACGTCATCGGCTCCAATCCGCTCCACCGCGCCGCTCGCTGTGTCGCTCCACTTTGATGGCTGAGACCCCACCATTGCCCGCCGAGCCGCTGGTGCTGGTTCATCGGCGACCGGCGGAGCCCCCGCCCGCGGGCGGGCCAGTGCTGCGGCTATGCCTCACGGCCGATGAGCGCACACGCCTGCGGGGCCTGCGCCACAGCCTCTGCGGCCGAGCGCTGTTGCTGCAATTGCCACGGGAGCAGCCCCTGCAGCCCGGCGAATGGCTGCAGGGGGAGGATCCAGCCGACCCGCCGGTACGGGTGGAGGCGGCCCCGGAGGCGGTGATGGTGGCGCGGGCCGCCGGGTCGCTGGCCTTGCTGCAAGCGGCCTATCACCTGGGCAATCGCCACGTGGCTCTGCAGGTGGAAAGCGATCGGCTGGTGCTGCTGGCCGATCCGGTGCTGGCCAACCTGCTACGCCACCGCGGTCTGCATGTGGAAGAGCATCGGGCCCCCTTTCTGCCGGAGGGCGGCGCCTATGGCCACAGCCATGGCTGAGCAGCGGCTGCACCTGTTTCAGCTGGTCAGCCCGGCCCTGCCGGTGGGGGCGTTCAGCTATTCGGAAGGGCTGGAGGTGCTGGTGCAGAGCCAGAGCATCACCGATGCCGAAAGCCTGGGTGCGTGGCTGCGGGCCGAGCTCAACCGCGGCGCCGTCGCCCTGGAAACCGCAGCCCTGGGGCCTCTGCGGCAGGCCTGGTTGGGCTGGCAGCGGGGCGAGGGTGCCGCCGCGCTGCTGGATCTCGACAGTTGGCTGCTGGCCCAGCGGGAGGCGCCGGAGATGCGCGCTCAGCAGCGACAGATGGGGCAGTCGCTGCTGCAGCTCCTGGCAGACCTGCAGCGGCCTGCGGCACAGGCACCGGCTCCGCTGCCGCGGGTGGCCTGGCCCGCGGCGTTTGCCTGGGCCGGCCATGGCCTCGGCATCGGCTCTCCCGCCTTGGAGGAGGCCTATCTCTACGGATGGGTGGCCAACCAGGTGAGCGCGGCCTTGCGCCTGATTCCCCTGGGCCCTACCGAAGGGCAGAGACTGCAGCTGGCGCTCGCTGGCCTGCTGGCGGAACGGGCCGCCGCGCTGACGGCCACGCAGCCCGAGACTCTGTGGAATGGGGGTTGGGGGGCGGCTCTAGCCCAGCTGAGCCATGCCGAGTTGTACTCCCGCCTGTTTCGCAGCTGACGCCCGCTGTCGCTGCGGCCGCTGATTCCTAGCCTGCGGCGAAGCGAGCGGAACACGCGATGACAAGCAGTCGGCTGCGGGTAGGCGTGGCGGGGCCCGTGGGCTCCGGCAAGACGGCGCTGGTGGAAGCCCTCTGCCGGCGCCTGCGCGATCAGCTGCAGCTGGCGGTGGTCACCAATGACATCTACACCCAGGAAGACGCCCAGTTCCTCACCCGGGCCGGTGCCCTGGAGCCCGAGCGCATCCGCGGCGTTGAGACGGGCGGCTGCCCCCACACGGCCATCCGCGAGGACTGCTCGATCAACCGGGCGGCGGTTGCCGAGCTGGAGGCGGCCTTTCCGGATCTGGATCTGGTGCTGGTGGAGAGCGGCGGCGACAACCTGGCCGCCAGCTTCAGCCCGGAGCTGGTGGACCTCTGCATCTATGTGATCGACGTGGCCGCCGGCGACAAGATCCCCCGCAAGGGCGGCCCCGGCATCACCCGCTCCGACCTGCTGGTGATCAACAAGATCGACCTGGCGCCGCTGGTGGGGGCGAGTCTGGCGGTGATGGAGGCCGACACCGAGCGCATGCGGGGCGGGAGGCCCTGGTGCTTCACCAACATTCGCGAAAACAAAGGCGTGGATCTGGTGGAGCGTTTTCTGCTGCAACAGCTACCGAATTAAGGATTGCCTTCATCTCCGGTCAGGTCTCTTTCGCCCATGAGACCCGAAACGGTAGTCGTTGTTACATGCGGCCAACGTGTTGCTGGATACGGTCACGAACACCGCTGAGTAGCAGCGGATTTTTCAGCGGATTTTTCCGTAGGAGCTCCTATGAATCCCTCCTTCCTGCGCAACGTGTTGATGCAGAAGCCTCTTCGCGTTGTGGCTGGGACCACGGCATTGGCACTGTCGTTCTCCCTGGTTTCCTGCGGCGGCGGCGAACAGGCTGCCGGCGATTTTGATGGTGAAGTGAAGGTGGGGATCCTTCACAGCCGCTCCGGCACCATGGCCATCTCCGAGAACACGGTGGCCGAAGCCGAGCTGATGGCGATCGATGAGATCAATGCCAAGGGCGGCATCACCATCG